>DASWJZ010000214.1:0-6964 GCA_036396875.1 Propylenella sp.
CCCCCTCACCCGGCCTTCGCTTCGCGTCGGCCACCCTCTCCCCGGGGGGGAGAGGAAGGGTGCCCCGTTCGTCACTGTAAAACCGATCACCCGGAAGGACCGCCAGTTCCATCCCCGCCCCCCATTCCAAAAGGTCGGCGAGATGGAGATGGCATTCTCCCTTTTTTGCCCGGAGATTGCCGGTGGTGAGCAGCCGGCAGAGGTGTCCGTAGGCGGTGCGGTCGGTCGGCCAGGCGGCAATGTCCGGCGTTCCGTCGCGAAAGGAGAGACGGCAGCCGACGGCATAGCGTGCGCCGGTCTGCCTGGCGGCAAGATGGCCGCGGACCGCGCCCGCCAGTGTGTTCACATCGGCGATGGCGAAACCGGCGAGATCGAGAAGCGCGGCTGCCGCGGCCAGCTCCTCCGGGTGCGAGGCGCCGCGCAGGAAGGAGAAATTGGAGGCGGCGAGAAGCTCGGCGTAGTTCGGCTCCCCCGGCTGCCGCAGGGCGGCCCGCTTGGCAGGCCCGCCGACGGCGGAAAAAGAGACGGACGGACGTCCGGAAGGGGATTTTTCAGGCATGAGCCCACCCGCCGCGGCCAGGGATCGCCGCGCGCCGTTTCAAGACGATATATGTTCTCTTTATGTTCTATCAGCGATGGCGAAGAGTCAATCGGCAGGCGTGCACCAGCACCGCCCGTGTCAAGCCGTTCAGGCTGCGTTCATGAGGCGCCTCCCATTCAGCGATCAACATCCATCCATGCGTCGGTAACCGGGGGGTGCCGGATGTCGGAACTCTGCCTGCAAGAGATCGAAGAAACCATTCGCGCCGCAATCGCCAACGGCGACACGATCCTCGTGGCCTTCGCCGCGAAGACCATCGCGCTGAAGTGCGGGGGGTCGCCCGAGCTGATCGCCGAGGCCCTGACCAAGGCCGGAATCAAAGCCGGCGCGACGATGAAGTTCGGTACGATCCACTAACGCTTCGCCGCCGCCGCGCCACGAAATTCGCTGCCCGGCAAGGCGCCGGCCGGCGGACTCGCTTGCGGAACAATTGACGGGGCGACCCTTCTTCGGCGTTCTACGGGTTACGCCAACGAGGGAGGATGCCTGTGACGAAGCCGCGGTTTCTCAACCCTGACGCGCTTGCCAAGCCTCCAGGCTACACGCAGGCGGTCGAAGTGTCCGGGCCGGGACGTACGATCTATATCGCCGGACAGCTCGGCCTCGACCGCGACGGAAGGCTCGTCGGCGAGCCGGGCGATTTCCGCGCCCAGGCCACGCAGGCTTTCGACAATCTGAAGGCGGCGCTCGAGGCGGCGGGCGCCGGCCTGGAGGATGTCGTCAAGGTCAACAACTACGTCGTCGACATCAAGCACCTGCCGATCCTGCGCGATGTGCGCCGCGGCTATTTCAGCGCCGACACACCGCCGGCGAGCACGACCATCGCCATCTCGGAACTGGCGCGCGACGGCGCCCTCTACGAGATCGACGCCATCGCAGTGCTGCCGGCTTAGTTGGAGAGCCGGACCGAGGTGCTGTTCGGTCCGAGCCCGAGCGGGACGGGGATGTCGGATGCGGCGTAGTCGGCGTTGATGACAAGCTGGGCGCCGTCAAGGTCGATGCGGTTGGCGACGATGATCGTGTAGGCCGAAAGCGAGCCGATCAGGCCGCCGGCCCCGCCCTTGAAGGTTCCCTTCGGCAGGTAGATCGTCCCCAGCAGCTTGCGGGCGGCGTTGCTCGAAATCTTGAAGTCGCGCCCTTCCGGCGCTGCCGGATTCTCGAAGAACAGAATCCCCGCCATCGATCCCTCCTGCGGGGCGCTGAGCTCGATCACGGCCCTGTCGGTGATATCGATGATGGCTGCGTCGTCGTCGAAATAGAACGCGACATGCTCGCCGCGCAGCTTCGCGTCATTGGAGACCTTCAGCGGGCCGCCGGTAATGAGGTAGATGCCGGGTTCGGCTGCGATGTCGGCGTCCCCCACGATCTCAAGCCCGCCGCAATAGGTTCCAGGGCCGATCGTGTCATCCCCGTCGTCGACCCTGAAATCCAGGAAGTCGCAGCCGCCGACCGGTGGCGGCGCCCGGAGGTCGAGCGGATCGTCGATGATGGGGCAGTCGGTCTGCGGCAGCGGGAGGAATGAGGTCGGCAGACCGTCATAGCCGCCCGAGGAGCAGATGAACGCCGACAGAAATACGCTGGTGGCGCTCGCCCGCATCCCATCCGCGTCGGTGGAATTCGACTGAATCGCGCAGTCCAGCGCCGTGACCAGCGCGCCGTGATCCGCCCTAATCGTATCGCCGGCGTGTTCCTCCAGGCCGAGGATGCAAAGACTGACCTGCCCGAAGGAGCGCGCATCCGCCCTGACGACGATCGGATTCTCGCCCCAGATCTCCGCCGGCAAGAAAGCCTCCGCCGCCATTGCGATCTCGACCTGCGCGTAGCCCTGCGCGGGGTCGAGCCGGACTTCGACCATGTGCGGACGATCGGCGATTCCGCTCTCGGCGAGCAGCGCCTCGGCGCGGCTCTCGCCGGCGGCCTTCAACGCTGCGGAATCGTTCAGAAAGAGGTGCAGCTCCTTGGCGACGGACAGCGCCGTGGAATCCGCAACGGTCTGCATGCGGGCCTGCTGGTCGTAGAAGGCGGCGCTGTCCACGGCGAGGCCCATGACGCCGAGAAGCACCGGAAAGGCGAGTGCGAACGTCAGCGTGACGTTGCCGTCTTCGCGGCGCAAGCCGCGGCGCGGGACGCCTCTCAGGTCTGCCGCCAGACCGGCCGGGGCAATCGTCATGCCGGCAGAATGGGCACGGCTTTCCTAAAGTTCTGCTGCGAAGATTAGTATATTGTCAGTAAATTCCCTGCCCTGCGGACGGATTGCTGGAGCGCCGTTCAATAGCGCCGCGGCGGCGCGGGCTGCGCCGGACCGGTGAATGCGACGCCTGCCAGCTCCCCGCGCTGCCAGGCAAGCCGCGCCGGAGTGAGGGTCCCGGCGGAGACGATGAGGACACGAAATTCCTTGGGGAGGGACATGACCGCCGGGATAGCAAGTCGGGCGCCCTCCTTGGTCAGATCCTTCAGGACACAATCGATCGTAGACCAGTCCGAGAGGACGATCTTCGCCTCCTTTACGGTGCGGCTCCGGTGACCGCGGCGCTTGTCATCCGGGGGTCCAGCGGCCGCCGGACCCGTTGCATCACCCATCAAACCCCGTCCTCTCGAGAGAACTCCGTTCCTCGAAGCGCGCGTTACGCCGCTTGGCGCGGACAGGCGCAGTTGCAGCATTAGCCAGACAAAGTTACGAAAAGCTTGCCGGCGAAGGAACGGAAACCGAAAATGCCTGCCGTGTGAGACAGACGCGATGCAAATCTTGGGCGGGCGCACCGCGCCGCGGCATATCGCGACGGCCGCAGCGCTCATCGCCCTCTCCGCTCTCGTGCTGCTCGCCATGGGGCGCGAGCCGATCTGCACCTGCGGGACAATCAAGCTCTGGCACGGCGTGACTGCGAGCTCGGAGAATTCGCAACATCTTTCCGACTGGTATACGCCCTCCCACGTCATTCACGGCTTTGTCTTCTACGGCGTCCTTTGGCTGCTCTTCAGACAGACGCCGCTCGGCATGCGGCTCGTCCTCGCAATCGCCGTCGAGGCTGCCTGGGAGATTATCGAGAACACCGATTTCGTCATCAACCGCTATCGCGAAGCGACGATATCGCTCGACTATTACGGCGACAGCGTCATCAACTCGATAAGCGACATCCTGTTCATGGTGATCGGATTCCTGCTGGCGGCACGGCTTCCCATCTGGCTGACGGCGGCGCTCGCCGTGCTGCTCGAGATATTCGTCGGCGCCGTGATTCGCGACAACCTGATCCTGAACGTCATCATGCTACTGTGGCCGCTGGAGGCGATCCGCGCCTGGCAGGGCGGCTAGGTTCAGATCTGGCGCGCGGGCGGAAAGGCCCGCCGCGGCGGTCGGGCCTCGAAGGGCGATTCCGCCGGATGGCAGGCCGGCTTGAGCCGACGCTCAGGCGACGACCGACTTCAGGGCCGAACGCATACGGCCCTTCGCGGCGCCCTTCGCGCCTGCCGTCTTCCGCCTCGCCGCCGGCCGGGCGGCGGGCGCAGCCGGGATGTGCACAACTTCCCGGGACGCGCGCTCCCAATGATCCCACTCCCGCCCGTCGGGGCGGCCCTCCGATTCCCAGATCGCGTAGGCGCGTTCGCGTATCATGGCTTCCTGCTGCGCAAGCTGCATGCGTGCTCCTCCTGATGGGCGGCGGCCAGCCTTCCGGCCGGCAAAGACGCGGAAACGCTTTACTCAGGATCGTTAACAAAGCGTTGAATCTTGCCGATCCGATCTTCCGGCCCCATGTTCGCCGGGGAGCGTGAAGGGAGCCATGGCGAAGCAGATTCCCGACATCGAAATACTCGGCCCCGATGAGGCGGAGGAGGCGGAAACGCGCATTCGCGACCGTTTCTGGCCAACCGTGAGGAGGGCGCTTCGCTCGATCCCGTTCATCGACGAGGTGGCGGCGGCCTACTTCGCCATGCTCGATCCGGCGACGCCGACATCGGCGCGGCTCACGCTGATCGCCGCGCTCGCCTATTTCGTCTCGCCTTTCGACATCGTTCCCGATTTCCTTCTGGGTATTGGCTTCCTTGACGACGCGACGGTGCTGATGGCGGCGCTCGCCGCCGTTCGGGGCTCGATCCGGGACGAGCACCGCGAAGCGGCGCGGCGCGTGCTCGTCGATCCGCCGAAAGCGTACTGAATCGAGCGGGGCAGCCACAGTCTCGCCCATTTTCTTGGAAGAATTCCCCCAGTCACAATACCGGCCCAGCGGCAGAGGCCTTGCATTGACGCTTTCGTAACCAAAGCGGGAAAATGTGCCGAAGGCGCCGGTTGCCTCCCGGCGGCTGTCCGCCGCGCAACGTTCAGACGAGACAAACCGGAACCATGATCCAAACCAAATTTCTCTTCGCGGCCGCGCTCCTCAGCCTGACGATCGCCGGCGCGCACGCCCAGGGCGCGGCAAAGCCGACGCTGGTCGGCACCTTCAACGACTGGACCATGTGGTCCTATAACGGCAGCTACAGCGGCAACGGCGAAGGCAAGATCTGCTACATCTATTCGGAACCCGACTCGATGCAGCCGCCTAAGCTCGATCATGGGCGCGTAAGCTTCTCGGTGACGACAAGCCCGAGCCAGGGGGTGGAGAACGAGGCGAATTTCGTGGCCGGCTATACACTGAAGGAGCAATCCTCGGTGACGATCGACATCGACGGCCGCAAGTTCACGATGTTCACCCAGGGCGACAGCGCCTGGCTGGTCGACAAGAAGGACGAACCGGCGCTTCTGTCGGCCATGAAGGCCGGGCGCTCGATGGTGATCAAGGCGACCTCCCGGCGCGGCAACGATACGACCTACAACTACTCGCTGCGCGGGGTCACCGCCGCCACCGACAAGATGCTCGCGGAGTGCAAGTAGACGCGGGCGGATTCGCGCCTATATCCGGAGCATGACGCAGGCCGCCTCGGCGGCCTGTTTTCTTTCGATCGCCGCCGCGTGATAGAACCTTGTCAATGACAGCCCTTGCCTCCGTTGAACCGGCGCGGGATTCCGCCGCCGTGCCGCCGGCCTCGCTCGTCGGGCTGCCGCGGGATGCGCTGGCGGAAGCGCTCCGCGGGGCCGGCATACCGGCCGGCCAGGTCCGGATGCGGACGAGCCAGATATGGCACTGGCTCTATCAACGCGGCGTCACCGATTTCGCCGCGATGACCAACATTTCAAAGTCGCTGCGCGACACGCTGGCGGGGCAGTTCACGCTGCGGCGCCCGGAAATCGTGCGCGAGCAGGTCTCGGTCGACGGCACGCGCAAGTGGCTCTTGCGCTTCCCGCCGCGCGGCGCCGGCCGGCCGGTCGAAGCGGAGACCGTCTACATCCCCGAGGAGGGACGCGGCACGCTCTGCGTCTCAAGCCAGGTCGGCTGCACGCTTACCTGCACCTTCTGCCATACCGGCACGCAGCGCATGGTCCGCAACCTGACGGCGGAGGAGATCGTCGGCCAGATCCTCGTCACGCGCGACCGTCTCGGCGACTTTCCCGAGGCGGAGACGCCGCCCGGCACGGTCGTGCCGGCCGAGGGCCGCCTCGTCTCCAACGTCGTGATGATGGGCATGGGCGAGCCGCTCTACAATTTCGACAATGTGCGCGACGCGCTCCGCATCGCGGCCGACGGAGACGGCATCGCGCTGTCGAAGCGGCGGATCACGCTCTCCACCTCGGGCGTCGCGCCGGAAATCCCGCGCGCCGGGGCCGAGATCGGCGTGATGCTCGCCATCTCGCTGCACGCGGTCACCGACGAGCTGCGCGACGAGCTGGTGCCGATCAATCGGAAATGGCCGATCGCCGAGCTTCTCGACGCCTGCCGCGCCTATCCCGGCCTGTCGAACGCCCGGCGGATCACGTTCGAATACGTGATGCTGAAGGGCGTGAACGACTCCGACGCGGAGGCACGCGAGCTGGTGCGGCTCCTGAAAGGCATCCCCGCCAAGATCAACCTGATTCCGTTCAATCCGTGGCCGGGCGCGCCCTACGAATGCTCCGAGTGGGAGCGGATCGAAGCGTTCGCCGACATCGTCAACCGCGCCGGCTACGCCTCGCCGATCCGCACCCCGCGCGGCCGCGACATCTTTGCGGCCTGCGGGCAATTGAAGAGCGCCAGCGAGCGGATGCGGAAGAGCGAGCTGGAGACGATGCGGGCCGAGTAGGGCACCGGCACACGGCCCACGCTCCGTCGAGCGTCAATGCCGGAAGTGGCGGATGCCGGTAAAGACCATCGCGAGGCCGGCGTCGTCGGCGGCGGCGATCACCTCCCCGTCACGCAGCGATCCGCCCGGCTGGATCACCGCCGTGGCGCCCGCTTCCGCCGCGGCCAGAAGCCCGTCGGCGAAGGGGAAGAAGGCGTCGGAAGCGACGACCGA
>DASWJZ010000215.1:0-4833 GCA_036396875.1 Propylenella sp.
ACGCCGTTGGCGATCCGCCCGTCCCGGTTCGGATAGTTTGAGAGCACGATCGCCACCCGCTTCTTTGCGTTCGGCGTTGCGCGGAGCCGCGCCCAGCGGGCGGCGAGGTCGGCGACGAAATCGACGCGGTCCGCCTTCGGCCGGTAGCGCACCGGCCGGCATTCGGTCAGCGGGTCGAGCGCCTCGGCTTCCTTGAAGGACACCGCCCGTGTGACAATGCGCCCGTCCACCTCGGGCAGCACGACATTCATCGTCAGATCGGCGGGCGAGAGGCCGCGGCTTGAAGCCGCCCAAGCCTCCTCCGACGCGCCGGCGAACATGACCTGCAGCACCGGCCGCTCCGCGCCGTCGAGCACCGTGCCGGCAAATGCGCCGCCCGGTCGCGACAGGGCGAACGCCGTGGCGTTCAGCACTACCGCCGGCGCGTGCTCGGCAAAAATGCGGGCGACGAAATCCGCGTCTTCCTTCGCTTTGAGGCTCGAGACATAGAGCGGCATGGGGCGTAGCCCCCGCTCCGCCAGCGCCTTGCAAAGCGCGTCGACCGGCTCCGTCTGCCCCGCCTGCATCAGCGCCCGGTAGAAGACGATTGCGGCAATGGGAGAGGTTGGCTCCGGCCGGGCCGCCTGCGCCAAACCTTCTCCCCCTGTGGGAGAAGGTGCCCTTCGGTTTTGCCGAAGGGCGGATGAGGGGTGGTCGAGCGCCCCGCGCCCCAACCCGGCGCTCGGCAGCGTCCGCGCTTCGCCCGGCTCTTCACCCTCGTCGATCAGATACGCGCAGTAGCGAAGCGCGTTGACGAGGTTCTCCGATCCACCCTCGACCAGATACGACCAGAGCCTTCGCGCATCGCCGTCCGGGACTGTGCCATGTCCGGCCAGCGCCGGGTCCCACGTCGCGTCGCCGGGTACGACGACAAGCTTCGCCGCGTTCGCGCGCGCGAGCCGCGCCGCCTCGTC
This sequence comes from Propylenella sp., assembly GCA_036396875.1. Taxonomy (GTDB): domain Bacteria; phylum Pseudomonadota; class Alphaproteobacteria; order Rhizobiales; family Afifellaceae; genus DASWJZ01. The sequence goes on from DASWJZ010000215.1 coordinate 954, forward strand.
GAGCCCGTAGCGCCAGAACGACGCGCCGCCGAGCAGCCGGATGACGACGAGCTTCGCGCGCGCCAGCACCGTCTCGCCATAGAGATCGACCGAATAAGGATGCGCGAGCGCCATCCAGTTGGCGAGGCGCACGCTTGGGAAAGGCCTGCCGAGCGCCCGCCGCGCTGCCGCCAGGCCCGCAATCTCCGTGTCGGCAGCGGTGAGGATGACGATGTCGCCCGGCGACTGTTCTAGGTCGACCGGCTCTGCCCCGCCCGTCAGCCCCCGCGGCTGCCCCTTTAGCAGGTGCATGGAATTTCCGCGCGTGCCCACCCTCCGCCCGGGCGGGGGAGAGTGCCGCCCGCGTTTGCGCGGGGGGCGGAAGAGGGGGAGTACGTCGCGCTATGCGCCATCGCGCAAAACTCTCTCCACCCCGTCTCTGTCCATTCCCCTCAGCCCGATCACGACGAGGCCCGGCCGACGGCGCGATTCGTCCGGCACGAACCACGTCTCCACGCGCGGCCCCACTGCCTGCACGGCGAGCGGCGCGGCGCGGCCGTCGGCCGCGACCAGTCCTTTGATGCGAAGCACGCCGTCGATCGCCATCGCCGCGCGGACGCGCGCCTCCAGGGCCGCCCGACCAGGCGCCGACACGTGGAGCACGAATGTCTCGAAATCGTCGTGTTCGTGCTCCACGCCTTCCAGCTCGTGATGGCTCTTGCGATTGTGGCCGTCCGCTTCCGCAGCCGCAAACTGGCCGAGCAGGATGTCCGCCGGCAGCACGCCGTTTTCGACCCGGACGGTCCGCGCCTCCGGCCGGCGATCCTCGGCGATCGCCCGCTCGACGCGGTCGAGCCCCGAGGCATCCACCAGATCGGCCTTCGAGATCACGATCAGATCGGCGCAGCGGAGCTGATCCTCGAACAGCTCTTCCACCGGATCGTCATGCTCGAGCGACAGATCCCTTGCCCGCTGCTCGGCGAGCTTCGCCTCGTCGGACGCGACGCGGCCTTCCGCCACCGCCGCCGCGTCGACCACCGCCACGATGCCGTCCACCGTCACCCGCGCCTTGACGCTCGGCCACGCAAAAGCCTTCACCAGCGGCTGCGGGAGCGCCAGGCCGGAGGTCTCGATCACGATGTGGTCGGGCGGGACCTCGCGGCCGAGGATCGTCTCCATGGCGGGGAGAAAATCCTCCGCGACGGTGCAGCAGATGCAGCCATTGGCAAGTTCGATGATGTCGTCCGCGCCGCAGGCCTCGCTGCCGCAATCGGCGAGCACCTGCCCGTCGAAGCCGACGTCGCCGAACTCGTTGACGATGAGGGCGATTCTGCGCCCGGCCGGATTCTGCAGGAGATGTCGGATCAGCGTCGTCTTTCCGGCGCCCAGGAAGCCGGTGACGATGGTGGCGGGGATACGGCCGAGAGCGGCGCTCATGATTTTCCTTTCAGGACAACCGGCAGCCCGGCGGCCATGAAGACGACTTGCGCGGCAACCGCCGCCATCGCCTGGTTCAGGCGCCCCTGCGCGTCGCGGAAGCGGCGGCCGAGCGGCGTGTCGGGGACGAGGCCGAGCCCGACCTCGTTGGAGACGAAGACGACGAGGCCGGGAAGACGCGGAGCGGCATCCGCAAGGGCGCGGCATCTTGCTTCGGCGTCCGCGCCGGCGAGCATGATGTTCGAAAGCCAAAGGGTCAGGCAGTCGACCAGGAGCGCCCTGCCCGCGCCCGCTTCCCTGGCGAGAATCTGCTCCAGCCGATCCGGCGCCTCCACTGTCGTCCACCCGGCGCCGCGACGCGCGCGATGCTCCGCGATGCGCGCGGCCATCTCGGCGTCGCCTGCCTCGGCGGTGGCGACATAGACGGGCGTAAGCCCGCTCTCCGTCACCAGCCGCTCCGCATAGGCGCTCTTGCCCGAGCGCGCGCCGCCGAGCACCAGCACCACGCCCTCTCTCATCCGCTGCGCGAAAAACGCTCGTGGAAGGCGCCGGACGCATAGCCGAGCATTGCCCAGAAGATTGCGGTCACCGCGAGCGACGTCGCGACGAAATGGCCGGCAAGCTCCGCCGGGGCGGTCGACGTGAACGCGGGCGCCTGCGGCGCGCCGACGAGATGCGGCAGCGCGATCAGCACGACGCCGCCGATTTGCAGCACGACCCTCCCGGCGAGCAGCAGCCCGGCAAGGCCGATCGCGGTCGCCATGCAGGCGAAGAACCACCAGGCCTGCCGTGCGCCGAGTTCGGCGGCGCCGCTGCCCGGAATCTCGGGCGGCAACCCGAGAGCCGGGGCGAGCGACACGGCGGCGAAGCCGGCGACGCCGAAAGCGAGGCCCGAGCGCGCCGAGATCGGCACGTTCGATAGCGTCATTGCCCCGAGCAGCGCGAGGCTGAACCCGACGCCGATGACGGTCGTGGCGAGCGACGTGTAGAGCGTGCGCGCGACGCCGTCGGCGGGTCCCCATTCCTCGGCTTCATCCGTCGCGGTCGTGGCGGTTCCCGCCGCCGCCGAATGATCGTGCGCCGGGCCGCCGCCCTCGTAGCGCTCCGCCTCGATGATGATCGGCGTCGTCGTCACGTGCTGGAGAACGGCCGTGAACAGCCCCGCCGCCACGCCGGCGGCGGCGGCGCTCAGGATCAGATTTTTGAGCATGGCCGCCTCAGTGGCAGGGGAGGCCGAAGGCGTGGCGCGTGTCGTGCGTGGCGTTATGAAGGGCGGTCGGATGCGCGAAGCCGGCGCCATAGACGACAAGCAGCCCGAAAGCGAGCGCCAGGAGAGCCGGCCATTTGGTGAATTGGGCGGTCGAGACGACCGATGTCGCGGGATTGTTCACGAGACCTCCTTGCCGTCCCTCCGACGGCGGGCAACGGTTTCTTGCCCGGGCTGGTCTCCTGGCTCGCGGGTCGGTGCCCTCTCCCCGCGCCTTCCCGTTGCCGGTGGCTCGCTGCGGGTGGGCTCGCCGCTTACAGTTGCGGGGGCAGCTGCGGATTTGGGAGCCCGGATTGGGTCCTTCCTCACCGCATTCCCATTTGATCCCCAGGCGCGTTTTCGCGCCGGCGGGGAACCAGAGCGCCATCAATTATGGTGAAAGGCGGCCGCTGCGCAAGCGGCTTCAGCGAGCGTCTTCCTTCGCGCCGCTATTGCCGTTGCCGTTTCCTCTGACATGCAGGCGCGCGGCGAGATCCGGATAGCGGCGGCTGAACCAGACGGCGAACCGCCGCCGCCAGCGCCGCACGCGCGGCAGGTCGACGGAGAGGATCAGGAGCCCGAACGGCACCATCCAGAAGCCGAGGACCGGCAGGAAGCCGAACACGCCGAACACGATGAGCAGGACGCCGAGGACAATCCTGAGCAGGCGCGAGCGCGGCAGCGGCAGCTTGTAGCCGCCGACCCTGACAGATCCTCCGGCGTCCGTATTGTGAGCCATACGCGTCTTGTCTCTGGTTTTGCCGCCCGCGGTTAGAGGCCGGTCGCAGCCGAAATGTGGCGGCTCGCTCCAAATGGCCCGTCGAGCCTGCAATGGCAAGTGCGCCGGTCAACTTGCATTGGCAAGCCCCGTTGCAATATATGGCCCACTGATCCCCGGTAGCTCAGTTGGTAGAGCAAGCGGCTGTTAACCGCTGGGTCGCTGGTTCGAGTCCGGCCCGGGGAGCCAACAAAAACAGGGACTTAGGTGGTAGTCACCGGGTCCCTGTTCTGCTCTTGGAGGGCGGCAGGCCTTAAGTCAGGCCTTAAGGCTGAAGAAATCAGAGGTTCGTCCCGCCAACCCATCGGCTGCGGCAACTGGAGCAGGACTGAGCGCGGCCTGAAATGGACCCTGCCGTCACGCGCCGAGCGCCGCCTGGGCGAGCTGATGGACGAGCAGCCGAGGGCGAAGCCTCCAAAATTTGAGGGTCCTCGTCGGGT
>DASWJZ010000216.1:0-8114 GCA_036396875.1 Propylenella sp.
GCGAGGCCGATACATCCGTGAATTGAGGCAGGAACGCCATATAGAACAGCGCGGTCTTGGGGTTCAGTACTTCGACCGCGATGCTGTCCCGTATCGCCCCGCGACGGGTCGTCAGTTCGAGCTCGGCAACCGACACGACGATCCGTTTCGGGGACGCGAACAGCCTTATGCCGAGCCAGATCAAATAGGCGGCACCGGCGAACTTCACGGCCCCATAGAGGACCGGAACCGCCTGCAACAACACGGCCGTTCCGGAGGCTGCCGCCAGAATGTGCACATAGCCGCCGATATGAAACCCGGCCGCCGACAACCAACCTGCGCGACGTCCCCGCGCAATGGTCTGGGCGGCGGCATAGAACATCCCAGGTCCGGGCACGCATGCAAAAATCGAGGTTGCAACGAAGAACGGTATCAAGAGTTCAAAAGAAGGCACCTGACGAGGCTCCCGGTCGCTTCAGAAAGCTGTAGCGCGGGGTGCGTGTTGAGTGAGCATGGTTCCGGGGTGGCGAATGGCCGCCCTTGGTGCCTGGGCTCCGCATCCCCGCCCCGTCGGTAACGCCGGCCGGACGCCCTCCACGGGCGGGAATGCGGCGAATGATACGCGCGGTTTGCAGGGCGGGGATCACTCTTGCGTTGTCCCCGGTTTGCCGCGGGTCCGACCACGCTCTAAAAACCGCGCGACGACCGCGATGACGGAGTGAGGAGGCGGTGCGGTACCGAATCCTGAAGGTGTTCGGCGTGACGACCGGCGCCGCCTGCAGCGCCTACATCGCAGCGGCCGGCTATCTCTATCTCTTCCAGCGCAGCTACGTCTTCCATCCCGACGCCACGATCGTCGCGCCGGCGGAGCGGGCCCTGGAGGGGGTGGAATCCGCGACCATCGAGGCGCAGGACGGCACGCGCCTTGCCGGCTGGTATCACGCGGCGGAGCCGGGGAGGCCGACCGTCCTCTATTTCCACGGCAATGCCGGCACGATCGCCGGGCGCGCCGACCGCTTCCGGCAGATCCTCGCCTCAGGCTTCGGGCTCCTCGCGATGAGTTATCGCGGCTACGGCGGGAGCGCGGGCAGCCCGAGCGAGGCGGCGCTTTTCGCTGACGGTCTGGAAATCTTCGACTGGTTGGCGGAGCGGAGCGGGACGATCGTCGTGCACGGCGAGTCGCTCGGCACGGCGGTCGCCACCTACGTCGCCGCCGAACGTCCGGCCGCGGCGCTCATTCTGGAGGCCCCGTTCACGGCGGCGCTCGACATCGCCGCCGCCACCTATCCCTGGGTTCCCGTGCGCCTTCTGATGCGCGATCCGCTACTCTCGCGCGAACACATCCGGCGGGTCGAGGAGCCGGTGCTGATCGTGCACGGCACCGCCGACGCGATCGTTCCGGTCGACTACGGAGAACGCATCTACGAAGCCGCGGGCGAGCCGAAGGAAATCGCCATCGTCGACGGCGCCGGGCACAGCGATCTGTGGGAGCGCGGCCTGTGGGCGATCGCGCTCGGCTTCCTGGAGAGGAACGGCGCCCCTGCTCAGGCGGCGCCCTGAGTGCGGCGCATGCCGTCCTTCGCCGGCTGATAGTTCTGGTTCAGGCTCGCGGCGCGCGCGAAGGCGGCAAACGCCTTCTTGGCCTCGCCCAACTGTTCCAGCGCCAAGCCCTGATTGGTCCACGCCCGAAAGCTCTGGCGGTCGCGCTTCACCGCCTCGTTGAAATCGTCAAGGGCGGTCCTTGCGTCGCCGAGCGCGAGATAGCTCAGGCCGCGGCCGTCATACGGCTCGCCGGCGCCAGGCGACAGGCCGATGGCGCTGGTGAAATCCTCGATCGCGGTCTGATGCTGCCCCTGCGCCTGGTAGGCGAGGCCGCGATTGTGGAAGGCCTGCGCGTCTGTCGGGTCGAGTTGGACGGCCGCATTGTAGTCGGCAAGCGCAAGGTCGAGCTTGCCTTCCTGGCGGTAGATGTTGCCGCGGCCGACATAGGCCGGCGCGTAGCGCTGATCGGCGCGGATCGCCCGGTTGTAGTCCTCGAAGGCGGCGTTCGTGTCGCCGTTGCGGCGGTGGATCAGCGCACGATTGGCGTAGGCGCGGGCAAAATTCGGATCGATCTCGATCGCCCTGTTGAAATCCGCGATGGCGTCGTCGTAGCGGCCGGCGCGGCCGTAAGCGGAGCCGCGGACATTATAGGCCTCCGGGCTGTTCGGCTCGCGGGCGATCACGGCGGAAAGCGATTCGATATTCGCTTCCGACGCAGTCTCCGGGTCGACGGAGACGCCGATGTTGGCCATCGGGGTCTGGCAGGCGGCCAGCGCCAGCGCGACCGCGCCGGCGAGCCAGGCGTTCCTCAATGCGGGGACGGTCGCACGCATTTTGCTGTCCGGTGCGGGCGAAGAGGCGGAGGTCCGGAGGCCGTTCGGCACCGAGCCGCTCAGCCGGAGCGAGGCTGTGAAGGGATTGCGCCCTCGCGCTGGGCGCGCTTGCGGGCGAGCTTGCGCGCCCGGCGCACCGCCTCGGCCTTTTCGCGCGCTTTCCTCTCGGAGGGCTTTTCGTAATGACCGCGCAGCTTCATTTCACGGAAGATGCCCTCCCGCTGCATCTTCTTCTTCAGCGCCTTCAGCGCCTGATCGACATTGTTGTCCCTGACGATAACCTGCACCTGCGTCATTCCTTTCCCGGGCGCCGTCCGCCCCTGGTCAACGGTCCTGGCCCCGGGCGAACCGATGCTCGTCGCCGGAGGCGCATGGACTCGGAAATGCCTGATCAACTCTCCGCAGCCGGGGCGCGGAAAAGTGGCCGCATATAATGCTACTCAAGCGAATTGTCCACCTGCGCGCCGGCCTCGACGGGCGCTGAGGCCTGTTTCCACGTACGGCGCGAACGCGCCCATTCCGCCGCCGCGGCGGTCGCCGATTGCAGCGCTTCAGGATCAAGCCGGGCGAGCCGGTTCTCCATGAACTCATCCTCAAGGCCACGCTCCCTTGCGATGAGGTACCAGCGCGCTGCCGCGGCGGCGTCCGCATCCAAACCGACGCCCTCGGCCAGCACGCGGGCAAGCCGCAGCTGCGCCACCGGATTGTCGGCGTTCGCCGCGTGCCGCAGCCAGGACGCTCCGGCGGCTTCATCCTTCGGGACGCCGCGCCCATTGAAGAGCAGGAGGGCGAACTCCACCTGCGCGCCTGTATGGCCGTTCCGCGCCGCCGTCTCGAACCAGCGCGCCGCCTGCTTCTCGTCGGCGACCACGCCGACGCCTTCGACATAGAGTCCGGCAAGCGTGTATTGCGCCTCGATGTCGCCGAACCGCGCCGCCCGCCTGAAATAGGCGGCCGCGAGCATCGCATTCTTCTCACGTCCGCTCCCCTGGAGGAGCAGATAGCCGAGCTCGCGCGACGCCACGGCGTGGCCTTTGTCGGCAGCCTGCTGCAGCAGGTCCGCCGCGTGCGCCGTATCGCGCTCCGTGCCGCTGCCGTCGAGATGGAGCCGCGCGAGCGCGTAGAGCGCCTCCGGATTGCCCGATTTCGCGGCAAGGCCGTACCAGTCGGCCGCCGCGGCGAGGTCTTTTTTCACGCCCAGACCGCGGGACAGGAGGACGCCCAGAAGCGTCTGCGCCGCAGCGTCGTTCTTCTCCGCCCGTTCAAGGGCGAGCGAGAAGGCGGTCAGGAACCAGCCGCGCTGAAAGGCGCCGTAGGCGTAGTCGGCGGGGAAGGCGGATTCCTCGCCGGCAGCGGTCAGGCCCTTGTCGATGCGCTGCTCGATGCCGATCGGCGCCAGCGTCGTCTGCAGGCCGCCGGAGTTCGCCGGATCCGCCAGCGACGCGTCCATCCCGGCGGACGGCGTCGCCTCAATGCCGAGGGACATATCGAGCGAGAGACGAAGATCCGGCTCGTCGTAAAGAGTGGCGGCGGCATCGATCGACTGCTCGATCCGCTGCTCGATCGTGCGGCCGGGCGAGAGCGGGCTCGCCCGCTCCTCCGCCGCAACCGGCGCCGACAGGAGGATGAGACAGGGCCAGAGAAGGCGGGGTCCGGTCATGCCGCCTGCCGTCCGGCCCGCGCGACCAACGCATTGGCGAGGCGGATCGCCTCGGCCGGGCCATGTTCGTGCCGCCAGACGGCATCATGCAGCGCGACAAAGGCGGCGCCCGTCGCAGCCGCCCGTTCGACGCTCGTCAGCGAGCTGCCCGCCATCACCACCGCCGGCACCTGCATCAGCGCCGACCACCACTCCGCAAGCTCAAGCGCCGCCGGATGCGGCTCCTCGCGCGTATCGCCGTGCGGCCGCCCGAAAAAGACGTAGTCCGCGCCGGCCTCGCCGGCCTCCATGGCGGCGTGGCGGGAGCGCAGATCGCCGGCGCCGACGCTGCGCTGGGGACGGAAGCGCGCGACCGCGCGCCGAAGATCGGCGAGACCGGTCCCGATCTGCACGCCGTCCGCCGCCAGCCGCTCGGCGAAATCGATATCATCGGCGACGAGCGCCGCGGCGCGGGCGTTCTGCGCGATTGAGATCAGCGCTTCGGCGATCGACGGCGTGTCCGGCACGCCGTCGAGGGCGATCAGGACCGCCGCAACGTTGCCGCCCGAGAGCGCCGCCGCGAGACGCGACGGGAACGCGCCCGCGTCGACGCGCGGCGGCGTCACAAGAAAGAGGCGCGTGGCTTCCGAAGCGTGGGGCATGCGGTTTCGAACGGCTCGCCAAGACCTCCAGAGGATCATCGCAAGCGGGCGATTTTCGGGCGGACGGTCACGCGGCCTGGCGCTCCATCTCGGACTGCCATTTGCCGGTCGCCGCAAGACCGTTCATCCGCGCGCGATGCGCAAAAGCCCGCTGCGCCGCCTTCACGTTCCCCGCCTTGCCGCCCCAGGCCTTGAGCGCGGCGGCCTGAAGCGCCCGTCCGTAGGAGAAGGTCAGCGTCCAGGGGAGGTCGTACATCGCGTTCATGGCGGAGAGATGCGCCGTCGCCACCTCGTCGGACTGGCCGCCCGACAGGAAGGCGATTCCGGGCACGGCCGGCGGCACCGTCGCGCGGAGCGCCTTCACCGTCTTCTCCGCCACCTCCTCGATCGTGGCGGTCGTCCCGGATTTCTGGCCGGGCACCACCATGTTCGGCTTCAGCACCATGCCTTCGAGACTGACCTTCGCCACGCGCAGCTCCTGGAAAACGGCGCCGAGCGTCCAGACGGTCACGTCATAGCAGCGATCGATGCCGTGCTTCGCGTCCGGCCCGTCCATCAGCACCTCCGGCTCGACGATCGGGACGATCCCGGCTTCCTGGCAGAGCGCTGCGTAGCGGGCGAGCGCATGCGCGTTGGCATGGATGCAGTTCCAACTCGGCCGCCCGTCCTCGCCGATGGTGATGACGGCGCGCCACTTGGCGAAACGGGCGCCGAGCGCATGATACTCCGCGAGCCGCTCGCGCAGCCCGTCAAGGCCTTCGGTCACCACCTCCCCCGGACAGTAGGGGAGCGGCTTGGCCCCCGTATCGACCTTGATGCCGGGGACGGCGCCGGCCGCCTTGATGAGGTCGACGAGCGGCGTCCCGTTCCTGGCCTTCTGCCGCAGCGTCTCGTCGAACAGGATGACGCCGGAGACGTAGTTCCTCATCGCATCCTCGGCGGAGAACAGCATCTCGCGATAATCGCGGCGGTTCTCCTCGGTGTTCCCGACGCCGATCGAGTCGAAGCGCTTCTTGATGGTTCCGGTGCTCTCGTCGGCCGCCAGAATGCCCTTGCCCTCGGCGACCATGCGGATCGCGATATCCTCCAGCCTTTCGCTCATGGCCGATCTCCTCCAATGCTGTTCGTCGGTCTCAATGCGCTTCGCGTGTCCAGCGTGAGATTCGCGCCATGGCGGGCCGCTTGCAAGCGCCTCAGCGCGAGGCGAAGCGCAGCGCCTCGACGCCGGGCAGCGCCTTTCCCTCCAGCCACTCCAGGAAGGCGCCGCCCGCGGTGGAGACGTAGCTGAAATCGTCCGCCACGCCGGCGTGGTTCAGCGCCGCGACCGTGTCGCCGCCGCCGGCAACGGAGAGGAGCTTTCCCGCGCGGGTGCGCTCCGCGGCATGCCGCGCGGCCGCCACGGTGGCGCGGTCGAAGGGCGCCTTCTCAAAGGCGCCGAGCGGGCCATTCCAGACGAGCGTCCTCGCCCGGTCGAGCCAGGAATTGATCGCCGCGACGCTCTCCTCGCCGGCGTCGAGAATCATCGTGTCGGGCGGCACACGGCCGGCGGGCACTGTCCTGTGAGGCGCGTGCGCCTCGAAAGCCGCAGCGACGACCACGTCGGTCGGAAGGACGACGGCGCAACCGGCATCGGCGGCCGACTGCATGATCTGCCTGGCTGTCGCTTCGAGCTCAGGCTCGTTCAGCGACCGGCCGATCTCCGCGCCCCCGGCGGCGAGAAACGTGTTCGCCATGCCGCCGCCGATCACCAGCGCATCGACCTTGCGGACGAGACTGGCGAGAAGCTCCAGCTTCGAGGATATCTTGGCGCCGCCGACGATCGCCACGAGCGGCCGCTCGGGATTTGACAGCGCCTTGTCGAGCGCCTCGAGCTCGCGCTGCATGGCGCGCCCGGCATAAGCCGGCAGCAGATGCGCGATGGCCTCGGTGGAGGCGTGCGCGCGATGGGCGGCGGAGAAGGCGTCGTTCACATAGAGGTCGCCGACCTTCGCCAGCGCGGCCGCAAACGCCGGGTCGTTCTTTTCCTCGCCCGGATGGAAGCGGGTGTTCTCCAGAACGACGATGCCGCCGTCGCCGAGCCGTTCGACCGCCGCTTCCGCCTCGGGGCCGATGCAATCGTCGGCGAAGCCGACCGGCAGCTCCACGACATCGGCGACCGCCATCGCGACCGGCGCCAGCGACATTTCCGGGACGCGCTTGCCCTTCGGCCGGTCGAAATGGGCGAGCAGCGCGACCCTGGCGCCGCGATCCGACAGCTCGCGGACGGTCGGCGCCACACGCTCGATACGGGTCGTGTCGGTGACCGCGCCGTCATGCACCGGCACGTTCAGGTCAACGCGGAGCAGCACGCGCCTGCCGCGCACGTCGCCGATGTCGTCGAGCGTGCGGAAGCCGGCCACCGGCCGCCTCAGATCGTCTTCGCCAGCGCGACGGCGGTGTCGTTCATGCGGTTCGAAAAGCCCCACTCGTTGTCGTACCAGGACATCACGCGGCAGAACGTGCCTTCCATCACCTTCGTCTGGTCCATGTGGAAGACGGAGGAATGCGGATCGTGATTCAGGTCGGTGGAGACGAGCGGCTCGTCGGTATAGCTCAGAATGCCCTTCAGCCGCTGCTTCGCGGCGGTGCGGATCGCCTCGTTGATCTCTTCCTTCGAGGTCGAGCGCCTGGCGACGAATTTGAAGTCGACCACTGAGACGTTCGGCGTCGGCACGCGAATCGCGACGCCGTCGAGCTTGCCGTTCAGCTCCGGCAGGACGAGGCCGACGGCCTTGGCCGCGCCGGTCGACGTCGGGATCATGTTCAGGGCGGCGGCGCGCGCCCGGTAGAGGTCCTTATGGAGCGTGTCGAGGGTAGGCTGATCGCCGGTATAGGAATGGATGGTCGTCATGAAGCCCTTGTCGATGCCGATGGCTTCGTGCAGCACCGCCGCGATCGGGGCGAGGCAGTTGGTCGTGCAGGAGGCGTTGGAGACGATCGCGTGTCCGCCGTTCAGCTTTTCGTGGTTCACGCCATAGACAACGGTCAGATCCGCGTCCGGAGCCGGCGCTGAGATCAGCACCCGCTTGGCGCCGGCGGTCAGATGCGCGCTGGCCTTTTCTTTCGAAGTGAAGATGCCGGTGCATTCCATCGCGACGTCGACGCGGAGCTCCTTGTGCGGAAGCTTTGCCGGATCGCGCTCGGCCGTCACCCTTATCTTGCCGCGTCCGACATCGATTGAATCGCCCTCGACCCTGACTTCGCCGGGGAAGCGGCCGTGGACGGAATCGTAGCGGAGGAGGTGGGCGTTGGTCTCCACCGGGCCGAGATCGTTGATGGCCACGACCTCAATGTCGGTCCGGCCCGACTCGATGATTGCTCTCAGGACATTGCGGCCGATGCGGCCGAACCCGTTGATAGCGACGCGAACGGCCATCAGCCTCTCCTTCTCAGATTCGCTTCGTGGCTCCGGCGGCCGTC
>DASWJZ010000217.1:0-1826 GCA_036396875.1 Propylenella sp.
GCTTCGGAGGCCCGCGACATCATTCTCGACATCTGCCGGCGGGCCGGCGCCCGCACCGTCACCAAGGGCAAGTCGATGATCTCCGAGGAGATCGGACTGAACGCGCATCTGGAGGCGAACGGCATCAGCGCGGTGGAGACCGACCTTGGCGAATACATCATCCAGCTGCGCGGCGAGGCGCCGAGCCACATCATCGCCCCGGCGGTGCACATCAACCAGGATCAGGTGGAGGCGGATTTCCGCCGCGTCCATACGCATCTCGCCGCCGACCGCGACTTGACGGACCCGACGAGCCTCCTGGCCGAGGCGCGCGGCATCCTGCGCGACCGCTTTCTTGCCGCGGACGTCGGCATCACCGGCGCCAATTTCCTGGTCGCGGAGACGGGGACGTCGGTGATCGTGACCAACGAGGGGAACGGCGACCTGACGCAAATCCTGCCGAAGACCCACATCGTCATCGCGTCGATCGAGAAGATCGTGCCGACGCTGATGGACGTCTCGACCATCCTGCGCCTGCTGGCGCGGTCCGCCACCGGGCAGGACATGTCGGTCTACACGACGTTCTCGACCGGTCCGCGGCGGCCGGGGGACCCCGACGGGCCGGAGGCGTATCACGTCGTCATCCTGGATAATGGGCGGACGGGGATGCTCGGCACCGAATACCAGGAGATGCTGCGCTGCATCCGCTGCGGCGCCTGCATGAATCATTGCCCAGTCTACCACGCGATCGGCGGGCACGCCTACGGCGCCACTTATCCGGGGCCGCTCGGACAGGTGCTCGATCCGGCGATCTTCGGGCTCGAGCGGACGCGCGACCTGCCGAACGCCTCAACCTTCTGCGGCCGCTGCGAAAGCGTCTGCCCGATGATGATCCCGCTGCCGAAGCTGATGCGGCACTGGCGCGACCGCGAGTTCGAGCGCGCGCTCTCGCCGGTGGCGCAGCGGTGGGGAATCCGCGTCTGGGCCTATTTCGCGGCGCGGCCGCGCCTCTACCGCCTAGCCACGCGAATTGCCGTCCGAACGCTCCGGATGCTCGGCGGCCGGCGGGGGCGGCTCGCGCGCCTCCCGCTCGCCGGCGGCTGGACGAAACATCGCGACATGCCCGTCCCGCAGGGCCGGACCTTCATGGACCAGTACAGGATGCGGGCGGGCTCATGAGCGGCCGCGAGGCCGTGCTCGGCAAGGTCCGGCGTGCGCTGGCTGCGGCCGGGCCGGAGGAAGAGCGTCGTCGCGCCGTCGCTGAGCGGCTGGGAGCCCCGCGGCCGAACATCATTCCCGCGCGCGGGCAGCTCGACCGCGAGGGCCGCGTGGCGCTGTTCTGCGAAATGGCCGAGAAGGTGGCCGCCACGGTGCGCCGCGCGAAGCAGATGGAGGATGTGCCGATCCTCGTCGCGGCGCATCTTCGCTGGCACAACCTCCCGCTCCGCATCCGCACCGGCGACGATCCCCTTATCGACCGCCTGCCCTGGGACAAGGAGCCGGTCCTCGAACGGCTGCGCGGGCCGTCAGACGGCAGCGACCCCGTCGCCTTGAGCCGGGCCGTTGCCGGCGTCGCCGAGACCGGGACGCTCGTCCTTCAGTCGGGGGCGGACAACCCGACCACGCTCAACTTCCTTCCGGACACGCATATCGTGATCCTGTCGGCGGACGACATCGCCGGCGACTACGAGACCGTGTGGAACCGCCTGCGCGATCTGCATGGTCCGGGCGCCCTGCCGCGGACGGTGAATCTGGTCACCGGCCCCTCGCGCTCCGGCGACATCGAGCAGACGCTGATCCTCGGCGCGCACGGCCCCCGCGCGCTGCACATCGTCGTGGTGGGCTGA
>DASWJZ010000218.1:0-2545 GCA_036396875.1 Propylenella sp.
GAGACCTCGAGTCAAGGGAGCCACACCATGACGATCTTCAGTATCACCCCCGTCGGTGCGTATTTCGACGCGATGCGGGCCGCCAGCGAGACCGACCGCCGGACGGCCGCTCGCCGCTCCTTGGTCGCCGTTCGAACGCCCGAGAGGAGCCGCCGCCTGTCGGCCGTCACGACCGCGCGGCCGGCGTTCGCCCCGGCCGTCGAGGCCGTTGGCGGCCCCTTGTGGACGAACCCCAGCCGGGTCGGCCGCAACGGCCCGCCTCAGGCCGGGCCTACTTCTGAACGTCCTCGCGCGCATTGTCATAGGCGTCGTCCAGATCTTCGACCGCATCGCCGAACTCCTGCTTTACGTCCTCCCAGGTTTCCGCGGTCGCCTGCCCGAGCCGGTCAAGCTGCATTTGTGCGTTGGCCCGCAGCTCCGCCAGACGCGCCTTCGTCTCCTGCCAGCCCTGCGACATTTCAGCGGCGTCCTTGCTCGCTTGCGCGTCGAGTTGTTCCATCTGCCTATCGAAATTTTCCATCGCGCGCTGGCTTTCCGCGACGGCTTTGTCCTTTTGCTCGACCGTGAATTCCTTCACCGCGTTCCATGCCTCGCTAAGTCCGCTGTCTTCCGTTGCCGCGCCGGCGGCAGCCATCACGGACAAACCGCTGACGAGAACGAAACCGAACAGCAGTGGCAGGGCAAAGCGTCTCATATCTTCCTCCTAACAGCCTTGCAGATGACTTCGAAAGGGAGCGACGGTTTGCGAGGGAACGCCGCGAAAGACTGGGCGAACCTCCGCGTCTCTCCCTCTCCCTCACGGCGGAAGGGCACGACCGGACGAACGATCCCTACTGCCAATCAACGCCTGGACTCGGCAAAAGTTCCGGATCATGCCGTCCCGGGCGTCGCGCAGGCGGCCGCGACCGCCTGCATCACGTCCGATTACCGGACGCTGGCACCGGCGTCGCCGATGGCTGCGCCTTCAATCCCTCCAATAGGAAGGCTTCAATCGGCTGCGAAATGCCCTTGAGAGAGAACGTGCCCGCGGGACGCGACGCGGCCAGGGGTTCGACCTCGGCCCACGTCCTCCTGCTGATCAATATCTCGCCGTCTTGCGCGTGGTCGCTCAGCCGGGCGGCCAGATTTACGGCGCTGCCGATGGGGGTGTAGTCGAATCGGCCCTCGACACCGATCACACCCATCGTCGCGTAGCCGCTGGCTATGCCGATGCCGAGACCGACATCGACGCCGAGATTTTGCCACCGCGACGACAGCTCGGCGAACGCGCGCCGGATGTCCAAGGCCAACCTGACCGCGCGAATGTCTGGGTCCTCGCACGGGATCGGATCGTTGAAGAACACCATGACGCCGTCGCCGGCGCGGTACCCGATGGTCCCGCGGCACTGGACGACAAGCCGCCCGACCTGTTCGTGGAAGGCCCGCAGCACGTTCATCACGTCCTCGGGTTCCATGCTCTCGGTCATCGAGGTAAAGCGCCGAATGTCGCAGAACAGACACGCGATGTAGCGGCGGTGGCTGTCCAGCAGGGACTCCCTCCCCTCCGTCGTGATCAGGTCCGCGACCTCGCCGGGCAGGAACCTTTTCAGCCGAGCCAGTCGCTCGATCTCCTCCACCTGCTCGCTCACCCGGCGCTCGAGGGACTCGTTCATCTCGGCGAGCTCCGCCGCCTGCGTCTGCACCCTGCGGTTCAGGAAGGAGAGCAAGCGAACCTGATTGAGGAACGCGGCAATGAGGAGGAGAACGTAGCCGGAGGCCAGGATGCTCACGTGATAATAGGTGTAGAGCGTCGCCACGATCACCACCAGCGCTACTACTCCGATGAGAACCGGCGTGTTTTCGCCGTGGCGCTTGCGGTCGATCATCAGGCCGACGACCGTCACCGCCGCGAACAGCCACATGAACACCGCCTGCAGGTGCGGATCGATCTCGATGAACGCGAGGCCGAGGATCGGGCCGACGACGATGAAGATCGCCTTCCAGAAACAGAAGGCGAGCGAAACGGCGGCTCCCAGATAGGCGAGGAGGCCGAAGCGAAAGAGGCCGCGACGCGAGTCGGCGAGAGCTGTCATGGACGCCATGGACGCATTCATTCCGAGTGCCTCGACCCGAGCAGAATTACCGCAAGCCGTTCGCGGGTCAACCGCGCGGGCGCTGGCTGCGGCACGCCGGCCACAAATGGGCGCCATTGGCGCCTTTTTCTGGACTTTAGGACGCCATTGGCGTATATAACCAAGGATGACCGCGACGCTGGTCACTGTGGCGGAAACGCCGCTTTTCGTGCGCCAGGCCCGGACCATTTGGGATGATGACGAGCGCCTCGAGTTCGTGACCTACATCGCGGCCAATCCCGAGGCTGGGGACCTGGTCCCGCAGACGGGCGGGGTGCGCAAGGTGCGCTGGTCGCGCTCCGGCAGCGGCAAGAGCGGCGGCGTCCGGGTGGTCTATTTTTACTATGACGCCAAGCGGCCTTTGTACCTCCTGATGGTCTACGCCAAGGCGCGGAAAGTCGATTTGAGCCCGGCAGAGAAGCGCAGCGTGCGCG
>DASWJZ010000219.1:0-6172 GCA_036396875.1 Propylenella sp.
CATTTGCCGCCTCGGCCG
Organism: Propylenella sp.; assembly: GCA_036396875.1. Classification (GTDB taxonomy): domain Bacteria; phylum Pseudomonadota; class Alphaproteobacteria; order Rhizobiales; family Afifellaceae; genus DASWJZ01. Next base: position 19 of record DASWJZ010000219.1, read on the forward strand.
CGGCGGGCTCCTCCTCGCTCTCCGGCGCCTCTTCCGCTTCCGCCTCCGGTTCGCTCCGATCGGCGCCGGCCTGTTGGCGCTCCGGCCGGTCCTCGCCATTGCCGCGCCGCCTGCGGCGCCGGCGGCGGCGATCACGGCCTTCGGCCGTCTCCGCCGCGCGATCGGACTCGCCTTCGTCCTCCTGCTCCTCGACCGGGGCTTCGGCCATGACGACGGCGCCCGCTGCCGCTTCCGGCCGGTCGAGCACCGGCTGGCCGCGGTCGATCGCGAACCCCGCGCCATTCTCCGGCGCCTCGCTGTCGACGGTGATCGTCAGGCCGAAGCGCTGCTCGAGCTGGTCCAGGTGGCGGCGCTTCTGGTTGAGAACGTAGAGCGCCACGTCGGGACGCGTCCGCACGATCAGGTGATGCCCGCTGTGTCTGAGAAGATGATCCTCGAGCGACCGCAGGATCTGCAGCGAAAGCGACGAGACCGATCGCACCTGACCGGTGCCGCGGCAATGCGGGCAGGGGACGGTCGAGCTTTCCAGCACGCCGGTGCGGATGCGCTGCCGCGACATTTCGAGCAGGCCGAAATGCGAGATGCGCCCCACCTGGATGCGCGCGCGGTCGGCCTTCAGGCAGTCCTTCAGCTTGCGCTCCACCGAGCGGTTGTTGCGCTTCTCCTCCATGTCGATGAAGTCGATGACGATGAGGCCGGCGAGATCACGCAGCCTGAGCTGGCGGGAGATCTCCTCCGCCGCCTCCAGATTGGTGCTGAGCGCGGTGTCCTCAATCGAGTGCTCGCGCGTGGAGCGGCCCGAATTCACGTCGATCGAGACCAGCGCCTCGGTCTGGTTGATGACGATGTAGCCGCCGGACTTCAGCGTCACCTGCGGCGAGAACATCGCGTCGAGCTGCGCCTCGACGCTGCTGCGCGCGAAGATCGGCGTGTCGTCGCGATAGAGCTGGACGTTGCGCGCATGGCTCGGCATCAGCATGCGCATGAAGTCCTTCGCCTCGCGATAGGCGGGCTCGCCGGCGACGATCACCTGGTCGATCTCGCGCGAATAGAGATCGCGGATGGCGCGCTTGATCAGGCTCCCCTCCTCGTAGACCAGCTTCGGCGCGGTGGAGCGAAGCGTCAGCTCGCGCACGTTCTCCCAGAGGCGGAGCAGGTATTCGAAGTCGCGCTTGATCTCGCTTTTCGTCCGGTTGGCCCCGGCGGTGCGCAGGATCACGCCCATGCCCTCCGGAACCTCCAGCTCGCCCGCGATCTCCTTCAGCCGCTTGCGGTCGGTGGGCGTGGTGATCTTGCGGGAAATGCCGCCGCCCCGCGCGGTGTTGGGCATCAGCACCGAATAGCGGCCGGCGAGCGACAGATAGGTGGTGAGCGCCGCGCCCTTGCTGCCGCGCTCCTCCTTGACGACCTGCACCAGCATCACCTGCCGGCGTTTGATCACCTCCTGGATCTTGTACTGCCGCGGGCGCGGCTTCCGCCGCTCCGGAAGCTCTTCGAGCGCGTCTTCCGCGCCGACGCTCTCGATCGCCTCGTCTTCCTCGTGTTCGGCCTCGCCGTTCTCGCCCCCCGCCGCGGCGGCGGCGCCTTCCTCCGCCTCTTCCGGGACGGCCGAGGGGCCGGCTTCCGCCGCCGCCTCCGACCCGCCGGCGGCGTCGGCCGGCGCCTCGTCGGGCTCGGGCGCCGATTCGACCGCTTCCGGTTCCGGCTGGGCGGCCGCCTCGGCGCGCCGCTCGTCCGCCTGCGCCAGCTCGGCCTCGTCCGCCCTGGCGAATTCCGCCTCCTCCTGCGCCTGCTCTTGAATCAGGGCCTGACGGTCGGCATAGGGAATCTGGTAATAGTCCGGATGAATTTCCGAAAAGGCGAGAAAACCGTGACGGTTGCCGCCATAATCGACAAAGGCGGCCTGCAGCGACGGTTCGACCCGGGTTACCTTGGCGAGATAGATATTGCCTCTGAGCTGCTGGCGGTCGGCCGCCTCGAAATCGAACTCCTCAACCCGGTTACCCCGCAGGACGACGACCCGGGTCTCTTCCGGGTGGCCCGCATCGATGAGCATCTTGTTTGACATGGACGAAAAACTCCGGATCCGGGCGCCGCACGGCGCCAAGACGAGCGGATCCAACTTTGTTGAAAGGCGAGAGGCGCGCCCGATTCCGGTGCTCCGGCCCCGCCGGCCTGCGCCCGCACGGACGCCGGCTCAGCGCCGGATCGATTCGCGTTGGGGCAGGCATTCGGCGCCGGAAATCCATCGGCAGGCCTCTCAGGCGTTCGGGACGGCACGTCCCGTGATCACGGCTGCAGCGCCGGACTGGCGGCAGCCCGTCTTCGACCTGGGTTCGCTCCGGCAGATTGCAGATCGCGCACGACTCGCGCGATATCCGCGCCGGTCTACCCCCAAGGAGGAATCCGTCGAATGCGTTATTAGGAACGGGACGCCCGCAATGCAAGGGCGCGCAGAACGCGGTTTTCTTCGGATGAAGCGTCGCGCGGCCTTGTCTCCGCCGTCGAGACGGGCAATTGAAGCGGCGGAGGACCCGGCCTGATGCCTGTCGTTCTGCGCCTGTTTCTTGTGCTTTTCGGCGCATTCGCCGCCGCCGCCGCGGCGGCCAATGTCGTGGCGGACATGCGGGCAATCGGCGATTCGGAGCGCACGCGATTCGTCGTCGACCTGCAAAAGAGCCCGGATTTTCGCGTCCTCCGGCTGACGAACCCCGACCGGCTCGTTATCGATCTGCCCGGCGGCGAGTTCGGCGCGCCGGCGCGGCCGGGACAGGGGCGGGGGCTTGTCAGCGATTACCGCTACGGTCTGATCGCGCCGGGAAAGGCGCGGATCGTGCTTGACCTCGCCGGCCCCGTCGAAATCGTCAACACCTTCGTGCTGGAGCCGGTCGATCCCGAGCCGGCGAGACTGGTGATCGATCTCGTGCCGACAACCGACGAGGCGTTCGCGGCCGCTGCCCTCGCCGACCGTCCGTCGCAGCCGACCGGCCTGTTTCCCGCTCCGCGCGCCCCGGTGCGCGCCTTCGGACGACCCGTCATCGTGATCGACCCCGGCCATGGCGGGATCGATGCCGGAGCGACCGGGGAAGATGGCATCCGGGAAAAGGACGTGACGCTGAAATTCGGGCTGGAACTCGCGCGCGAGCTCAGACTGGCGGCGGAACTCGAGCCTGTCCTGACCCGGAGCGACGATACGTTTCTGCCGCTGGCCGATCGCGTGGAGGTGGCTCGCAGGCATCATGCGGCCCTCTTCATTTCCGTCCACGCCGACAGCGTCCGGGAGGATTATGTGCGAGGGGCCACGGTCTACACGCTCTCCGATGACGCGTCCGACGCTCTCGCCGCGGCGCTTGCCGAGCGCGAGAACCGGTCGGATATCCTTGCCGGCCTTTCGCTTTCCGATCAGCCGGACGACGTGGCCGACATCCTCTTCGACCTGGCGCGCCGCGAGACGCGCAATCTCTCCGTCCGTTTCGCCAAATCGCTGGTGGGGAAGGTCGCCGGCGCGATGCCCCTCAACGGCAACCCCTGGCGCCGCGCCGACTTCAAGGTGCTGAAGGCGCCGGAGGTGCCCTCCGTGCTCCTCGAACTCGGGTACCTGTCCAACAAGGACGACGAAGCTCTGTTCCGCTCAAAAGAGTGGCCGAAAAAGGAAGCAAAGCTGGTCGCCCGGTCGGTCGAACAGTTTTTCGAGGGCAAGGTCGCGGCCGGGCAATGATCGCTGAGTTGCCCAGTTGCAACAAGCGCTTGCCGCGAAGCCAAACGCCCGGATCGATACGATTCCGAAAGCCCTCCCGCCTCAGTTTCATCATAAAACTGACTGAGACAGCATCGATGGCAGGCCTGGTTCACTCGCGGCGCCCTGACTCATGCTATTAAGGATCATCGGCTACGTATTCGGGATAGGGGCCTTCATGCTTCTCAGTCTCGCAGTCGCTGCAGGCGTCCTGTTGCAGACGTTCAACGCGGACCTGCCCGATTACGATCGGCTGGCGAAATACGAGCCGCCGGTGATGACGCGCGTCCATGCGGCCGATGGCCAGCTGGTGGCAGAGCACGCCCGCGAGCGGAGGCTCTACCTGCCCATCCAGGCGGTTCCCGATCTCCTCAAGGCCGCCTTCCTGTCGGCCGAGGACAAGAGCTTCTACGAGCATGAGGGCGTCGACATCCCGGGCATCTTCCGGGCGGCGGTCATCAATTTCCGCAACAGCGGCTCCGGCAAGCGCCCGGTGGGGGCTTCGACCATCACGCAGCAGGTGGCGAAGAATTTCCTGCTCTCCAGCGAGATCAGCTACGAGCGAAAGATGAAGGAAGCCCTGCTCGCGCTCCGGATCGAGCAGGCCTATTCGAAGGACAAGATATTCGAGCTCTATCTGAATGAGATCTACCTTGGCCTTGGCTCGTACGGCATTGCCGCCGCGGCGCTCAACTATTTCGACAAGCCGGTCAATCAGCTCACGATCGCCGAAGCCGCCTATCTGGCGGCGCTCCCCAAGGCGCCGGAGAACTACAATCCGTTCCGCTACAAGGACCGCGCCATCGAGCGGCGGAACTGGGTCATCGACCGACTGATGGAGAACGGCTACATCCGCGTTTCCGACGGCGAGGCCGCCAAGGCGAGCCCGCTCGAGGTTAACGTCCGCCAGCAGGGGAATTATCTCTTCGGGTCGGAATTCTTCGCCGAGGAGGTGCGCCGCAATCTCCTGGAGATGTTCGGCAGCGAAAAACTTTACGAGGGCGGCCTCTCGGTTCGCACGACCCTCGACCCGACGCTGCAGCGCATCGCCCGGGCGAAGCTGCATCAGGGACTGATCAAGTTCGATCAGGCGCGCGGCTTCCGGGGTCCGGTCCAGAAGATCGACCTGGCGGGCGACTGGGGCGAGCCGCTTGGCGAGATCAAGGCCCTTTCGGACGTGCCCGAATGGCGGCTCGCGGTCGTCCTGTCGGCCGACGACGCTGCCGCGACGATCGGCCTGCAGCCGGGGCGCCAGGGGGGCGGGGCGCTCGAAAGCACGCGCGAAACGGGCACGCTCCCGCTCGCCGAGATGAAGTGGGCGAAGAACGCGACGCGCGTATCGTCGGTGCTGAAACCCGGCGACGTGATTTATGTCGAAGCCGTGCCCGACCAGCCGGGCGCGTGGAGGCTGCGTCAGCCGCCGGAGATCCAGGGCGCGCTCGTGGCGATGGACCCCTATACGGGGAGGGTGCTCGCCATGGTCGGCGGGTTCTCCTACGCGGAGAGCGAGTTCAACCGCGCCACCCAGGCGTGGCGTCAGCCCGGCTCCTCCTTCAAGCCGTTCGTCTACTCGGCCGCGCTGGACAACGGCTATACGCCCTCGTCGGTGGTGATGGATGCGCCGATCGAGATCGTCGCCGGCAACGAGGTGTGGCGCCCCGAAAACTACGGCGGCAAGTTCTACGGCCCGGCGACGCTGCGCACCGGCGTCGAGAAATCCCGCAATGTGATGACGGTTCGCCTGGCGCAGGACATGGGGATGCCGCTCGTCGCCGAATATGCGAAGCGGTTCGGCATCTACGACGAGCTGGCGGCCTACCTGCCGATGGCGCTCGGCGCCGGCGAGACCACGGTTCTGCGGCTTGTCACCGCCTACGCCACCATCGCCAACGGCGGGCGCAAGATCAACGCCACGCTGATCGACCGCATCCAGGACCGGTTCGGCCGCACCATACACCAGCACGACCAGCGGGAATGCCCGGACTGCGACGCGGCCGAGTGGCAGCGGCAGCCGGAACCGGAACTGATCGACAGCCGCGAACAGGTCCTCGACCCGATGACCGCCTACCAGATCACGTCGATGATGGAGGGCGTGGTCAAGCGAGGCACGGCCACCGTCGTGCAGCAGGTGGGCAAGCCGATCGCGGGCAAGACCGGAACCACGAATGACGAGAAGGATGCCTGGTTCGTCGGCTTCTCGCCCGATCTCGTCGTCGGCGTGTTCATCGGCTACGACAAGCCGCGGCCGATGGGGAGGGGACAGACCGGCGGCGTGCTCGCGGCGCCGATATTCACCGAGTTCATGAAGGTCGCGCTGCAGGACGCCCCGCCGAAGGAATTCCAGGTGCCGCCGGGCCTCGAGCTCATTCCGATCGACCGCCGCACCGGCCTGCGGGCGCAGGGCGAGAACGAGGGCGT
>DASWJZ010000220.1:0-3711 GCA_036396875.1 Propylenella sp.
GACCTCTCAGCCGCCTATATCGAAATCATCAACGATTGGGGCACGTTCACCGCCGGCAGGCGAGGCTCGTTCTTCGATTTCTGGGGAGCGCATGGCTACGGCACGCGAATCCAGATCGACGAGTCGACCGTCGACACCAACCTTTTCGGATGGACCTTCGCGGCCGGGAACGGCTTTTCCTTCACGATCGCGGCCGAGGATCCGGCTTCGTCGGCATCCAAACCCCGGCGCCGAACCACCATACCGGGAGGGTCGGACGACGACTATGAGGGCCAGGAAGCGCCCGACGGCGTTGCCAATATCCGTGTCGACCAGAGCTGGGGCTCCGCTCAGATCATGGGCGCAGTGCGCCACGTCCACGACTATTCCGGACCGGTGGTCAATCCCGTCCCGCCTCCCATTCTCTTCGGCGACGCCACCTCCGATGACGGAATCGGCTTCGCCGTCGGAGCGGGCCTTACTCTCAGACTCCCAGGGGGCTGGCGGTTCGATTCGCAGGGCGGCTACGCCGAAGGCGCCGTTGCCTACGTGACCGACGATCCAGGCGCGCTCGGCGACCTCGACGGGGATTTTCCGGACGACTTGAACAAGGCCTGGTCGGTCCGCGCCGGGATCATCGGCCCGTTCATCAATCCCAACCTCAGCGTGTGGCTCGACGGCTCGTTCACGCATGTTGAGGAGGACGGGGGCGGGACGCCGGATGCGGACGAGTACGATCAGTGGGCGTTCAAAATCGGCGCGCGTTGGGAGCCCGTTCCAGGCCTCGGCATGGGGCCCGAGTTCGCTTACCAGAGCCTGGACATGGATGACGTCGCCAATCCGGGGACCGTGGAAGAGCAGCCGAGCTTCGACGTCTGGGGCCTGATGTGGCGCATCCAGCGCAATTTCTGACCCTCTGAAGCAGCGTATTTCCGAAATGGCCCATGGCGCGCGGTAGGCGCGCGTCGGCAGGCGTTCTTTACGGCCGGGCGGCTTTGCCCGTTCCTTCGGCGCCGGCGCCGCAGATCAGCGCGCAGATGTGGCGCGCCTCAGCGAGGCCCGGGAGGCCTTGACGCAGCGCCGCGATCGACGCCGCGCCAGAGAGGTCGGCGGCGACGCCCATCTCGAACCACAGCCAGCACGCCGCCTCCTCCATCGCCGCGTCGCTGACGAGCACGATGTCGTCGACGCTCCGCCGTACAATCTCGAAGATGCGCTCATCGGTGCGGCGGCACGCCATGGTCGGCACGCGGGTGGTGATTTCGGGCAAGGTCACCACCCGGCCCGCATCGAGGCTGGCCTTCAGGGTTGGGGAGCCGACCGGCTCGACCCCGACGATCCTGACGGAAGGCCGGCGGGCGCGGATTGCGGTCGCGACGCCGGAGATGAGCCCGCCGCCCCCGATCGCCACGAGGATCGCGTCGATGTCCGGCAGATCGTCCAGGATTTCAAGCCCAAGCGTCCCCTGCCCTGCCGCAACCAGCGGGTCGGCGAACGGGTGAAAATAGACTGCGCCCGCGCCGGCGGTGTGGTCCCGCGCCGCCGCATCGGATTGATCCCACACGTCGCCCACGACTTCCACGTGCGCTCCCCACGCCTTCATCTTCGCGACCTTCGCGGGCGAGACGCTCGCCGGCACGAAGATCGTCGCGGGAACACCCGCCGCGAAGGCGGTCCGCGCCACCGCAAGCCCATGATTTCCGCCGGACGCGGTGACGATGCCGTGCGATAGCGCGGTCTTCGGCGTTCCGAGCAGGCGGTTCATCGCCCCCCGCGCCTTGAACGATCCCGTCACCTGCAGGCATTCGAGCTTGAGCGAGATCCGGGCATCGGTGGGCGGCGACGTCTTCAGCTGAACAAGCGGCGTCACCGGCGTATGCCGGATCCAGCCGGCGATCCGCCGGCGCGCGTCTTCGATGTCGGCGACGGCAATCATCGGAGTGTTGCGGGGCCCTCAGAGCGCCGCAAAGGCCGCCGCCGACGGCATTGGCGCATCCTTCAAAAGTCGCGCGAGCGCTTCTGGCACAAGGTCGTCCAACCCTTCTATGAGGATGTCCGGACCGAGATCGGCCATTGGGACAGGCGAATACCCGAAGCTCACGCCGACGAAGGGCACCCGCGCATTCCGTGCGGTCTCCAGGTCGGTGCGCGAATCACCGACCATGACGGCCGCCCGCGGAGCAGCGGATGCCGTGCGAATCGTGTTCCAGAGGTGCGCTGCGTCGGGCTTGTGTCTCGCAAAAGTGTCGCCGCCACAGATCGCTGCAAACCGGTGGGCAATGCCGAGCGCCTGAAGCAGAAGCCGCGACAGCCCTTCCGGCTTGTTGGTGCAAACGGCGAAGGACCAGCCGGCGCGCTCGAAGCGGTCGAGCAGATCGAGAAGGCCGGGGTAGAGCTTTGAGTCGACGCAGATATTGGCCTCGTAATGGACGAGAAAGTCGCGGTGCATCGCAGCGACCTCCGCGTCCTGGAAGGCCACCGCCGCACGCCGCAGCGCAAATTCGATGAGGTGGCGGGCGCCCCGGCCGATGCCGTTGCGGAGTTCCGGATCGTCGGCGCCGACCGGCACGCCGTGGCGCGGCAACACTGCGCCAAGCGTCGCCAGGAGATCGGGCGCCGTGTCGACCAGTGTTCCGTCGAGGTCGAAGACGAGGATCGGCGAGGCCATGTCAGCAAGTAACCCGCAGCCGCCCTCACAACAAGCCGCGCTCGTGGTCTCGTTGCACGCTTCTTATTGAGCGGCTAGGGCTGGGCGGGCCGCAGGACGCGGCAAATCGGGGATGTGATGGCGGAAGCGCAGCCGGCGCGCATGGCAGGGCTCGGCGCCCGGGCCGGGCACGGCCGCATCCGCATCGGAACGCGCGGCAGCCGGCTTGCCCTCTGGCAGGCGGCGGCGGCGCGCGATGCGCTCGCCGAAGCGCATGGTCTTGATCCTGAGGCGGTCGAGATCGTGCCGATCACCACGTCGGGTGACGTGATTCGCGACCGGCCGCTCGCCGACGCCGGCGGAAAAGGTCTCTTCACGAAGGAGATCGAGCAGGCCCTGCTCTCCGGGGCGGTCGACCTTGCCGTCCATTCGGCCAAGGACATGGAGACCGTTCTTTCCGACGGCCTGGTGATCGGCGCCGTGCTGCCGCGCGAGGACGTGCGCGACGCGCTGGTCGCCCGCGTGGCGGAATCGCTCGACGCCCTCCCCGCCGGTGCGCGGGTGGGTACGGCGTCGCTCCGTCGCGCCGCGCTCGTCCGCCGGGCGCGGCCGGACGTGGAAATCGCGCTGCTGCGGGGCAATGTGCCGACCCGGCTGAAGCGCGTCGAGGCGGGCGACTTCGACGCCACCCTGCTCGCCGTCGCGGGGCTGAAGCGCCTCGGCCTCGCACATCATGTCCGCGCGCTCCTCCCGCCCGATCTCTTTCCGCCGGCCTGCGGCCAGGGAGCGATCGCGATCGAATGCCGCGCAAGCGACCGCAGGATGCGTGACCTGCTCGCGCCGGTCGATCACCGCGAGACCGCGGCGGCAGTCGCCTGCGAGCGCGCCTTCCTGGCTGCGCTCGACGGATCCTGCCGCACGCCGATCGCGGGCTATGCGCGCGTCGAAGGCGGCATCTTGCGTTTCGACGGCACGGTGCTCTCCGAGGCCGGGACCGAGTCCCATTCCGCAAGCGCTTCCGGCGACAGCGGCGAGGCCGAAGCCATAGGGCGCGAGGCAGGCGAGGATATCCGCCGCCGCGCGCC
>DASWJZ010000221.1:0-17738 GCA_036396875.1 Propylenella sp.
GCCGAACGCAAAGAAAACATTGACACTTCGGGTGCGCCGTTCTTGGAAGGCGCCTCGGCAGCAAGATTGGCAGCTTCCCGCCTTTCCATGCCGTCATTGCCGGGCTTGACCCGGCAATCCATTCCGCAACCGCTGTGGCCCTCGCGACCGTTGCGGAATGGATGGCAGGGTCAAGCCCTGCCATGACGACTTGCGGGGGGCGGAGACGAGTGAATGACGCGCGTCGAGACGCATATCGGCGAAATGGAGGACCTGGCGCGCTCGCAGGCGGAGCGGCCGGCGAGCCCCGTCGCGCGTTTCGGCCCCGACGAGCCGCTCCCGCTCGACGCGGGGGTATCGCTGTCGCCGTTCCAGATCGCCTACCAGACCTACGGCGAATTGAACGCCGACAAGTCGAACGCGATTCTCGTTTGCCACGCGCTGAGCGGCGACCAGCACGTCGCGAGCGCCAACCCGGTCACCGGCAAGCCGGGCTGGTGGTCGCTGATGGTGGGGCCCGGCAGGCCGATCGATACCGGCCGCTACTTCGTCATTTGCGCCAACGTGCTCGGCGGCTGCATGGGCACCACCGGCCCGGCCTCGATCGATCCGAGAAGCGGGCGGGCCTACGGTCTCGATCTTCCCGTCATCACCGTGCGCGACATGGTGCGGGCCCAGTCGATGCTGATCGACCGGCTGGGCATCGACGCGCTCCTCTCGGTGCTCGGCGGATCGATGGGCGGCATGCAGGTGCTGCAATGGGCGGCAAGCTTTCCGGATCGTGTCTTCTCCGCCGTTCCGATCGCCTGCGCCGCGCGGCATTCCTCGCAGAACATCGCTTTCCACGAGGTGGGGCGCCAGGCGGTCATGGCCGATCCGGATTGGTGCGGCGGTAAGTACTCGGAACTGGGGCGGAGCCCGCGCAAGGGTCTTGCCGTCGCGCGCATGGCGGCGCACATCACCTATCTCTCCGATGAAGCACTGCACAGAAAATTCGGCCGCCAGCTGCAGGACCGCACGGCGCTCGCCTTCGGCTTTGACGCCGACTTCCAGGTCGAATCCTACCTCCGCCACCAGGGGATGACATTCGTCGACCGCTTCGACGCCAATTCCTACCTCTACATGACGCGGGCGATGGACTATTTCGACCTGGCGCTGGATTACGGAGGCGTGCTGGCCAACGCCTTTCGCGGCACGAGGACCCGCTTCTGCGTCGTCTCCTTCACCAGCGACTGGCTGTTCCCGACATCGGAGAACCGCACGATCGTGCACGCCCTGAACGCCGCCGCCGCCAACGTCTCCTTCGTCGAGATTGAGACCGACCGCGGGCATGATTCCTTCCTGCTCGACGAGCCGGAGCTGTTCGGCGCCGTCAGCGGCTTCCTCACGGCCGCGGCGCGCCGCCGGGGCATCCGATGACCGACATGCAGCTCCGCACGATGGCGGCGCATCCGGACCGGGTCGACCTCAAGATCATCGCCGGCTTTGTGACGCCGGGCGCTCGCGTGCTCGACGTCGGCTGCGGCGACGGCGCGCTGCTCGAACGGCTGGAGCAGGAAAAGCAGGTGGACGGCCGTGGAATCGAGCTCTCGCAGAAGGGCGTCAACGAGGCGGTGGCGCGCGGGCTCTCCGTCGTCCAGGGCGACGCCGACCACGACCTTGCGACCTATCCGGACGCCGCCTTCGATTTCGTCATCCTGAGCCAGACTTTGCAGGCGACCTACAATCCCCGTACCGTTCTGGAGGAGCTTCTGCGGATCGGGCGCAAGGTGGTGGTGTCGTTCCCGAACTTCGGCAACTGGCGTGTCCGGCGGGAATTCGTCGTGAAGGGGCGCATGCCGATCACCGAAAACCTGCCCTACAGCTGGTACGACACGCCCAACATCCATTTCTGCACGGTGCGGGATTTCGTGGCGCTGACGGAGGAGATCGACGCGCAGATCGAGAAGGCGGTGGCGCTTTGGGGCAAGGACCGCGTGCTCAACCGCTCGATCCGGCTGACGCTTTGGAATTTTCTCGCCGACCAGGCGATCTTCCTTCTCTCACGGCGGTAGCCGCCCGACGGCGCCGGCCGGCGGACCGAGCACCGGGCGGAGCGCGGGCGCCAGCCGCGGCCGCGCGCGCGCCGGGACGCCCTGCACGGTCCGCTTCACCGCCGCGACGACGACCACACCGGCAAAGGCCGGCCAGACGACCCGCCCGACACGGTCGAAGGCGCCCGCCGCTCCGAGCAGCGGACGCCAGGACGCCGGCGGCATGTGAAGCGCCGTGGTCCAGGCTTCCGCCTCGAAGCCGACTTCGGCAAAGAGGCTCCTGAGCTGGCCGCGCGAGTACGGCCGGCCGAAACCGAAGGGGGAGAGATCGGAACTCGCCCACGCCCCTTGCCGGTTCGGGACCACGATGATGAGCCGGCCGCCCGAGGTCAGCACGCGGCGCAGCTCCGCCATGAGCGCCTGCGGCCGTGCCGACATCTCAAGCGCATGGATCATGATCGCGAGGTCGATCGACGAATCGGGAAGCGGCAGCGAATCCTCCGCCACGAGGGCCGTCGCCGAGCCGTCGCCCGATGGCCAATCGATCACGCCCTGACCTGCCGGCATGAAGGCAAGCAGCCGCTCGGCGCCCCTTATCTCGGCCAGATAGGGGATGGCAAACCCGAAACCGAGCACGCGCGTGCCCGCATCCACCTTCACCAGCGAGGCGACGACCGGCCCGAGATGGCGGATCACCATCCGTCCGACGGGCGAGGCGTAGAAGTCGCGGAGATCGACGACGTCGAGATGCATGCCGCCATTATTCACCGCACCGGGGGTGCGGTCGAGCCCGAAGGCCCGTTGGAGCTTTAAGATGATGGCAAAGCCGCTAAGATTGCGGAGGTCGCACTGCGGAGACGAAGGAATGAGTAGATTTGACGTGGTTCAGCTGCCGGTCCGCTCGGACAACTTCGCCGTCCTCCTGCACGACGCGAAGTCCGGCATGACGGCCGCCATCGACGCACCCGAAGCCGATCCGATCATCGCGGCGCTTAAAGCGCGCGGCTGGAAGCTGACGCACATCCTCGTCACCCACAAGCACTTCGACCACATCGAGGGCGTTCCTGCCTTGCAGGCCGCCTACGACTGCGAGGTCATCGGGCCGGAGCCGAGCGCGGCGGAGACCGGGATGTACGACCGCACCGTCAAGGACGGGGACGATTTCCAGTGGGCAGGCGCCGAAGTGCGCGTGATCGCCACGCCTGGCCACACGCTCGATCATGTTTCTTACTGGCTCCCGGGCGAAGCTTTGGTTTTCGTCGGCGACACTATCTTCTCGCTCGGCTGCGGGCGGGTGATCGAGGGCGACCACCCGATGATGTGGGCCTCGATCAAGCGCCTGCGCGAGCTCCCGGGGGAAACCGTCCTCTATTGCGGCCACGAATATACGCTCGCTAATGGCCGGTTTGCGCTCACCGTCGATCCGGACAACGCCGCGCTGAAGAAGCGCGTGGCCGAGGTGGAGGCGCTGCGCGAGGCCGGCAAGCCGACGCTCCCGACATCGATCGATGCCGAAAAGGCCGCCAACCCCTTTCTTCGCGCCGACGACCCGGCCTTGATGCGGAAGCTCGGAATGGCGGGCGCCGACCCGGCCAAGGTTTTCGCCGAGATCCGCACGCGCAAGGACAAGTTCTGAGATTCGCGAAAGCGACTGCCTCTACGCGTCCTGCCGGCAGAGCGCATCGCCGCGGAAATCGGCGATCGAGCGGTTCACCTCGGCCCCGTAGAGGAAAATAAGCGCCTGGATATAGAGAAAGAACATCAGGATGACGATGCCGGCGAGGCCGGCATAGGTGGCGCTGTAATTCGCGATCTGGCTGATGTAGAGGCCAAAGGTCTTTGCCGCGAGCCACCACGCTACGAGCGTCACCAGAACCCCCCCCGTCACCGCGCCAAAGCGCCTTCGGCGCGCCGGCAGGAAGAGGTGGAAGGCGAACAGCATCGCCGCCGTGATGACGACGAGCAGCGCCTCGCGCACCGTCTCCAGCCGATCCAGATGGAATGCCGGCCCCGGCACGTAGCGGTCGAGGACGCCGAGCCAGATCGGCACGGCGACGCCGAGCGCAGCCACGGCGAGCAGGAAGGCCATGCCGACGAAAACGAAGAGGAGGCTGCTCAGATACCGGCGGATCATGTGCCGGTCCTCGGTGCAGCCATAGGCGCGGTTGAGCCCGTCGCGGATTGCTTCGACCGCCCCGGTTATCGAAACGAGAGTAACGAGCAGGCCGAAGGTGAGCGGGCTGGCCTGCCCTGCCGTCTGGAAGATGCGGTTCAGTTCCGGCTCGAGCGTGCGGATGATGTTCTCCGGCATGATCTCCAGCGCCTCGCGGCTGATGTAGCCGGCAAGATCCGAGCCGCCGAAGATCGCGCCCAGCGCCACCACGAAGATCGCAAAAGGGAAGAGCGCGAAGATCAGGGAAAAAGCGATGGCGCTGGCCACCATCACCCCGTCGTGGCGGAAGAGGCCGTCCGTCGCGTCGTGCAGCACCGCCCAGGCCGGCCTCAACCAGGCGCGCAGGGACGCGCCGTCCGGCAGGAAACGACCGCGCATATCCCCGGGTCTCAGCTCCACGTCGGACATTTTCCCATCCTGAACGGCGCCCATGGCAGCCTGTCCGCCATGGGCGGCAATTAAGGCGGGCAGCCTCCGTCGCGAATGCGGCGAATCAGCCGTTCGCCATATATTGCCCGCCATTGATCGAAAGAACCGCCCCCGTCATGAAGGCGGACGAGTCGGACGCGAGATAGACGACAAGCTCCGATATCTCCTCGGCGCGTCCGAGACGGCCGACCGGAATGGCGGCGACAATGCCTTCCAGCGCCTTCTCGCTCACCGCGGCCACCATGTCCGTGTCGATATAGCCGGGGCAGACGCAATTGACGGTTATGCCCTTCCGCGCGTTCTCCAGCGCCAGCGCCTTGGTGAAGCCGATGACGCCCGCCTTGGCGGTCGAATAATTGACCTGGCCCAGCTGCCCTTTCTGGCCGTTGATCGACGAAATGTTGATGATACGGCCGAAATTGCGGTCCCGCATGCCCTCGATCACCGGTCGGGTCATGGCGAACATGGAATCGAGGTTGGTCCTCAGCACCGCCGACCAGGCCGGAAAATCCATCTTGTGGAACCAGCCGTCACGCGTGATGCCGGCATTGTTGACGAGGATGTCGACCGGACCGACCTCCCCCTCCACCCGCTTCACGCCCTCGTTGCACGCGGACGTGTCGCCGACATCCCACTGGTAGACGGAAATGCCGGTCTCCTTCTTGAAGGCGTCGGCCTTCTCCTTGTTGCCGGCGTAGGTCGCCGCCACCTTGTGGCCGGCCGCGGCAAGCCCCTTTGCGATGGCGGCGCCGATCCCGCGCGTGCCGCCCGTCACCAGCGCCACCCTCGTCATGCTCTCCTCCCGATCCGGACAGCTCCTGCGGCTGTCTCTCTAATTCTTTCCCGCCGCGCGGCTGTGACCTGCGTCAACCTCGCGCGACGCACATGGCGATGCCCATGCCGCCTCCGATGCAGAGCGTGGCGAGGCCCTTCCTGGCATTGCGGCGCTTCATCTCGAAAAGCAGCGTGTTCAGGACCCGGGCGCCGGAGGCGCCGACCGGATGCCCGATGGCGATCGCGCCGCCGTTCACGTTGACGATCTCCCGGCTCCAGCCGAGGTCCTTATTGACGGCGCAGGCCTGAGCGGCAAAAGCCTCGTTGGCCTCCACCAGATCGAGGTCGTCCTTCGACCAGCCCGCCTTCTCGAGCGCCCTCCGGGAGGCGGGGATCGGACCTGTTCCCATGATCGCTGGATCGACGCCGGCGGTGGCCCAGGAAACGATGCGGGCGAGCGGCTCGATGCCGCGCTTCTCCGCGTCCTTCGCGCTCATCAGCACGACCGCCGCTCCTCCGTCGTTGATGCCGGATGCATTGGCGGCAGTGACCGAGCCCTCCTTATCGAAGGCGGGGCGAAGCTTGGCGACGCTGTCGAGAGTGGCCCCGTGGCGGATATATTCGTCCTGATCGACGACGATATCGCCCTTCCGGGTCTTCACCGTCACCGGCACGATCTCATCCTTGAAGCGACCGGCCTTCTGGGCGGCCTCGGCTTTGTTCTGCGAAGCGACGGCAAACTCGTCCTGCTGCGCCCTCGTGATCTGCCACTGCTTGGCGACGTTCTCCGCCGTGACCCCCATGTGGTAGCCGTTGAAGGCGTCGATCAGGCCATCCTTCAGCATGGTGTCGACCATCGCATAGTCGCCCATCTTGACGCCCTGGCGCAGATGCATGGCGTGCGGCGCCATCGACATCGATTCTTGCCCGCCGGCCACGATGATGTCGGCGTCCCCGGTCTGAATCTGCTGCATGCCGATCGCCACCGCCCGGAGACCGGAGCCGCAGAGCTGGTTGAGCCCCCAGGCCGTTTTTTCCTTCGGGATTCCAGCCTTCATCGCCGCTTGCCGCGCCGGATTCTGCCCCTCGGCGGCGGTCAGGATCTGCCCCAGGATCACCTCGGTCACCTCGTCCGGCGACACGCCGGCGCGGTCGAGCGCGCCCTTGATCGCAACGGCGCCAAGCTCATGCGCGGGGAGCGTGGCAAAAGCGCCGTTGAATGAACCGACCGGCGTCCGGGCGGCGCTGGCGATGACGATGTGCTCCACGGGAACCTCCTCGATGAATGGCGGTCGGCAGAATGCGCGGCGGGGCCGCTTCCGGGATGGTTAAAGAGGGTCGCCCCGAGGCCTGTCAACGGCGGTGCAGCAAGATTCTGGCCCGACTGCCTACCGCAACTGCGAAATCGCTGGACCGCCGCGGCACTTCGTTCCTATCCTGACCTCAGCCCCCCCGAGGGCGCGCGTGAGGGTTGACATGGCGAGCGACGAACCGACGGTCATCAAGAAATACGCCAACCGTCGCCTCTATCACACAGGGACATCGACGTATGTGACCCTGGAGGATCTCGCGCGCATGGTGAAGAGCGGCGAGGACTTTGTCGTCACCGACGCCAAGACCGGCGAGGACATCACCCGCGCCGTCCTCGGCCAGATCATCTTCGAGCAGGAGAACCGTGGGCAGCATCTCCTGCCAATCGCCTTCCTGCGCCAGCTGATCCGTTTCTACGGCGACCAGATGCAGGCGGTGCTTCCGAGCTACCTCGAATGCTCGCTCTCCGCCTTCACGCGCAATCAGGACGAACTGCAAAAGCAGCTGGCGCGCGCCTTGAAGGGCGACGCGGTCGGCGTCCTGGAAGAGCAGAGCCGCCGGAACATGGAGATGTTTACCGAGGCGATGCGGATGTGGGTCCCCTTTGCCGCCGGAGGCGGCATGCCCGCGCCGGGGAATTCAGGCACCGCTGCGAAAGGGGCCGGGAAAACAGAGGGGCGGCAGGAGGAACTGGAATCGCTGCGCCGCCAGCTCTCCGAGATGCAGAAGACGCTTGAAACGATCGCCGGCCGGAAGTAGCGCACGCCTCAGCCGGCTGCGGATGTGCATCCGCGCTCCCTAGCCTTCCAGGCTGATGTCGCGCGTGGCAGTGCGGATCGACACGGCGAAGCCGCATATGAGATCCACCAGCGCAATTGCCGTCAGCACGAGGAACGTGTCGGTGGCCGCCTGCGGCACGAGCAGGAACTCGATCAGGAATGCGATGAAGATCACCGTGGCCAGCACATGGTCGGCGACCGATCCCGTGCCGACCCGGGCTGCCTTGATCACTTCGAAAGCGAGCAGAAAAAGGGCCATGAGGATGATCGCGGCGCTCACGGAGAGCGTGAAGCTCGCCCCCGACATCATGGGCACGGAGAACATCGTTGCCGTGCGGAAACCGGCCTCCGGCGACTCAAAGATGAGGAAGGCGAAAGCGTTATAGAGCGCGAACGGGATGATCAGCAGCGGGACATAGCGCATCGATCGCCTCCGCGGAGGGCACGCCCGCCACCTAAGCAGCCGCGGGTGACATCATGCAAGGCGCGAGAAGGCCGGCGCGAGGCCGGCCTGCGTCCCGCGGCCTCGCCAGGAAGCCGCTACTCCTTCGGCGCGAGGACCTCGCGGCCGCGGTATTTGCCGCTCTTCAGGTCGATATGGTGGGGGCGCCGAAGTTCGCCCGACTCCTTGTCCTCCACATAGGTCGGCTGCTCGAGCGCGTCGTGGGAACGGCGGAATCCGCGCTTCATGCGCGAGGTTTTTCTCTTCGGGACTGGCATATCAAGCTCCGGGGGATTTCGGTCGCCGCCGTGGCCGCAGGTGCGGCCCGCACGGCGGACTTGGCGGGCATATAGGCTGTTCCCGCGTCTTTGGCCAGCCGTTCGGCTCTATCCGAGCACGCAAGTGACGTAGGGACCGGATTTCGCGGCCCTCGCAGCGATCCGCTCGGCGATTCGCCGCGTCTGCGGGCCGGGATTGGCGGCGTCTCGCGCCTCGGGCGCCGGCAGGATAGCGGCGAGCCGCGCCGACTGCGCGGGCGAGAGGTCGGCCGCCGCCACGCCGAAGAACCGCTCGGCGGCGGCCTCGGCCCCATAGAGCCCGGTATCCCATTCCGCGATGTTCAGATAGATCTCCATGATCCGCTTCTTCGACAGGAAAAGCTCGGCATAGAGTGCGAGCGGCACTTCCAGCGCCTTGCGGATCCAGCTTCGCCCCGTCCACAGGAAGAGGTTCTTCACCGTCTGCATGGTGATGGTGCTCGCGCCGCGCAATCGCCCGTCCTCAACGTCGAGCGCCTTCTGCACCTCGACCCAGTCGATGCCGCGATGCTCGCAGAAGCGGGCATCCTCGGAGATCAGCACTGCCCGCACGAGGTGCGGCGAGATGCGGTCGAGATCGGCCCAGCTCTTCTCGATCGATGCGCCGCCGAGCCGCTTTCCGAGCATGACCGTGGAGACCGGCGGATCGACGACCGCATAGAGCGGCAGGAGCAGGAAGGGCAGCGCCACAAGGACCGCCGCCGCGAGGACTACCCGCCGGAGCGCACGTCGGAACACGGAACTTTGCCGTGCCGTCCGCCGGCTTGCCACTCCTCCTCCCGTCCGAACGGCGTGCGCCAAAGCTCAGTCCCGGGTTGTCGGTCAGCCTTGCACCGGGGCGCGGCCGCCGTGCTCGTCTTCGATGTGGGCGCGCACGATCGCCTCGAAACCGTCGTCGACCGTAAAACCAAGTCTTCGCGCCCGTCCGGCCTCGAACGTCGTCGGCCATCCGGAGACGATGCGCTCGATTACGGGATCGGGCTCGCGCCTGATCAGCTTCGCCGCGCGCTCCCCTGCGACCTTGGAGAGGGCGGCGATCTGCTCGGCGACCGTGACGCCGACGCCCGGCATGGTGAGGCAGCGGCGCGGCCCTACCGGCTCGAGATCCATCTCCGCCGCCTTCAGGAAGAAGCCGACCGCCGCGCGTGGGCTGGCGTGCCAGTGCCGCACCGAATCCGACACCGGCAGGATCGCTTCCTCGCCCTTCAGCGGCTCGCGGATGATGCCGGAGAAGAATCCCGAGGCCGCCTTGTTCGGCTTCCCAGGGCGGACGCAGATGGTGGGAAGCCGGAGGCCGATCCCGTCCATGAATCCGCGCCGGGTATAGTCGTTGAGCAGCAGCTCGCCGACCGCCTTCTGGGTGCCGTAGCTGGTGAGCGGCGCGAGATGATAGTCGTCCGGAATGGGCTCCGGGAAAGGCGCGCCGAACACCGCGATCGACGATGCGTAGACGACCCGCGGCTTGTAGTTCGCAGCGCGGATCGCCTCGAACAGATGCCGCGTTCCGTCGAAATTGACGGCATAGCCTTTGTCGAAGTCGGCCTCCGCCTCGCCGGAGACGACCGCCGCAAGGTGCATGACAATGTCAGGCTTCTCGGCGACCAGCCGGTCGACGACCGTGCGATCCGAAATGTCGCCGGCGACGGGCAGGATCGTCGTCGCCTCGGTCGGCTTGGCGTCCGGCGCCACGATGTCGTGCAGCGTCAGCTTGGTGATCTCGCGGCGCCCGATTCGCTTGTCCTTGAGCAGCCGGTCGACGATCTTGCGGCCGATCATGCCGGCCGCGCCCGTGATGAGAATATGCATGTCAGTCCCTGTCGATGCGCCGCTGGTGGCGGCTCCTCAGCCATAGCACGGCAAAGAAGGCGAGCATGAACCCGATTGCGATCAAGACGCCGCCGATCGGCCCGCCGCCGCTCGCCGCAAGCATGATGCGCGGCATGACCAGCCAGCCCGCCACCACGACGGCCATAATGATTGCGGCGGCGATCAGCGGCTCGTAGCGGCGGAAGCGGGACATGGCGCTAAAGGCTGAAGCCTCCATCCGCGGCGATCACGATGCCGGTCGTGAAGGCGCTTTCGTCGGAGGCGAGATAGACCGCGACGGCCGCCATTTCCTCGGCGGTCCCGAGCCGCCCCATCGGCTGCCGCGCGACGAAGGCGTTGAGCACCTCGTCCCGGCCTTCCCCGGTTTTTTCGGCGAGCGTCGCGATCCGCTCCTCGAGCGACGGCGACAGGACGGTGCCCGGCGCGATCGCATTGCAGCGGACGCCCTTCTTGATGAAATCCGCCGCGACCGCCTTGGTCAGGCCGATCACCGCGGCCTTGGTCGCGCCGTAGACGTAGCGGTTCGGAAGGCCGCGGATGGAGGACGCGCCGGACGCCACGTTCACGATCGAGGCCGATGCCCCGCCTGCCGCGCGCGCGAGCATGCCGGGCAGGAAGGCGCGGATCGTGCGGTGCATCGATTTCACGTTGAGATCGAACGAGAAATCCCAGTCCTTCTCGGAGCAATCGAGCACCGTTCCGTGATGGACGAAGCCGGCGCAGTTGAACAGGATGTCGATCTCTCCGACGGAGGCGGAGAGAGCTTGAACCGCGTTCGTATCGAGAACGTTCAATCCCTCCAGCCGTGCGACGCCGCAAGCCTTCAGACCGGTGAGCTTGCGTCGGTCGACATCGGTCGCGATCACTTCCGCGCCCTCGCGCGCGAAGGCCTCCGCCGTGGCACGGCCGATCCCTTGGCCGGCGGCGGTCAGGAATGCCCGCTTGCCCTCAAGCCGTCCCATCGGCCCTCCTCTTCACGGTGTCGGGACATTCCCGCCCCGATTCCGCTTCCACGGTCGCATGGCGGATGCCGTGCGCCTCGGCAAGCCGCGTCTTGATGTCGGAGACCACGCGTTCCGGATCGGCGCCCGGCTGCACGCGCGCATGCAGCGTCGCCATAAGCTGCCGGTCGTCGAGACTCCAGACATGCATGTGATGGATGTCGCAGACCCCGTCGACCTCGCGGCCGAGGTCCATCGCCACGTCATTGCGGTCGACATGCGGCGGCGCGCCCTCGAGCAGGATCAGCCCCGACTCGCGGATCAGCTTCCCGGCGCTCCACAGAAGGAGCAGCGCCACGAGCACCGAAAGCAGCGGATCGGCAGGATACCAGCCGGTGGCGAGTATGATGAGAGCCGCGGCAATCGCCGCGACCGAGCCGAGGAGATCGCCGAGCACATGCAGGATGGCGCCTCTGAGGTTGAGCGACGCCCGGTCCCCGCCGTGCAGCGTCAGAAAGACGACGACGTTCACGGCGAGGCCCATCGTCGCGACGACCAGCATCGCGCCGCCGAGGATCGGGGCGGGGGTCAGAAATCGTTGCACCGCCTCCGCTACGATCCACAGTGCGATTGCGAGCACGGTCAGCCCGTTCGTATAGGCGACGAGAATCTTCAGGCGGTCGAAACCGTAGGTCATCCGGCTGGTGCCGGGCCGCTCGCTCACGCGATAGGCGGCATAGGCGAGGATCAGCGCGACGGAATCGGTCAGCATGTGGCCGGCGTCGGCCAGCAGCGCCAGCGAGCCGGTAAGAATGCCGCCCACCGCCTCGACGATCATGAACCCGCACGTCAGCGAGGCGGCGATCAGCACGCGTCGCTTGTTTCCAGCGGCAACTTCGGGCCCGTCGAGCGATCCCTCCTGGTGCGCGTGCCGGTCGTGCGCATGTCCGTGCATCGAGCTCATCGGGCGGCGGCTATCATGTCCCGCAGCTTTTGTCTCTGCCGTCCCTCGGCCGAAAAATTCTGAGGTTCGAGCCAGGCCTGCATGCCGGCAGCGATCTTCGGCCAGTCGGCATCGGTCATTGCATACCAGGCCGTGTCGCGGTTCCTGCCTTTCACGACCATATGCTGGCGAAAAATCCCCTCGAACGCGAAGCCGAAGCGGAGCGCCGACCGCCGCGACGGCTCGTTCAAGGCGTCGCATTTCCACTCAAAACGCCGATAGCCGAGTTCCTCGAAGACATGCCGCGCGAAAAGATAGAGCGCTTCGGTTGCGACGCGGGTGCGGGCGATCCTTGGCCCCCACAGAATGCTGCCGACCTCGATGACGCCGTGGTCGGGCGTGATCCGCATCAGCGCCTGCCGCCCCTCCGCGCGACCGGTTGTCGGGTCGACGACGGCATAAAAAAGCGGATCGTCGGCGCCGGCCGCGCGCTGCGCCCAGGCATCAAATTCGCCGCGGCTTTGCGGCGCCGGCTCGAACAGATAGCGGAAGCGTTCGTCGGCGCCGGACGCGACGGACGCCTCGTAGAGGCTGTCGCCGTGGCGCAACGGATCGAGCCGCTCCAGCCGGCACCAGCGTCCCTCGAGCGTCGCCCCGGCCGGGCGCGGGCGCGGCGTCCAACCCGACAGATCGCGCTCAGCCATCCTCGTCCGCGCCGCGGCGCGCGGCGAAAGCGCCGTTCAATGTGCTCGACGCGGCGGCGCCCTCGAAAGCGAACCGCCTGTCGGCCAGCCCCTGCGCTGCTTTCAGGAAAGCGCCGAGGGCCACCTTCGCCAAGCCGCCGCCGATCGACACCCTTTTCACACCCAGCTTTTCCAGCGCGGGAAGATCGTTGGAGACGCCGCCGAGGCCGCCCAGCACGTTCACCGGGACGCTGACAGCCTCGACGACAGCGCGGACCTCCGATTCCTGCGTCACGCCCGGCGCATAGACGACGTCGGCGCCCGCCGCCTCGTAGGCTTTGAGCCGCCGCACCGCTTCGCCGAGCGGATCGGGATGCCTGTGAAAGAATACCTCGCAGCGCCCGGTCAGCACGAAGGCGGAGCCGGACTTCGCCGCCGCATCCTTTGCCGCAGTGAAGCGCCGCAGTGCCTCGTCGAGCGGGTAGAGCGCCCCGGCCGACTGGTCCTGGTCCTCGATCGAGCAGCCGGCGACGCCGGCGTCGATCGCCCGCCGGATGGTTTCGGCCACCTCGGCCGGCGTGCCGCCATAGCCGCTCTCGAAGTCGCCGTTGACCGGCAGCCCCGACGCCTCGCCGAGCAGCCGCGCATGCTCGATCGCGATGTCGCGCGTCACCGCGCCGGAAATGTCGGGTTTGGCGAGCGTCCAGGCGAGCGCGGCGGAGGATGTCGCGACCGCCTCGAAGCCGAGATCGGCGAGCAGCTTCGCCGTGCCGGCGTCCCACGGATTGGGCATGACGAAGAGGCCGTGGCGCTCGTGGAGGGCGCGGAAGCGATTGGCCGAGTCACCTGCCGCGGTCATTCACGGGTCTCCTGCCTGCCCAGTCAAAGGCACACGCTCCGCACGTCCTGCTTTCCTCAGCGCAACATCAAGGCTGGCGAGCGGCATCCTACGTCGCTGCGCGAGTTCGAGGTAAGCTGCATCATAAACCGTCAGCGCGTATTGATCAGCAAGCTGCACGCTGGCCGACCAAGCTTGCGAATCGCAATCCGGGTCGACGATGATGTTCAATCGCGCGAGGTCGGCGAGCGTTTCATTTCGGAAGGCGGAGTCGATCCGTTTCCTTCGAACACCCATCTGCAAACCATTTGGGACTTCGAATTGCCAGATAGGCGGCACAATGGCGCCGTCTTCTATCACTTTGCGAAGGACGGCGCGCGATGCTTCCGTCTGCTCGTTCTGAAAGCACCACGCTAATGTGATCGAGCCATCGAGCACCAGGCTCACGGTCGTCCTTCGTTGATGAGGTCTTTAATTTTCAGTCCACCAAGCGTCACGCCCTTGCTCCGCTCAAGGATGCGCTCCGCGGCACGACGGGCTTCTTCGCGATTCTTCGCAGAAGTATCAGGAACCAAGCGGGCCACGCGCTTGCCGCGGCGCGTGATCACGACCTCCTCGCCCTTCTCGACTAAATCGAGAAGCGTGCCCAAAGTATTCTTGGCCTCGAAAGCGCCGATCTCGCGCATTTCCCTTCTCCTGTATAAGCTAGCTGAGCTAGATTACAGGCCGGCCCCGAGGAAGCAACGGTCAGTGATTGTCGCGCGGATATTCGTGATGCGCGACGTCGCGGTATTTCACCGCCGGCTTCAGCACCATGCCCTCGTCGAACTGCCCGACGATCGCCCGCTGGATCTCCTGCCAGGGCGTCTGGCTGTGCGGCACGTAGGAGATGCCGCCATTGCCGAGCTTCGCCTTCACCTCGCCGCGCCGCTTCTGCAGCTCCTCCTCCGAAATCAGGATGTTCGCCTGCCGCTTCCTGAGGTCGATGCGGATGCGGTCGCCGGTGTTGACCAGCGCCAGCCCGCCGCCGGTCGCCGCCTCCGGCGAGGCGTTCAGGATCGACGGGGAGCCGGACGTGCCGGACTGCCGCCCGTCGCCGATGCACGGCAGTTCCGTCACGCCGCGCTGCAAGAGCGCATCGGGCGGCTGCATGTTGACGACTTCCGCGCCGCCCGGATAGCCGATCGGCCCGGTTCCGCGAATGACCAGGATCGTGTTCTCGTCGATGCAGAGCGAAGCGTCGTTGATGCGCGCGTGATAGTCCTCGCGCCCGTCGAAGACGACGGCGCGTCCCTCGAACGCCTCGGGGTCTTTCGGATTGGAGAGGTAGCGGTCGCGGAACTCCTTGGAGATCACGCTCGTCTTCATGATGGCGGAATCGAAGAGGTTGCCCTTGAAGTTGAGAAAGCCCGCCTCCTTGACGATCGGGTTGTCGTAGGCGCGGATCACCTCGCGGTCCCAGCTCCGCTTTCCCTCCGCATTCGCACCCATCGTCCTGCCGTTGACGGTCTTCGCGCCGGGGTGCGGGAGGATGCCGCCCGCGATCAGCTCAGCGACGATCGCCGGCACGCCGCCCGCCCGGTGATAGTCCTCGCCAAGGAAGCGCCCGGCCGGCTGCATGTCCGCGAGCAGCGGAATTTTGTGGCCGATCCGCTCCCAGTCGTCGTTCGTAAGCTTTACTCCGAGATGCGCGGCGATGGCGTTCAGGTGGATCGGGGCATTGGTGGAGCCGCCGATCGCCGAATTCACCACGATGGCGTTCTCGAACGCCTCGCGGGTCATGATGTCGGAAGGCTTCAGGTCCTCCTTCACCATCTCGACGATGCGCCGGCCGGTGAGATAGGCGATCTGTCCGCGCTCCTTGTGCGGCGCGGGAATGGCGGCGCAGCCGGGGAGCATCATGCCGAGCGCCTCGGCGAGCGAGTTCATCGTCGTCGCCGTGCCCATGGTGTTGCAGAAGCCGGGCGACGGGGCGGAGGAGGCGACCAGCTCGAAATATTCCGGCCAGCCGATCTCGCCGGCCGATTTCAGCTTCTTCGCCAGCCACTTGATGGTGCCGGAGCCGGTCCGCTGCCCCTTGTGCCAGCCGTTCAACATCGGCCCGACCGAGAGCGCGATAGCCGGGATGTTGACCGTCGCCGCGGCCATCAATTGCGACGGCGTGGTCTTGTCGCAGCCGGTGGTCAAGACGACGCCGTCGATCGGATAGCCGAACAGCGTCTCCACCAGCCCGAGATAGGCGAGGTTGCGGTCGAGCGCGGCCGTCGGCCGCTTGCCCGTCTCCTGGATCGGGTGGACGGGGAACTCGAAGGCGATGCCGCCGGCCTCGCGGATGCCTTCGCGCACCCGCTGGGCAAGCACGATGTGGTGGCGGTTGCAGGGCGAAAGGTCGGAGCCGGACTGGGCGATCCCGATCAGCGGCCTGCCGGACTGCAGTTCCTCGCGCGTCAGCCCCCAGTTCATGTAGCGCTCGATGTAGAGCGCCGTCATGTCCGGATCGTCCGGATTGTCGAACCAGATTTGTGACCGGAGCTTGACCTGGGTGCCGTGCTTGGCGTCGAACGACATCTGTTACCTCCCTCGCTTGGCCCTCCGCATACGCCCGCGAAAGCGCCGAAATCAACGGCAATTGCACCCATCGGCGATAAAAAGTATGACTTTTTGTGCGCAGCATATGCAGCTATGCAGCGCCGATCCAGGTGACGCTCGGCTCGACTTCGGCGACTGCCTTTCCTACGCCGTCGCCAAACACCTCAGCGCCCCATTGCTCTATAAGGGCGACGATTTCATCCACACCGACATAGAAAGCGCGCTTGCCCCATGACGCTCCGCACCATCGCCGGCTTCGACCGCATCGGCGAGGAGAATGCCTTCGCCGTGCTTGCGCGTGCGAACGCGCTTGCCGCCAAAGGCCGCGACATCATCAATCTCGGGATCGGCCAGCCCGACTTCCGCACGCCACCGCATATCGTGGAGGCGGCGGTAAAGGCGCTCCGCGACGGCCATCACGGCTACACGCCGGCGACCGGCATCCCGCCTTTGCGCGAGGCGGTCGCGCGGCGCACGCTGGCGACGACCGGAATAGGGGTTTCGCCCGACCAGGTGCTGATCGTGCCGGGCGGCAAGGTCACGATGTTCGCCGCCATCCTGATGTTCGGCGAGCCCGGCGTCGACATCCTCTACCCGGATCCCGGCTTTCCCATCTACCGCTCGATGATCGAGTTCACCGGGGCCCGCCCCGTGCCGGTTCCAATCCGCGAAGAGAACGGCTTCGCGTTCTCCGCCGACGAGACGCTTTCGCTCATGACACCGCGGACGCGCCTTCTGATCGTCAACTCGCCGGCCAACCCGACAGGCGGGGTGACGCCGAGGAGAGAGGTCGAGCAGCTCGTGCAAGGCCTCGCGGCATGGCCCGACGTCGCGATCCTCTCCGACGAGATCTACGATGTGATGACGTATGATGGCGAGGTGCATGTCTCGCTGCTGACCTTTGCGGAGATCCGCGACCGGCTCATCCTTCTCAACGGTTTCTCCAAGACATGGGCGATGACCGGATGGCGGCTCGGCTGGTCCGTCTGGCCCGAGAGCCTTTATGACAAGGTCAGGAAGCTCGCGGTCAATTGCTGGTCCTGCGTCAACGCGCCGGCGCAGTATGCCGGCATCGCCGCCATCGACGGGCCGCAGGACGACGTGAAGGCAATGGTGGGGGCCTTCGACCGCCGCCGCAAAGTCGTGACCGAGCTTCTCAACACCCTCCCCGGCATCTCCTGCATCACGCCGAAGGGAGCGTTTTACGCCTTCCCCAACGTGTCGGGGACCGGCTGGAGCGCCAAGAAACTCGCCAACGCCCTTCTCGACGATGCCGGCGTCGCGCTGATCGGCGGGCCGGATTTCGGCGTCAACGGCGAAGGCTACATCCGCGTCTCCTACGCCAATTCGGAGGAGAACATCCGCCGCGCGATCGGGCGGATCGGCGATTTTCTTACGCAGCGGGAGCCGGACGCCGGCGCTGGCGTGGCGCAGGCGCACGCCTGAGTCGGTTGAGCCCAGCGCCACTTTAGAGGCTAACCCGTCCCCGATCGCTGCTGCCGCCCGTCCCGCGTAACAGCAGGAAGGAGCAGAACGCCGCCAGGAGCGCCCAGAGCGCGGCGACCGCCATGGCCCCCGTGTAGGCGGAGACGAAGGCTGCTTCGATCGCTGCGCGCCCAGGCCCGTCCGGTTCCGGCAGCACGCCGAAGCGCGCGCCGGCCGGGGCGGCGCCCGAAAACA
>DASWJZ010000222.1:0-4285 GCA_036396875.1 Propylenella sp.
GGGCCGAGGCGTGATCGAGGTCGGGGGGCGGATGGTCGAACGTCTCCATCTCGCCGCGGCCGAGCGCCTGCTCATCCTTGCCGCGTCGATCGACGAAAGGGAAGCGCAGTGAGGCTCTATCGATTGCTCACCGGCGGCGACGACGCGGCGTTCTGCAAGCGGGTCTCGGAGGCCCTGAACAAAGGCTGGGACCTCTACGGTTCGCCCACGCTCACCTTCGACAGCGCGATCGGGCGGGTCGTGTGCGGTCAGGCGGTCGTGAAGGATGTCGCCGTGACCTGGACCGACGCCATGAAGGAGGAGAGCTTCAAGCTGTCGGAGCAGTGACGGCGTGGGTTCGGGCGCATTCGGAACAACGGGCGGCCGGTCGCGGTTATGGCGGTGATATCCAACATCGAAGGAGATTTGCCATGCCGGGACTTCGCGCGGTATTCGCGCTGGCCGCCGCGCTCGCGGCCGGGGCGGCGGTCGCGCAGGGCGACGCGCCTCTCACCGCCGCCGCGACCGTCAAGGGCGCCGACGGCGCCGACCACGGGACCGCGACATTGACCGAGACGCCCGCGGGTGTCCTGATCGAGGCGGAGTTGACCGGGCTTCCGCCAGGCGTCCACGGCTTCCACTTCCACGAGACCGGAGAATGCGAGCCTCCGTTCGAATCCGCCGGCGGCCACTACAATCCGACGATATCCGACCACGGCTTCACGGTCGAAGGCGGGCCGCACGCCGGCGACATGCCGAACATCCACGTGCCGGATACCGGCGCACTCACCATCGAAGTGCTGAACGCCTCCGTGACCCTGGAAGAGGGCGCGCCCGAGACGCTGTTCGACGATGACGGCACGGCCTTGATGATCCACGCCGGCGCCGATGACTACGAGAGCCAGCCGGCGGGCGATGCCGGGGACCGGATCGCCTGCGGCGTGGTGGAGAGATGAAGCATCGGGTCGAGCGAGTGGCAGGCCCCGCCACCCCTCATGGTGAGGTGCGAGGCGCTAAAAAGCGCCGAGCCTCGAACCATGGGAAGTCGCGCGCCAGGGGCGGTCGCGTCCTTCGAGGCTCGGCGGCATCGCTTCGCATCGCCGCCTCGCGCCTCAGGATGAGGGGCGTTGTGGGCTTTACCAGAGGTGACCCACAATCGGCAGATGCGATTGATGGCAGTGCGGCGACCGACTTGACCTGATCGGATCGACTTGCCGCTTTGCCTCTTCATGTGCGCTGCGGTATGTCTGCCGCCGTCATGGCAGAGACTCATCCGACCGCGCCCCGGGGGGCGGCCCGTCCGCTTTCGCCGCATCTCACGATCTTCCGGCCGCTGATCACGATGGTCATGTCGATCGTCCACCGCATCACCGGCGCGGCGCTCTACTTCGGCATGGTTCTTCTCGCCTGGTGGCTGCTCGCCGCGGCGAGCGGGCCGGCGGCGTTCGAGACGGCGAATGCCTTCTTCGGGTCCTGGTTCGGCCGGCTCATCCTGTTCGGGTTCACCTGGGCCCTTATCCATCACCTGCTCGGCGGCATCCGCCATCTGATCTGGGACACCGGCGCCGGCTATTCGGAACCGATGCGCAACGGCCTTGCCTGGGCGACGCTCGGCGGCTCTATCGTGCTGACGCTGCTTGTGTGGATTGTCGGCTATGCGGTGCGCTAGGGCGCGATCGTTTCGCGATTGGCTCACCCTCTCCCCCGCCAGGGGGGAGGGTGGCGGCGCGGTTTCGCTTCAACCGAGGGGATCCTGATGCGCACGCCGCTTGCTCAGGTCCGCGGGCTCGGATCGGCTGGGAAGGGGACCGGCGAGTTCATCGTGCAGCGGGTGACGTCGGTCGCGCTGGCGATCCTTTTGACCGCCTTCCTCGTTCTCCTCGTCGCACTGAACGGCGAGCCGCACGAGACGGTTATCGCGACATTGTCCATGCCGCTCGTTGCGATCCTGGTCCTCGCAGCGATCCTGGTGACGATCGTCCATATGCGGATCGGCATGCAGGTGATCGTCGAGGACTACGTCCATGGCGAACTCGCAAAATTCGCGCTGCTCATCGCCAACTGGCTCTTCTCCTGGGCCGTCGGTCTTGCTGCGGCGTTTGCTGTGCTCAAGATCGCGTTCGGTGCCGCATGACTTCGGGAGACGGACAAGCCGCGCCTTCGGTCAGCGGCCGCGCCTACGCGGTCACCGAGCATCTTTACGACGTCGTCGTGGTTGGCGCCGGCGGCGCCGGCCTGCGCGCAGTGCTTGGCGCGAGCGGGGCCGGGCTGAAGACGGCGTGCATCACCAAGGTCTTCCCCACCCGCTCGCATACCGTGGCGGCGCAGGGCGGGATCGCCGCCGCGCTCGGCAATATGGGCGAGGACGACTGGCGCTGGCACATGTACGATACCGTCAAGGGTTCCGACTGGCTCGGTGACCAGGACGCGATCGAATATCTCTGCCGCAACGCGCCGCAGGCGGTGTACGAGCTGGAGCACTGGGGCGTTCCCTTCTCGCGCACTGAGGACGGCCGCATCTACCAGCGCCCCTTCGGCGGCATGACGACGCATTTCGGCAAGGGCGTTGCGCAGCGCACCTGCGCTGCCGCCGACCGCACCGGGCATGCGATGCTGCATACGATGTACGGGCAGGCGCTCCGCCGCTCCGCCGAGTTCTTCATCGAGTATTTTGCGCTTGATCTGCTGATGGACGGCGGCGCCTGCCGCGGCGTCGTCGCGCTCAATCTCGACGACGGCACGCTGCATCGCTTCCGCGCTCACAAGACGATTCTCGCGACCGGCGGCTACGGGCGCATCTACTATACCTGCACCGGCGCCCACACGCAGACCGGCGACGGCAACGCGATGGTGCTGCGCGCCGGCCAGCCGCTGCAGGACATGGAGTTCGTGCAGTTCCATCCGACCGGCGTCTACGGCGCCGGCATGCTGATCACCGAAGGGGCGCGGGGCGAGGGCGGCTTCCTCACCAATTCGGAGGGCGAGCGCTTCATGGAGCGCTACGCCCCCTCGGCGAAGGATCTCGCCTCCCGCGACGTCGTCTCCCGCGCCATGACCATCGAGATTCGCGAGGGGCGCGGCGTCGGCCCCCACAAGGACCACATCCACCTGCACCTCGAGCACCTCGACCCGGCGGTTCTGCACGAGCGGCTGCCCGGCATCTCCGAGACTGCAAAAATCTTTGCCGGCGTCGACGTGACCCGCGAGCCGATCCCGATCCTGCCGACAGTGCACTACAATATGGGCGGCATACCGACGAACTATCACGGCGAGGCGCTGACCAAGGCGGACGGCGATCCCGACAGCGTCGTGCCGGGGCTGATGGCGGTCGGCGAGGCGGCCTGCGTCTCGGTGCACGGCGCCAACCGGCTCGGCTCGAACTCGCTGGTCGATCTCGTGGTCTTCGGCCGCGCCGCCGGGGTGCGCTGCGCGGAGACGGTGACGCCGGGGGAACGCCATCCCGAACTGCCCCCCGGCGCCGACGACATGGCGCTCGCCCGCCTCGACCGGGCCCGCCACGCGGACGGCGCCATCCCGACCGCGGCGCTGCGCGAGCGCATGCAGCGGGTGATGCAGGAGAACTGCGCCGTCTTCCGCACCGCGGAGGTTCTGGAGGAGGGCCGCGCCCGGATCAGCGACGTCTGGCGCGCGGCGAAGGACCTCCGCGTCACCGATCGCGGGCTGATCTGGAATACCGATCTGATCGAGACGCTCGAGTTGGAGAATCTGATCGTGCAGGCGGTGGTGACGATGGATTCGGCGTTCAACCGCACCGAAAGCCGCGGCGCGCATGCGCGCGAGGATTTTCCGGAACGCGACGACGAGCGCTGGATGAAGCACACGCTTGCCTTCGCCGACCTCGATCGGCATGAGACGCGGCTCGACTACCGGCCGGTCCATACCTACACATTGTCGAACGCCGTCCAGTACATCGAGCCGCGCCGGCGAGTCTATTGACGAGGCTCACATCGCACGAGGGAAGTAGAGAACCGATGATCAAGAATCTCTTCCTTGTCTTCTTGTTCACGGCCGCAAGCCACGGACCGGTGCTTGCGGGCCCTGCCGAACAGGACGCCGTGCGCGTGCATTGCGAATCCGATCTCAATGTGCCGCCCGGCACCTGCGACTGCCTCGCCGGCAAGACCGGGGAGATGAGCGAGGGGCAGCAGCGGCTGCTCGCCGCCATGCTGACCGGCGACGAGGCGACCGCCGCCGGGCTCCGCGCCGAGCTTCCGGTGCAGGAGACGGTGGGGGTCGCGACGTTTCACTTGCACCAGGTTCCGGCCTGCGCCGGTGGATAGAGGTC
>DASWJZ010000223.1:0-3171 GCA_036396875.1 Propylenella sp.
CGCAGCGTCTGCATGTTGACGACGGCTGCGAAACGCAGCGTGAAGCGGCGCGACCGTCGAGCAAGCCTGAGCGACGTGCTCCTCCCGGGGATCACTCCGGCTGGATGCGCCGCACCTCACCCGGCTGAAGATCGATTGCGCCTGCCTTGTCGTCGGCCTCCGGCGGGCGAAGCCGCGCCTCGACGTGATGCGGCCGGAAGCGAAGACGCGTCGTCACCTCCTTCACGGCATCATGGCCGGTTTCGGCGTTCACCTCCCATTGCTCGCTTGCCTCGGTCTCGTCCTCGTTCGAGGTCGTCCGCACCAGCCAGACCGGCATCGCTCTTTCACTCCTCATCGAAAGTTTACGGGACGGCTGCTCCGGCGCAGACGATTCTCCTCCCGCTCGGCCGGCGGCGGCGCCCGCACGCGGCGGCCGGTCACCGGCCCTGCCGGCGCCTGGGCTTCAGCTCCGGGCAGAACACCCGGCTCAGCGTCTCAAGAATCGCCCGGACCCGCGCATCGGCCACCCGATAATGGATCGTCTGCGCGTCCCGCCGCGTCGCCACAAGCCCGTCGGCGCGCATTTTGGCCAGATGCTGCGACAGCGCCGACTGGCTGAGGCCGACGGCGCGGGCGAGCGCGGTCACCGTCATTTCCGCCGCCGCCAGAAGGTGGCAAAGAATGAGCAGGCGCTTTTCGTTGGCGAGCAGGCGCAGCATCGCCGCCGCCTCCCCGGCCTTCGCCTCCAGCCGGTCCACGTCCGCTTCGAAGGCAAGCACTTTCTGCGCCGCCATGCGCCACCTCAAAATTAGCTATTGCTAATTTAGGTATCACGCATATATCTGTCAATCACCCGCGGCCGCCGCGTCGCGAATGGAGCGCCGGAATGACCGAATTCACCCCCATCGCATCCACGCTCGGCGGAATGCTGATAGGCTTATCGGCGGTCCTCCTCATGCTCTTCATCGGCCGCATCGCCGGGATCAGCGGCATCGTCAGCCGGCTCATCCCGCCGGCGGCGGAGGATCGAGGCTGGCGCATCGCCTTCCTCGCCGGCCTTCTTGCCGCGCCGCTTGCCGCGCAGTTCGCGACGGGAGCGCCGGTCGAGCAGACGGTCTCCGACAACCTCGCCGTCATGGCGCTTGCGGGCCTGCTCGTGGGCTTCGGCTCGGTGCTCGGCGGCGGCTGCACCAGCGGCCACGGCGTCTGCGGCCTGTCGCGCCTCTCGACGCGGTCGATCGCCGCCACCCTCACCTTCATGGCGACCGGCTTCGCCACCGTGCTCGTGGCGCGGCACGTTGTTGGAGCCTGACATGCGAAGCGCCATCGGTTTTGTCATCGGCCTCGTCTTCGGTCTCGGGCTCGTGATCTCCGGCATGTCCGATCCGGCCAAGGTTCTGAACTTCCTCGACCTCTTCGGGAGCTGGGACCCGAGCCTCGCCTTCGTCATGGGCGGCGCCGTGCTCGTCACCTTCATCGGCTATCGTCTGAGCCGGGCGCTTCAGGCCCCGCTTCTCGGCGGCCGGTTCGAACTGCCGACGCGGAAGGACCTCGAGCCGCGCCTTCTGGCCGGCGCCGCCCTGTTCGGGCTCGGCTGGGGGCTCGGCGGCTTCTGCCCGGGGCCGGCGCTGACCGCGCTGCCCCTCGCCGCGGCGGGCACGCTGGTGTTCGTGCCGGCCATGCTTGCCGGGATGTGGCTCGCCCGCCGGGTGCCGGCCCGCGCACTGCCGGCCGGCCCGCTCCCGGCAACGCGCGCGCAGCCATGACGGAGACGTTCGTGACTCCGGAGCCTGCGAACGAATCGGGGAGAGATCGATGAGCACCATGAGGATCAGTCCCTCGCGCGGCGGGAAGTCGCCGGAGGTGGCCGGTTTCTATGAAGCCGACACCGGCAGCGCCCAGTATGTCGTGAGTGACCCTGCCACCGGAAAAGCCGCCATCATCGACGCGGTCTGGAACTTCGATCCGAAGCACGCCCGGACCAGCACCGGTTCGGCCGACGAAATCCTGGCGTTCGTCCGCGAGCGCGGCCTCTCCGTCGAGTGGATCCTGGACACCCACCCGCATGCCGATCACTTCATGGCCGCGGCCTATCTCAAGGAGAAGCTCGGCGCTCAGCAGGCGATCGGCGAGAAGGTGCGTGAGATCGCGAAGCTCTGGCGCGAGATCTATAACCTGCCCGACGCCTTCGATGTCGACAGCGCCTTCGACCGCCTCTTCGCGGATAAAGATACGTTCAGGATCGGCGGGCTGGAGACGCGGGTGATGCTTTCGCCCGGCCACACGCTCGGCTCCGTCACCTATCTCGTCGGAGACGACGCCGCCTTCGTGCACGACACGCTGATGCAGCCCGATTCCGGCACGTCGCGGGCCGATTTCCCCGGCGGCGATGCATCCGTTCTCTACCGCTCCATCCAGAGAATCCTGGCGCTGCCGGACGAGACGCGGCTGTTCGTCGGGCACGATTACTGCCCGGACGGCCGGGAGGCGCAATGGGAGGCGACCGTCGCGGAGCAGAAGCGGCAGAACATCCATCTGCGGGACAACGCCTCCGAAGCCGACTTCGTGAAGATGCGGCAGGCGCGTGACCGGACGCTCGCGCTGCCCAACCGCATTCTCTACGCGCTGCAGGTCAATCTGCGCGGCGGCCGTTTGCCGGCGCCCGAATCCGACGGTCGCAGCTACTTCAAGATCCCCTGCAACCGCTTTTGACGACGGGCTGATCGGGGCCTGGTGAGCCGCCCTCCGGCTCGTCGTCATTCAGAATTCGCGCCGCCGCGCCGTCAAGGTCGTCGAACTGCCCCGAGCGCACCGACCACAGGAACGCGGCGAGGCCGAGCGCCCCGATGAAGAGAGCGGCGGGGATCAGCACCAGAAGCGCGGTCATGCCGCCGCCTCCTGCAGAACAGGCGCCGGGGCCGGCGTCGCCGGCCGCAATGGACGCAGAGTGAGCGGCAGCCGCAGCGCGTTCAGCGTTACGATGATCGACGATGTCGACATGGCGATTGCTGCGATGAGCGGCGTCGCGAGGCCGGCCATGGCAACCGGGACTGCGAGCGCGTTGTAGGCGATCGCAAGGCCGAAATTCTGCAGAATGGTGCGTCGCGCCGCGCGCGCCGTTCTGAGCGCGGTCACGACCGGGGCAAGGCGGCGGCCCGTGAAGACGATCGCCGCCGCCGTCTGGCTGAT
>DASWJZ010000224.1:0-1978 GCA_036396875.1 Propylenella sp.
GGGAGAGGGTTGCGGAGGGTTGGCGCGACCGCGGGGGGCGCCTACCCGCAGCTGGGTGAGGGTCGAGGCGAGGGAGACGCGCGTCTACACGTCGGGCGAATTGCGCGATCTGCGCCGGTTCAAACCGCAGGCGCCAGGACCCTGATGCCCAATCCCGGGATGATCCGGGCGGGCCGCGATCTCGTACCGAATCGGGACGATCGACCCGCGCGTCCCTCCGTGACGCAAGGCCGGATCGTGCCGACGGAGCTCGATTTCGAGGCATCGTGCTCGCCCCTCACCCTCCCACCGCCCGAAGGGCGGCGGGCCCCTCCCTCTCCCGCGCGGCTACGGGATGCACGAAAGTGATTTCGTTGTGAATGGAGATCTGATTCAAGGCCGTGAGGGGGTTTATGGGGGTGTTGCGATGGCATTTGGGGATATTCGGGTCGCGCAGCGCGCGGATTGGCTGATCGAGCGGGTTGCGGCGATGGGAAGCTTGGTGCTGCGCCAGATCGGACAGACGCGCGCCGGCGAGATGGCGGTGCGGCGATTTCTGTCGTCGCCCCATGTCTCGGTGGATCGGATCGTCGAGACGCTGGCCGCGCGCACGGCCAAGCAAAGCGCCGGTCGCCGGGTCTTGGCGGTGCAGGACACCAGCGAGATCAACTTCTCCGGTCGAGACAAGCGCCGGCGCGGCTTCGGGCCGGGCGGGGACGGCAAGACGCCGGGCTATTTCATTCATCCGGTGATTGCGGTCGACATCGAGACCGAAGCCGTGATCGGGCTGGTCGACGCGGATATCTGGACGCGATCGGCACGGCGGAAGCGGGCGCGCCGGAGCCGTCGTTTTGAGCAGAAGGAGTCGGCGCGCTGGCTGTCGGGATGCCAGGCGGCGGCCGCGGTGCTGGGCGCGGCCGAGGCGCTGACCATGGTGGCCGACCGGGAGAGCGATATCTATCCGCTGTTCGCCCGTAAGCCCGTCGGGCTCGATCTGATCGTGCGCGCCGCGCAGGATCGCGCTCTGGCCGAGGGCGGACGGCTGTTCGAGGCTCTGCATGCGGCTCGCTTGCTCGGCACGAGGCCGGTGCGCGTGGCGCCGCGCGGGCCGGGCGTGAAGGAGCGGATCGCCACGGTCGAGTTGCGCGCGGGGACGGTGCGCATCGCCCGGCCGCGCAACGGCCGCGCCGATGGGCTGCCCACCAGCCTGGAGCTCACCTTGGTGGAAGCGCGCGAAGTCGATGCGCCACAAGGCAAGAGCGCGCTGCTGTGGCGCCTGCTCACCACCCACGGCGTGACCACGGCCGAGCAAGCCGACGGCATCGTGCAGCTCTATCGCTTGCGCTGGCGTATCGAACAGACCTTTCGCGCCCTCAAGAGCGATGGTCTGGCGCTCGAAGACAGCCAGATCATCGACGCCGAACGCATGTTCCATCTCGCCGCGATCGGTCTCGCGGCCGCGATCCGGACCATTCAACTGGTCGATGCCCGCGACGGCAGTGCGCGTCCGGCCAGCGATGTGATCGACGCTGCTTTCGCCGGCGCGCTCGCGTGCATCTCGACAAGTCTCGAAGGCAACACGACACGCCAGAAGAACCCGCATCCGCCCGGCTCACTCGCCTTCGTCGCCTGGATCGCGGCGCGTCTGGGCGGCTGGAATTGTTACTACAAGCCGCCCGGACCCAAGACCATGCGACACGGCTGGAACCGTCTCGCCGCAACACTGGAGGGCTATGCTCTTGCTACTCAAAGCAAAGATCCATGAATCCCGTAGCCCACGGAGGGGAGAGGGAGTTTTTCGCAGAATCCACAGCGACGTACCCTCGCCCCTTGTGGGAGAGGGAGGGGCCCAAGGCGAAGCCTTGGGAGGGTGAGGGGGGAACGCCGAAGCGTCGAGATCAAGCGCCTTGGGCATTAGCCGGTGCCTGAGCCGCTGGATCGCCTTCGGCAGGCCCAGCACGTCGAGCCAGGGCGTGCGAAGGATGTTCTCCTCCGGCAT
>DASWJZ010000225.1:0-4781 GCA_036396875.1 Propylenella sp.
CGCGTTCAGCTCGTCGCGAAGCCCCGGGGGATGCGCGTAATGGTCGGGGATCTTGCGCCCGTCGGCCGGGTACATCGGGCGCGGCGTGGCGCTCCAGTCGGCCGACGAATACATGTTGAACCACCAGAACATCTGCGCGCAGGTGAACGCCGGATCGCGCCGGCGCGCCGCTTCCCAGATTTTTTCGCCGGCGATCAGATGATGCGACTGCCGCCACAGATTGACCTCGGCGATGTCGCGGAAATACCAGCCGTTCGCCACCGCGCCGTGCCCGGAGGGCATGAGTCCGGTCAGCAGCGTCGCCTGGGCGGTGCACGTCACCGCCGGCAGCACAGTTCTTAGCGGCCGCTGCCCGCCGGTTCGTGCGAGCCGTTCGAGGTTGGGCGTGTGCGGACCGACCAGCGACGGCGTGAGGCCGACGACGAGCAGCACGAGGACAGGCTTCATCCTGCGAGCTAGCCGCTCCCTCCCGCCGGAAGCAAGGCCGGGTGAAAGCGCGACCCTTTGCGTCGGCGGGCGCGGGGCCTAAGCTAGGGTGGTCGGAACGGCGCGGAGGCCCGATTGCGAGACGTTGTGAAAACGCTCTTAAGGGACTGGCTGCGGCGCCAGCTCCCCCCCGAGCAATTCGGCTGGCTCGAGGGGGCGCTGCGAAAGCTCGGCGAGGGTCGGCAGCGCGAGCTTGAAGTTCTCTTCGGGCTGGCCCCCCGCAAGCTCGGCCGCGCCGATCTCTCCCTCTCGGCGGAAGATTTTGCCGCCGCATCTGAGGCGCGCCCCGGCTGGGACCCGCGCGATTGGACCGTCGACGAGGTGGCGCGCATCCTCGCGCTTCTGGAATTCGCGCCTTCGGCGGCAGGCTTCGCCGATGTCTTCAAGCAGCTCTGCCGCACCGCGGAGGTGGGCGAGCTCGTCGCGCTCTACCGCGGCCTGCCGCTCTATCCGGAGCCGGAAGCGCTGGAATGGCAGGCGGGGGAGGGGCTGCGCACCTCCATGCGCGCCGTCTTCGAGGCGATCGCCCACAGGAATCCATATCCGAAGGAGAATTTCTCCGAGGACCGCTGGAACCACATGGTGCTGAAAGCGCTCTTCATCGGCTCGGCGCTCGCGCCGATCCAGGGTCTCGACGAGCGGCGCAATCCGACGCTCGCCCGGATTCTTTCCGATTACGCGCACGAGCGCTGGGCCGCCGGTCGCCCGGTGACGCCGGAGCTGTGGCGCTGCCTCGGGCCATTCGCGGAGGGCGTTCTGCTGGAAGATCTGGCGCGCCTCTCCGAGAGCCGCGACCCCGGCGAACGCCGGGCGGCCGCTTTGGCACTCCACGCGAGTCCCGATCGGCGTGCCGCGGCGCTCCTCCGGGGGCTTCCGGTCGAGGCGACGATGGTGAAGACGGGAAGCCTGTCGTGGGACAGCCTCGGCGCATAGTGTGTGACTTGGCGAATGGTTGCCATACCCCATGGATCGCCGCGACCAGACGACGCTCAGGTCAGTCCCAGCCTTGCGGTCGAGGCTATCCTCTCCCCATTGGGGAGAGGTCGCCCGAGCGAAGCGGAGGGCGGGTGAGGGGTTTGAGGAAGCGTGCGATTCCCCCCTCACCCGCCGCACGCCTGTGGCGTGCGCCGACCTCTCCCCAATGGGGAGAGGAACCGCCAATCGCCTAAGAAAGGCCTGTGAAAAATGATGTTCATCGACCCCCACACCCACATGATCTCCCGCACGACGGACGACTACGAGGCGATGGCCGCCGCCGGGATCGTGGCGCTGATCGAGCCGGCCTTCTGGATCGGCCAACCGCGCACCTATGTCGGCAGCTATGTCGACTACCTGTCGCACATCGTCGGCTTCGAGCGCTTCCGCGCCGGCCAGTTCGGCATCCGCCATTACTGCACCGTCGGCCTGAATTCGAAGGAGGCGAACAACGAGGAGCTGGCGGAAGGCGTGATGGAGATCCTGCCCCGCTTTGCGCTGAAGGAGGGCGTCGTCGCGATCGGCGAGATCGGCTACGACGAGCAGACGGCGCTGGAGGACCGGTATTTCCGCGCGCAGCTCGAGCTGGCGAAGGAGCTGGACCTGCCGGTGATGATCCACACCCCGCATCGCGACAAGAAGCGCGGAACGACCCGATCCATGGATGTCTGCGAGGAGCATGCGCTCGACCCGTCGAAGGTGATCGTCGACCATAACAACGAGGAGACGGTGAGCGAGGTGCTGCAGCGCGGGTTCTGGGCGGCGTTCTCGATCTATCCGTCGACCAAGATGGGCAATGTCCGCATGGTCGAGCTTCTGAAGAAATACGGCGCCGAGCGCGTCATCGTGGACTCGGCCTGCGACTGGGGCATCTCCGATCCGCTCGGCGTGCCGAAGACCGCGAAGCTCGCGCTGGAGCGCGGCGTCCCTGAGCGCGACGTGGGCCTCGCCTGCTACCAGAATGCGCTCGCCGCCTATGGCCAGAGCGGTCAGATGAGAGAGTCCGACTGGCTCGATCCGCCGGCCATCGACCAGCGCACCCTCTACGAGGGCAATTCAATCCTCCGCGGCGGGCGCGAGCCGCGGCTGGAGGAGCCGAAGAGCAGCCGCGGCCTGGAGGAACTTGTGATCGAGTGAAGCGCCGGCCGGCGCAGCGGGACCCGCGATGCGGCCGGTCTGGCGCCTGTTCGGGCTCTTTTTGGCGCTCGCCATCCTCGTCGCGCTGCCGTTCCTGATCTGGGGCGACGCCTTCGAGGACATGCTCGGCCGCGACCGCCTCGTCGCCTGGCTCGACGGACACCGGGGGACGGCGTGGCTCGCGGCGATCGGTCTCCTCGTCTCCGACCTCCTGCTGCCGATTCCGAACACGATGGTAATGGCGGCGCTCGGCGTGCTCTACGGGCCGCTCCTCGGCGGCGCCGTCGCCGTCGTCGGCAATGCGCTCTCCGGACTTGTCGGCTATGGCCTCTGCCGCCGCTACGGCCGGCCGGCCGCGATCCGCCTCCTCGGCGAGCGCGATCTGGCGGCGGGCGAGGCGCTCTTTGCGAGGTCCGGCGGCTGGATGGTCGCCGCCTCGCGCTGGCTCCCCGTCCTGCCGGAGGTCATCGCCTGCATGGCCGGCCTGGCGCGCATGCCGTTCCGCGCCTTTCTCGTCGCGCTGCTCTGCGGTGCCTTGCCGCTCGGCTTCGTCGTCGCATGGCTCGGCCATGCCGGCGCCGACCGCCCCGTCCTGACGCTCGTTCTCTGTGCGTTGCTGCCGCTGCCCGCCTGGTATCTCCTGCGCGGGACCTTCGCCGGGTCCTCCGGTGCGGATGAGGCTGCCGCCCGGCGATGATGCGAGGTCAGATGTCGAGCGTGTTCGCCCGCTCCCACTCGGTGAAGTGCTGCGCGTAGGCGTTCCACTCGTTGTGCTTGAGCTTCAGATAGGACGACGCGAAGCCGTCGCCGAGGGCGGATTT
Organism: Propylenella sp.; assembly: GCA_036396875.1. GTDB lineage: Bacteria > Pseudomonadota > Alphaproteobacteria > Rhizobiales > Afifellaceae > DASWJZ01. Next base: position 3,420 of record DASWJZ010000225.1, read on the forward strand.
CAGGCCCTTGTCCCTGTCGAATTCCCTGAGCGCGTCGAGGAGATTGAGCGGCAGCTTCGGCGCGCCTTTCACCTTGTGCCCCTCCGCGTACATGTCGATGTCGTATCGCTTCCCGGGGTCCGCCTTCGTCGCCACGCCGTCCATGCCCGCGGCGAGGACCGCGGCCTGTAGAAGATAGGGGTTGGCGGCGCCGTCCGGCAGGCGCAGCTCGAAGCGCCCGGGGCCCGGCACCCTGACCATGTGGGTTCGGTTGTTGCCGGTCCAGGTGATGGTGTTCGGCGACCAGGTCGCGCCGGAGACGGTGCGCGGCGCGTTGATACGCTTGTAGCTGTTGACGGTCGGGTTGGTGATCGCCGCCATTCCCGGCGCATGCTTCATGATGCCGCCGAGGAAGTGATAGCCCTGCGCGGACAGCCCCATCTCGTCGCTGCCGTCGGCGAACGTGTTCTTCTTCCCTGCCTTGTCCCAGATCGACAGATGCACGTGGCAGCCCGAGCCGGTCAGCCCGGCGAACGGCTTCGGCATGAAGGTCGCGCGGAGCCCGTGCTTCTCCGTGATCGACTTCACCATGAACTTGAAGAAGGAGTGCCGGTCGGCGGTGGTGAGCGCGTCGTCAAAGCCCCAGTTCATCTCGAACTGGCCGTTGGCGTCCTCATGGTCGTTCTGGTAGGGCGCCCAGCCGAGCGAGCCCATGTGGTCGCAGATTTCGGCGATCACATCGAACCGGCGCATCAGCGCCTGCTGGTCGTAGCAAGGCTTTGTCGCACTGTCGTATTCGTCCGAGATCGCCTGGCCGTCGCGGGTGATCAGGAAGAACTCCGCCTCGACGCCCGATTTCATCCGGAGGCCCTTGGCGGCCGCGCCGGCGACCACCTTCTTGAGGACGAGACGAGGGGCCTGGTCGACCTCTTTGCCGTCCATGATGGTGTCGGCGGCGACCCAGGCCACCTCCTTCTTCCACGGAAGCTGGATGACGGCGTCAGGATCGGGCATCGCGAATAGGTCGGGATGCGCCGGCGTCATGTCGAGCCAGGTGGCGAAGCCCGCAAAGCCCGCGCCGTCCTTCTGCATGTCGCCGATCGCCGCGGTGGGCACGAGCTTCGCCCGCTGCCCGCCGAAGAGGTCGGTGAACGAGATCATGAAGTATTTTATGCCGCGATCCTTCGCGACCTTGGCGAGCTCACCAGCCATCAGACTCCCCCAGAACGTGTGGCACATCGCGGGCGATTGGCAACACCCTCCCCCCACGCGGGGGAGGGTGCCCCTCGCGCTTGCGCGAGGGGCGGGAGAGGGGGAGTCCACAAGCGGGGCGCAAGACCCCCTCTCCCGACGTTCGGCTTACGCCGAACGCCACCCTCTCCC
>DASWJZ010000226.1:0-7088 GCA_036396875.1 Propylenella sp.
CGCCGTCGAGGCGACCGCGAGCGCGCAGACGGCGAGGATCACCCCTGCGCTCGGCATCGTAAGCGTCCACGGCCGGTCGACGACGAGCGCGACCGGCGCGAGGATGAGCGAGGCGGCCGAGAGCTGACAGGCGGCCGAGACAGTCGGATCGATGCTTCCGAAGCCGCGTCCGTAGACCGCAGACAATCCATAGAAGAAGCAGGCCGCGAGCATGGCGACGACCGCGTAGACGTCGGCCGATAATCCCGCCACCGCATGCGGCCCCGTCATCGCCGCGACCCCGGCGATCCCGAGCAGGATTCCGCCCAGCTTCGCCGGCGTGATCTTCTCGTCGGGGGCGACGAAATGCGCCACGACGAGCGCGAAGATCGGCGCCGTCGCGTTGAGGATCGAGGCTGGGCCGGCGCCGAGCCGGCCGGTCGCATAGATGATGAGCGCAAACGGAATGGCGTTGTTGGTGACGCCCATGATCGCATAGCGGACGAAAAGCGCGGGCTCGCCGGGAAACCGCATTCCGCTCGCCAGCGCCACGGCGAGGAGCACGAGCGCCGCCAGGGCGACCCGGATCAGCGCCAGGGTGACGGCGGGAATCTCCGCCGCCGCCACCTTGATGAAGACGAAGGACAGACTCCACAGCACGGCGAGAGCGAGCAGGAGCGCCAGGCTCCGGCCGTCCAGCCGCGGTCCGTCGGTCGTGGTCATGCCCACCTTTAGCTTCGCGCGCCCGCGCCGCGCCACCCGATTCATGCCGCCACAGGAGGGCCGCGGCTTGCGATGACGACACCGCCGATGACGAGAAGCGCTCCGAGGCCGTGGTACAGCCCCGGACGTTCGCCGAGAAAGACGACCGCCAGCAGCGCGCCGAAAAGGGGGACGAGATGCAGGAACGGGCCGGCGCGGTTGGCGCCGATCAGCTGCACGCCGCGGTTGAAGCACAGATAGGCGAGTATCGACGGGAAGATGACCACGTAGACGAGCGCCGCCGCCGAGCCGGTGTTCAGCGGCGCGAAGGTCGCGCCGGCAAGCAGCTCGGCCGCCGTGAACGGCAGCAGCAGGACCGCGCCGATCCCGATCGTAACGGCAAGAAACGACAGCGGCGCGAGTCCCGGCCCCCTCCTCAAGAGTGCGGCATAGAGCGCGTGGATGCCGATCGCGACGACGGCCGCCAAGTCGCCCTTGTTGAGACCGAGGCTCGCGAGCCGCATTACGTCGCCGCTCGAGACGATGATCAGAACGCCGCCGAGGGAGAGAAGGACGCCGCCGATCTGCCGACGGCTCAGCGGCTCGCGGAAAAGGAGCCAGCTCCACAGCCCGATCAGCAGCGGCCCGATCGATTGCATCAGGGTCGCATTGATCGCCGTCGTATGGTTGAGGCTCCAATAGAGCAGCGTGTTGAAGGCGGTGATGCCGGTGAGGGCGAGGATCGTGAGTATCCCTATGTGGCGGCGGATCACCGGCAACTCGGTCCGCAGGCATTTCCAGGCGAAGAAAAGGATGACGAGGAAGGCGAAACTCCAGCGTATTTGCGCCAGCGCCACTGGCGGAATCGCACCGGCGACCGCGCGGCCGGTGACCGCGTTCCCAGCCCAGAAGAGCGACGTCAGCGTCAGAAGCAGATAGGGCTCGCCCTGGAAGCGGGGCCGCGGCGGCATCGGCTGGCCGTCGGAAGCTCAGTCGTTCGAGAAGGTCGCCGGGCCGGTCCTCAGAACGGGCCGCCGCGTCACGATGGCGTCCAGGTCGCCATGACCGTTTCGAAGACCCTGTCGCCGGGAATGCCCTTCTCGAAGGTGAGCAGTGCGCGGGTCTGATCGTTGAAAAGGATCGGGATGTCGAACCACGACCCCTCCCGCAAGAGCCGGACGTTGCGCTCGATGTTCTGCTCGTCGTCGGACAGCGCAATCCAGAAGAGCTCGTTGGTGACCGGCACGGCGGCGCCGGTCAGCGGCTCGCCGCGCGCCTGCTCCGTCTGCTTCAGCACCAGCGCCGGCACCCGCTGGATGGGCTCCGTCCCGAGCGGGCCGGAGAACTGGATCTCGACCAGGTGGCTGGCCGGAAGGGTCGTATCGTAGTTCCGGTAGATCGTGACCGTGGTCGTCACATTCTGCTTGTCGAGGCGGAGGGTCGCCTGGATCGCCGGGCGGCCGTCCTTGGTGATCTCCGCCCAGGTCGCCGTGCCTTCGCTGGCCTGTCCCGCACTCCCCTCCGGCCCCTGGTAGTAGTAGATCGCACGCTGCTCGACGAGGCTGGCGCCTGGCTGCTGCAGCGCTGCGGTTTCTTCCCCCTGCAGTCCGGGCGCCGCTTCGGACGGCAAGGGCGGAGCGACGTCAGCGCCTTCGGCGGGCAGGGTCTCGGGCGCCTCCGGCTCGGCCATTGCTGTCGCCGGCGGTTCCGGCGCGGGAGGCGAGGCCGTACCGTTGCTGAGGCGGTCGGGCCGCTTGCTGGCGTCGGGCGTCTCCGAAGCGGCGGGCTGCGGCTCTGCTTCGGGCTCGACAGCCGCGATCTCCCTTTCGCCGCCGCCGAGTATCCCGAAGACCGAGCCGGCATCGGTGAAGACGTAGGCGCCCGCCGCGACGAGCGCGGCCACCACGACGGCGCCGACCAGGAGCGGAGCCCGCGAGCGGCGGGGCTCGTCGGCGAAATCCTCGTCCTCCTCGTCGAAGTCGGCCCTTTCGTCGCGTTCGATATCGCGCGGGGGATGAGCCTTCGGCGGAGGGGCCGGCGCCGAGGGAGCCGGATAGAAGAACTCGTCCTCCCGGGCGATCCCGGCGAAATCAGGCTCCTGCGGCTCGTCGTCGGGAGCGTATTCGGCTTCAAGACGCGCGACCGCGTCCTCGAGCTCCTGATGCTGCGTCTCGATCTCGCGCGTCGACAAGGGCGGGTCGACGGCGGTCAGCTGCCGGGCGAGGGCCGCTCGCGCGCGCTGGTAAACCGCCTCCCGCATCTCCGCGCTGGGGTCCGGCAGGGCGGAAATGGACCGCCTCAGGATCGACGCATAGTCCGGCATGGTAATTACGCTATTAACTCAAGAACCCCCGAGAAATGGTTAATCCTGAAACGGATCGCGGACAAGGATTGTGTCGTCCCGCTCCGGGCTGGTCGAAAGCAGCGCGACCGGCGATCCGATCAACTCCTCGATGTATCGCACATACTTTACGGCCTGCGCGGGCAGTGCCGACCACGATCGCGCCCCGGCGGTCGATTCCTGCCAGCCTTCCAGCGATTCGTACACGGGGGCGACCTGCGCCTGCTCGCCCTGGCCGGCCGGCAGCCGGTCGATCGCTTTTCCGTTCAGCTCGTAGCGCACGCATACCTTGATCTCGGCGAGGCCGTCCAGCACGTCAAGCTTGGTCAGCGCGATGCCACGGATGCCGGCCACCTTGATCGTCTGCCGCACCAGGACGGCATCGAACCAGCCGCAACGCCGCTTGCGGCCGGTCACCGTGCCGAATTCGCGGCCGCGCTCGCCCAGGAACTGACCGATCTCATTCGTCTGCTCGGTCGGAAACGGCCCCTCCCCGACGCGCGTCGTGTAGGCCTTGGTGATGCCGAGCACATAGCCGATCGCGTCCGGGCCGAGGCCGGAACCGGTCGCCGCCTGGCCGGCGACGGTGTTGGAAGACGTGACGAACGGATAGGTGCCGTGATCGATGTCGAGAAGCGCTCCTTGCGCGCCCTCGAAGAGGATGCGGTCGCCGGCCCGGCGGCGGGCGTCGAGCAGCGCCCAGACGGTATCGATATAGGGCAGGATCTCGCCGGATATCGCCGCCAGTTCCTGGTAGACGGCCTGCGGATCGATCTCGGTCTGCTTCAGCCCCCGCCGCAGCGCGTTGTGGTGCACGAGCAGCCGCTCGATCTTCTTGGGCAGCGTGCCGGGATCGGCGAGGTCGGTGACGCGGATGGCGCGCCGGCCGACCTTGTCCTCATAGGCGGGACCGATGCCGCGGCCGGTCGTGCCGATTTTCGCCCCCGGTGCGGCCGCGCGCTCACGCAGAAGATCGAGCTCGCGATGCACCGACAGGATCAGCGGCGCATTGTCGGCGATGCGGAGGTTGTCGGGCGTCACCTCGACGCCCTGTTCCTTCAGCCTGCCGATCTCGGCGATGAGCGCGTGCGGATCGAGCACGACCCCGTTTCCGATGACGGCGAGCTTGCCGGGGCGGACGACGGCCGCCGGCAGCAGGCTGAGCTTGAAGGTCGTCCCCCCGACGACCAGCGTGTGGCCGGCATTGTGGCCGCCCTGGAAGCGCACCACCACGTCGGCGCGCTCCGACAGCCAGTCAACGATCTTCCCCTTGCCCTCGTCGCCCCATTGCGAGCCGACGACAACGACGTTGGCCATGTCAGAACTTCTTCCCGATCCCGGCGTCCTTCAGAATCTTGTTCGCCAGCGCTCTGTTGCGCACTTTTCCGTCAACGGTGACCTTTGTGCCGGTCGCTGGATTGATCCAGATTTCGTGATCTCCCCTGCCGGCACGATGAAAGCGCCATCCGGCATTGCGCAGCCGCGATCGTATCTCGCGCGTATAGTCGGTCATCGCCGACCTCCGTCGAACCGCTCGACCTTGCGCTACCGGAGAGATAGAAGGCAGCAACGCACTGGTTACTCCGCCGCGATCGGCATCAGCTCGTCCTCTCGATCGGCGATGATGTGGAGGATGGCCCGCGGCGGCATCTGATCTTCCAGAAAGTCTGGGATCACGAGCAGCAATCGCTCGCGGAGTTCCTCGAGCGTAGTCCCCGATGAATTCAGACCGTGTATGCTTGTCTCCGCCGTGTACCAGACTTGCGCCTCGTCGTCCCATTTGGCCCAGACGTAGAATGTCGGCTGCATGGGTCGTTCCTCCGCAGTTGCCGAAGCCCTTCTAGCGCGGGACGCGGGGGAATTCCAAAGCCATTCCCCCGATCAGAAGCTGAGATGCCGCGCCTGCACCACGCCCTCGAGCCCCTGCACGTCGGCAAGCAGCGCATCGGGTATGTCCCCGTCGATCTCGACCAGCGCGATTGCGTCGCCGCCGGGCGACTGGCGGCCGAGATGGAAGGTCGCGATATTGTGCCCGCGCTCGCCGAGGAGCGTGCCGAGGCGCCCGATGAAGCCCGGTTTGTCCCGATTGGTGACGTAGAGCATGTGCGGGCCGAGCTCCGCCTCCATGTTGATGCCCTTGATTTGGATGATGCGCGGCTTCCCGTCAGAGAACACCGTTCCGGCGACGGATCGCTCCTGCCGGTCGGTCACGACCGTCAGCCGGATGTAGCTGTCGTAGACGCCGCGCTGTTCCCGCCGCGTCTCCGCCACGTGGATGCCGCGCTCCCTGGCATAGGCGGGGGCTGAGACCATATTGACCGTCTGCAGGACCGGCTGCAGGAAGCCGGCGAGCGCCGCCGCAGTCAACGCGCGGCAGTTCAGCTCCGCCACCGCGCCTTCATATTCGAGCCGCACCTCCCTCACGCCGCTTTCCGTGAGCTGCCCGGCAAACGAACCGAGTTGCTCGGCGAGCCGGATGAGGGGCGTGAGCCGCGGCGCCTCCTCGGCGGTGATCGAGGGCATGTTGATCGCGTTCGTTACCGCCCCGGTCGTCAGGTAATCCGACATCTGCTCGGCCAGCTGGATCGCGACGTTCTCCTGCGCCTCATTTGTCGAGGCGCCGAGATGCGGCGTGCAGACGATGTTCGGCGCGCCGAAGAGCACGTTTTGGGTCGCCGGTTCCTCGTTGAACACGTCGATTGCAGCGCCCGCGACCTTGCCGCTCCTCAGGGCGTCGGCGAGCGCCTCTTCGACGACCAGGCCGCCGCGGGCGCAGTTCACGATGCGGACTCCGTCCTTCATCCTCGCGATCGCGGCCGCGTCGACGATGTTGCGCGTCCTTTCGGTGAGCGGCGTGTGCAGCGTGATGAAGTCCGAGCGCCGCAAAAGCACGTCGAGCTCAACCTTCTCGACGCCGAGCTCGCGCGCCCTGTCCTCCGACAGGAAGGGGTCGTAGGCGACCACCTTCATCGCCAGTCCGTGCGCCCGGCTCGCCACGACAGAGCCGATATTGCCGCAGCCGATGATCCCGAGCGTCTTGCCGGTAATCTCGACGCCCATGAAGCGAGACTTCTCCCACTTCCCCGCCTGCGTCGACTGGTCGGCGGCCGGGATCTGCCGGGCGCAGGCGAGAAGCATGGCGATCGCATGCTCCGCCGTCGTGATGGAATTTCCGAACGGCGTGTTCATCACGATGACGCCCTGGGCGGTAGCTGCCGCGATGTCGACATTGTCGACGCCGATGCCGGCCCGCCCGATCACCCTCAGCCGGCCGTTCGCGGCAGCGAGAATCTTCGCCGTGACCTTGGTCGCAGAGCGGACCGCCAGTCCGTCGTAGCCGCCGATGATCTCGGCGAGCTTCTCCTTGTCCGCCCCGAGCTTGGGCTGGAAATCCACCTCGACGCCGTGTTCCCGGAAAACCCCGACGGCGGTGTCCGACAGATTGTCGGAGATGAGTACGCGAGGAGCCATTGCCGTTCTCCGATGGCGCATGCCGCGCCGTGATGCGCAAGAGTGTGCCGCGAAGGCGATTCGGCCGGATCAGGCGGCCTCGCGCAGCTCCGCCTTGGTCGTCTCGAACGCCCAGTCGAGCCACGGCAGGAGCGCCGCGATGTCGGACAGTTCGACGGTGCCGCCGCACCAGATCCTGAAGCCGGGCGGCGCGTCACGATAGGCGCCGATGTCGTAGGCGACACCCTCCGCTTCGAGGAGGTCGGCCGCCGCCTTTGCGAAGGCCGCCTGCCCCTTCGCGTTGCGCGACGCGACCGCCGGATCGCCGATCACCAGACAGACCGAGGTGTTGGACCGCGTCGCGGGGTCACGCGCGAGAAAATCGATCCAGGGCGTACGCGCCACCCAGGCGGCGACCAGCGCCGCATTGGCGTCCGCCCGGGCGATGAGTGCGTCCAGCCCACCGATCGAATCGGCCCATGCGAGCGCATCGAGATAATCCTCGACGCAGAGCATGGAAGGCGTGTTGATCGTCTCGCCGGCGAAAATGCCTTCGATCAGCTTGCCGCCCTTCGTCATGCGGAAGATCTTCGGCAGCGGCCATGCCGGCTGATGG
>DASWJZ010000227.1:0-12126 GCA_036396875.1 Propylenella sp.
CGCGCGTGGATCGCCTCGAGATCGCGAGGGTCCATGCCTTTCACCGCCGGGAAGAGGTGGCGGACGACCGACGCGGCGACGCCATGGCAGAGGAAGCGCGACGCCATGCCGATGCCGACATGGCCGTCGTCGGTCTCCACCTCGCAGACGACACGGATGCTGTCTCCCGCCGGCTTGTTCACGATGGGAAGCGTGGTCGCGAATTGATGCACGCTGGCGCGGACGTCCTTGATCTTCATACGTGGGCTTCCAAGGCGGCCGGCACCCGGCGCGCCAACGTTTTCCCGTCCCCCGCGACAAGCGCGGCGATATCCGGCAGCGGGCGCCGGTACTCAGGATCGGCAGCCAGCGCCGCCTCGAGGGCGGCGGCCACGGCGAGCGTGCCGGCATCGTCGCGGTTGCGCCCGACGATCTGCAGCCCGAACGGCATGCCGCTCGGCCCGAGCCCGCAGGGGATCACCGTCGATGGGTGCGTCGTCAGCGTGATCGCGTAGGTGATGGAGATCCAGGTGATATAGCTCGGCAGCTTCTCACCGTCGATCGCGGCGACATAGACATCCTCGACCGGATAGGGGACGACCGATGCGGCCGGACAGATCAGCACGTCGAAGTCATCGAAGAAGCTCTGGAAGCGGCGAAAGAGAGCGGTCTGCTCCGCGTGCGCGCGGCCGACGTCCCTGACCGTCACGGACTTGGCGTATTCGGCATTGGCGATAACATTCGGCCCGGCGTGCTTGCGGTGGCGGGCGACGTAATCGCCATAGATGTCGGCGAAGGCGACCGCGCGCAGCGCCTCAAAGGTCGGGTGGACGTCGCCGAAATCGGGATCGCGCCACTCGGCCGCGGCGAAGAGCGCTTCGAGATGGCCCGCGCAGGACTTGAAGTGCTCGCGCACGTCGCGGGCGACGGGAACGCCGCCGAGATCGGCGGAGAAGGCAACCCGCAGCGAGCCGAGATCGATTTCCCTGAGCCTGGCGAAGGTCTGCGGGTCGAGTGCCTGCGCCAGCGGATCGTCGTCGCTGGCGCCAACCATCGCCGCCATCAGCAGCGCCGCGTCGGGCACGTCGCGTCCCATCGGGCCGTCGACGCTCAGCGGATTCCAGCCGTAGGGGCGCTGGTCGGTCGGCACCGCGCCCGGCGACGTCCGGTGGCCGACCACGCCGCAGAACGAGGCCGGGGTGCGCAGGCTGCCCCCCATGTCCGAACCCGTGGCGAGCGGCGCCATGCCGGTCGCCAGAGCGACCGCCGAACCGCCGGACGACCCGGCGCAGGAGCGGGTGGTATCGAACGGGTTGACGGTCGCCCCGTAGACCCGGTTCACGGTATTGGCGCCGGCGCCGAACTCCGGCGAATTCGTCTTGCCGATGACGATGGCGCCCGCCGCGCGCACGCGCCGGACCAGCAATTCGTCGTGCTTCGGCACGTTGTCCTTGTAGATCAGCGAGCCGAAGGTGGTGCGCAGGCCCTCCGTCAACGTGAGGTCCTTGATCGCGACCGGCAGGCCGTGCAGCAGGCCGAGCCGGTCGCCGCGCATGATCGCCGCTTCCGCCTCCTCGGCGGCCCGGCGGCCGCGTTCGAAATCGCGCGCGACCATGGCATTGACGGCCGGATCAACGCGCTCGATCCGGTCGCGGCAGGCGTCGAACAGCTCGACCGGGGAGACAGCCTTCCGTCCGATCAGGGCACGCAGGTCGCGCGCCGTGCGATCCAAAAGGTCGCTCACCCTCCTCCCCCTCCTTAATTACGCATTATGAATGCATCGTGCAGAGCGGGTGTTTGCGAGTCAATCGCCGCTGAGGGCTAATCGTCGCGATTCCTGCACCTCCTGCGCGAGCCAGTCCTTCACGGTCGCCAGCTTGTTGGCGAGATGCTTCTTCAGGATTTTCGCCAGCCGCGCGCCGTCGCGCGCGTCGAGCGCCGCGAGAATCGCCGCGTGCTCTTCCACCGCCTGCGCCCAGCGCGCCGGCGACATGTTGGCGATGTAGCGGGCGGTCAGCACGCGCCCTGACAGACCGCGGTAGATCGACTTCAGCGTCTCGTTGCGCGTCGCTTCGAGGATCGCCTCGTGAATTCTCTGGTTCAGCCGGAAATAGGGCTGCAGCTCGCTGCGCCGCCAGTGCTCCACCATGGCGTCGTGCAGCCGCCGGATCGCCTCGACTTCCTTGTCGGTGATGTGGCGGCAGGCGATCTCGCCCGACAGCGCCTCGAGCGCTCCGATGACCGGGAAGACTTCCTCCAGCTCCTCGATCGTCAGCGCGCTCACGATCGCGCCGCGGTTCGGGCGGAGAGTCACGATGCCCTCGGAGGCGAGAACCTTCAGCGCCTCGCGCAACGGTGTGCGCGACACGCCGAACTGCTGGCACAGCTCCCTTTCCGGAATCTTCTCGCCGGGCGACATTTCGCCGAGCGTGATGAGGCTTCGGATGCGCGTCGTCAGCTCGTCGTGCAGCGAGCGGCGCTGAATCGGATCGGCGCCGGGCATGGATACGTTCATCTTGACCTCACCACTTCTTCCCTCTCCGGCAACGCCTGTTCCAGCACGCGCGCGACGTGGAGCGCTTCGCGTCCGCCGCCGTCCTCGATCTGCTGTCGGCACGACGTTCCGTCGGCGACGATGATGGCGTCCGGCTCGGCGTTGCGCACGGCCGGCAGCAATGCGAGCTCGCCCATCCGCATCGAGACTTCGTAGGTCTCAGCCTGATAGCCGAAGGCCCCGGCCATGCCGCAGCAGGACGAGGCGATGCTTTTCACTTCCAGGCCGGGAACAAGTCTCAGCACGTTCTCTACGGCGCCCATCGCGCCAAATGATTTCTGGTGACAATGGCCGTGCAGATACGCTTTTCGCGGCGTCTTCCGCAACGCGAGATTGAGCCTTCCCTGCGCGGCCTCGCCAGCCAGAAACTCCTCAAACAGGAACGCGTGCGCCGCGACCCGTTCCGACTCGGCCCCTGGAAGCATGGCCGCCAGCTCGTCGCGGAGCGTAAAGAGGCAGCTCGGCTCGAGCCCGAGAACGGGTACCCCGCGCCTGACATAGGGGCTGAGCGCCGCCGTCAGGCGTCGGGCCTCCGCCCGCGCTTCATCCACCAGACCGGCGGAGAGGAAGGTGCGCCCGCAGCAGAGCGGCCGCCTTCCGTCGATGGGCGTCGCCGCCCTGACCCGATAGCCGGCGGCGGTGAGCACGCGCGTGGCGGCGCGCAGATTCTCCGGCTCGAAATAGGTGTTGAAGGTGTCCGCAAAGAGCACGACCTCGCTCGCGCCGGATGCGAAGGGTGAGTGCCCGTCCGGCCGAAAGATGTCCGACCGCCACCTCGGCAGCGGCCGCCTGGCCGCCAGACCGGCAACGCGCTCCGACAATATTGCTGCGCCGGGGACGCGGTCGCGCAGGTTCATGAGCCAAGGGGCCCGCGCCGCCCATGGCGCATAGCGGGGAAGGTAGGCGACTAGCCGGTCGCGGAGCGACAGCCCATCGCGCTCGACGCGCGCGGCGAGCACCTCGATCTTCATCTTCGCCATGTCGACGCCGGTCGGGCACTCGCGCCGGCAGGCCTTGCACGAGACGCAGAGCTTCAGCGATTCCATCATGGCGTCCGACGCGAAGGCGTCGGGCCCGAGCTGTCCGCTGATCGCGAGCCGCAACACGTTCGCCCGTCCGCGCGTTACGTCGCGTTCGTTCCGCGTCACCCGGTAGGAAGGGCACATCACCCCTCCTTGCAGCGTCCGGCAGGCGCCGTTGTTGTTGCACATCTCGACGGCGCCCTGGAACCCGCCGGCGGCGGCCCGCCATGCCGACCAGTCGAGCTTCGGCCTGAGAAAGGCGACTCTGTAGTCGGGCCCGTAGCGGAAAAGGGAGCGGTCATCCATCTTGGGCGCACGCACGATCCTGCCGGGGTTGAACAGGCCGTGCGGATCGAAGCGATCCTTCACCTCGGCAAACGCGCTCACGATGCGCGGCCCGAACATCGCGCCGTGGAACTCCGAGCGGACGATGCCGTCGCCGTGCTCGCCGGAATGCGATCCCTTGTAGGCCTTCACCATGGCGAAGGCCTCCTCGGCGATCGCCCGCATCGCCTTTACGTCCTTGTCGAGTTTCAGGTTGAGAATGGGCCGGACGTGCAGACAGCCGACCGACGCGTGTGCATACCAGGTGCCGCGCGTGCCGTGCCGCGCGAACAGCTCCGTCAGACGGGTGGTATATTCGGCGAGATGCTCGAGCGGCACCGCGCAATCCTCGACGAATGAGACCGGCTTCCCGGCGCTCTTCATCGACATCATGATGTTGAGGCCCGCCTGGCGGACCTCCGTCAGGGCCGCCTGCAGCCCTGCGTCCTCGATCTCCGTCACCCCGCCCAGATGCCGACCGGTCCGGTCGAAGCCATAGCCAAGATCCCCCATCATCGCGCCGAGCCGTTGCAGCCGGCGGAGGTTCTCGGCCGGATCGTCCTCGCCGAATTCAACGAGCAGGAGCGCATCGGGCTCGCCGCGCACGACGCGATCCACCGTCGGGCGGAACATCGCAATGCCGCGGGCGAGCTCGATCATCGTGCGGTCGACCAGCTCGACCGCCGTCGGCCCGAGCGTGACGATATGCTGCACCGCGTCCATCGCGTCGTAAAAGCGGGCGAAATGGCAGGCGCCGACCACCTTCGTCTTCAGGGTCGGCGACAGCTTCAGCTCCAGCCGGGTGGAGAACGCGAGCGTTCCCTCGGAGCCGACGAGCAGGTGCGCGAGGTTGCTCGTCCTGCCGTTCGGGGCGAGCGCATCGATGTTGTAACCGCCGACGCGCCGCAGCACCTGCGGAAAGCGCCGGCGAATTTCGGCCGCCTCGCGCTCGCCGAGCCGCAGGAGGTCGCCGAAGAGGCCCCGGTCGGCGCCGTCCCTGTCGCGGGTCGCCTCGGTCCGGTCCACCGGGCCGAAACGGAGCGGCGTGCCGTCGGCGAGCAGGGCGTCGATCGCGATCAGATTGTCGCGCATCGTGCCGTAGCGGATCGAGCGGGTGCCGCAGGAATTGTTGCCCGCCATCCCGCCGATCGTCGCCCGTGACGCCGTCGATACGTCGACCGGGAACCACAGCCCGTAGGGCCGCAGCGCGCGATTCAGCTCGTCGAGCACGACGCCCGGCTCCACGACGCAGCGCCGGCCCGGTGCGTCGATCTCGACAATCCGGTCGAAGCCGCGCGTCGTGTCGAGGATGAGCGCGTCGTTGACGGTCTGCCCGCTCTGCGACGTGCCGCCGCCGCGCGCGAGCACGCTCACGCTCTCCTCGCGTGCGATCGCCAGCGCCGCCGCCGTGTCGTCGGCATCCCGCGGGGCGGCGACGCCACGCGGCATCACCTGGTAGAACGAGGCGTCGGTGGCGTAGCGCCCGCGGGTAAGAGGGTCGAACGCAACCTCGCCCTTCAGCGCGCGGCGGAGTCGATTCTCTAAGGAAGACGTGGTTGAAGGGGACGGCATTCCGGTCCGGGCGTGGGCGAGGCTTGACAAAAATAATGCATGCATAATTCAGTCTGAAGCGCCAGTGGCGATGCCGCGGCGAACCCAAGGGGATTTCCTCCATGCGTCAGGCCGGCCGCCACTTTCTCCAGATTCCCGGCCCCACCAACGTGCCGGACCGGATCCTGCACGCCATGGCCATGCCGACGATGGACCACCGGAGCGAGGAATTCGGCCGCCTCGGGCAGCGCGTGCTCGAAGGCATGAAGACGATCTTCAGATGCGCCGGGCCGGTCTTCATCTATCCCGCATCCGGAACCGGAGCGTGGGAGGCGGCGCTCGTCAACACGCTGTCGCCGGGCGATCAGGTGCTGATGTACGAGACCGGGCATTTCGCCATGCTGTGGAAAACCATGGCGGCGCGTCTCGGGCTCGAACCGGAGTTCATGCAGGGGGACTGGCGGGCCGGCGCCGATCCTGCCGGCATCGAGGCCCGGCTGCGCGACGACGGCTCGCACGCCATCAAGGCGGTCTGCGTCGTCCACAACGAGACGTCGACCGGCTGCACGACGCAGATCGGCGAGATCCGCAAGGCGATTGACGCGGCCGGCCATCCGGCGCTCCTGATGGTCGACACGATCTCCTCGCTCGCCTCCATCGACTACCGCCACGACGAGTGGGGCGTCGACGTGACGGTCGGGGGGTCGCAGAAGGGCCTGATGCTGCCGCCGGGGCTCTCCTTCAACGCCGTCGGCGACAAGGCGCTCGCCGCCGCGAAGTCCTCCAAGCTGCCGAAGTCGTTCTGGTCCTGGGACGAGATGCTGCCGGCGAACCGGAAGGGCTTCTTCCCGTATACCCCCGGCACCAACCTCCTCTACGGGCTGGCCGAGGCGATCGACATGCTGCACGAGGAAGGGCTCGACAACGTCTTCGCCCGGCACGACCGCCACGCCGAAGCCACGCGCCGCGCGGTCAGGACCTGGGGGCTCGAAGTGTTCTGCCGCGAGCCGCGGCACTATTCGAGTTCGCTCACCGCGGTCCTCATGCCGGAGGGTCACAGCGCCGACCGTCTCCGCGCCGCCATATCCGCCGCCTTCGACATGTCGCTCGGCAGCGGCCTCTCAAAGCTTTCCGACAAAGTTTTCCGCATCGGCCATCTGGGCGATTTCAACGATCTGATGCTGGCGGGCACGCTGTCGGGGGTTGAGATGGGACTCGCGCTTGCCGGCGTGCCGCACAGCAGAGGCGGCGTTCAGGCCGCGCTCGACTATCTCGGCGACGCCGCCGCGGCAGGCGTCAGAGGCGTGGCCGAATAGCGCCGCCGGCGGCCTCGCTTCAGCGCCCGACGCGAGCGAGCACGTCGGCGCGGATGAAGCGCTCCACCACGAACATGAAGGCGATCGAGGGAACCAGCAGGATCAGCGCCGTGATCGAGGCGATCTGGTAATTGCCGCCGGCGCTCGCGCTGTAGAGGAGCAGCGGCAGGGTCTGCACGTCGGGCGCACCGACGAAGTAGGTGCCGGTGAACTCGTCGAGCGATTCCAGGAAGACGAAGATCGCGCTCGCGAAGATGCCGGGCGCGGCGAGCGGCAGGGTGATCGTCAGGAACGTCCGCAGGGCTCCCGCGCCGATACTGCGTGCCGCCTCCTCCAGTTCCCTGTCGACCGCCGCAAAGGCGGCGGTCGCGATCCAGACCGCGTAGACGAGGCCGTGGGTCGTGTGGACGAGGACGACGCCGATATAGGTGCCGTTCAGGCCGAACTGGTAAAAGATGCGCGCGATGTTGATGTAGACTGGCAGGTTCGGAAATGCCTGCGGCAGCAGGAATGCGAGCAGGATCAGGCTGCGGAACGGAAGCTTGAGGCGCGCCAGCGCGTAGCCCGCGGGAAGCGCCATCGCAAGCGACAGCACTACCGTGCCGAGCGCGATGACAATGCTGTTGACGAGCGATTCGATCGCCCCGCCGCGCGGCGCAAACACCCGCTGCCAAAAGCTGAAGCCATATTCCAGCGGCAGCTTGTGCGGAAAATACCATCGCTCGGTCACCGTCCATAAAAGCATGTTCAAGAGCGGGCCGAAGATCGCAAAGGCGAGGAGACCGAGCAGCACGCCGCGGACGAGCCAGGCGAGCGTCGGCGAGCCCGCCAGCGCCCGCACCCGGTCCAGCGGTTCGAAGCCGCGAGGCAGCGTGCCCGCCGCCGCGGTCACGGCCGCTCCCCCTGCTCGCGCACCGCGTAGCGCAGATAGATCCAGGAGACGGCGCCGGTCATCAGATAGGAGATCAGACCGAGCGCATTCGCCACGCCGTAATCGCCGTAGGCGTTGATGCGGAACGCCATGTTGGCGGTGATCATGGTCGGCGACTGGGCGTTGATCATCAGCGGCACCGACAGCACCGACATCATGATGACGAAGCTCAGGATCAGCCCGACCAGCAGCGTCTGCCGCACCTGCGGGACGATGATCTCGACGAGGATTCGCGGCCGGGAGGCGCCAAGGTTGCGCGCCGCCTCGATCATCGAGCGGTCGAGCGAGGCCATGGCTCCCGCGACCAAGAGGGCGACAAACGGCGTCTGCTTCCAGACGAAGGTGATGACGATGCCGCGCCAGTCGAGAAGGCTGACCGTCTGCAGCGGCGTCAGCAGGCCGATCTCGGTCAGCGTATTGTTCAGCATGCCGTTCTTGGCGAGAAACGTGCGCATCAGCTGGCCGGCGACGATAAAGGGGATGAAGAGCGGCCAGCGATAGAGCCAGCGCAGAATCGCAATCGCGGCAGGGCTCCCACCGAGCGTGAGGTAGCCGCCGATGGCAACTGAAAGGAGCCCGATCAAGAGCGCCGACGACCCGACGATCAGGAAGGTGAAGACGATGTCGCTGCGGTAGAGCTCGAACGACTTGATAAAATTCGCCAGCCCCCAATCGCCGCCCGCCTCAAATGCCGTGACGACTGAATAGGCGAGCGGATAGGCGAAAAGCAGCGCGATCGTCGTCAGCGCCGGCAGGACGAGCAGCAGACCGAAAATCCGGGCGGGCATGTCGGATGGGGCCGCCGCAGAGCGGCGGCCCTTGCTATGTTGACGTCAGTTGGTCGCCTGCCGCTCGTAGGCCTCCAGGATCTGATCGAAGTAGGGGGCGATCGGGAACGGCTTCCCCTTCTCCGCCAGATCCTGCGGGGTCACGTCGACAAACAACTTGTCCCAGGTCGCCTGGTCGAGCTGCGGGCGCACATGCTCCGCGTCGATGCCCGGGTACCAGTTGAAGCGCTTGACGATGCCTTCCGCCTGCACCTCCGGCCCCGTCGCGAGGGCGACGAACTTCTCGGCCAGGTCCTTGTTCGGCGCCTTCTCGGGCACGACGTAGTACATTGGCTGCCCCGGCAGGCCGGGCCCGATCAGCGCGAGCTTCAGGTCCGGGCTCAGCCGGCCATCGGACTGCCATGTGTAGAACATGTCGACCCAGACCGGGCCCATGGCGATCTCGCCGCGGTTCAGCATGTCGAGCGTGCCGGCATTGCCCGGTGTGAAGGTGACGTTCTTGTTGAACTCGGCGAGGCTCGCCAGCGCCTCGTCCCAGTCGTCGGAGACGCTGGCGTCAAACGGCCCGTTCATCAGCTGCTGGGCATCGTTCGTGAAGGCGTACATCCAGCCCATGACGAAGGCCACGCCGGACATGCCGCCCTTGATGCCGTTGTAGCCGAACTGTCCCGGATTCTCTTTCACCCATGCGACCAGCTCGTTGAAGTCCTTGGACGGGTTCGGCACGAGCGTCGGGTTGTAGGCGAGCGCCGTCTGGCTGTGGAACATCGGCATGACGAAGCCGCGCACGTCGGTTCCAAGCGCCATATCCGCCGTGTCGCGGCTGACGAGGGAGCCCGTCTCGATCTTGTCGCGGTAGTTGGCGAGGAGGTCTTCCTCGACCATCTGCCCGGCCATCTTCTGATGCACGACCGCAACGTCGAAATCGGCCTGGGCGGTGCCGGCTCCCGCCTGCGCAGCGAGACGCTCATAGATCAGCTGCGAGCCGGCGTCGCCGGGACCGGTGCCGACGGCGCGCACCGTCACGCCGGGATTGTCGGCTTCGAACTTGGGCGCAAGGTACTCGTTGATGTAGTCGACCATATTCTGGTCGCCTGCGGAGATTACGGTCAGCTCCTGCGCCAGCGCGGCGCCGCCGGCCGGCAGCAGCACACCGGCGACGAGGCCGGCCAGCAAAGTTCTTCTCATCATCTGTTCCTCCCTTTCTTCTGACCAAAGACTTCAGTTTGCACGCGCCGGCTCCCTTCGGGCCTCTGCCGCAGGCGCCTTCCCGCCTGGCTCGGCTTCTGATGGCGGAACCGTTCCGCCGCCCGCCTGCGGGAAGAGAAAAACCGCCTCGGCGGGGAGCCGAATGCGCACCGCCTGTGACGGCGCGTGACGGGCGGGAGCGTCGACATGAAACTCCTGCTCGCCAACCTGCACCGTGTGGCGCCAGCTACCGCCCGGATACGACACGTGGATGACATGGCCGGAAAGCATGATCGCGCCATCCGCCGACGCCTGCGGCGCCGCCGCGGTCGAGGCGCCGACAAGCTCCGCCGATTCGCTGCGGAAATAGGCGGTGAGGATCGGGCGGGCGCCCGCTCCGCGTGGCAGCCCGGGAAGGCCGCCGCGCCGCTGCAGGCTGGCGGGATCGTTGTTCGGGCCGGCCGGAAAATCGATCCGGTCCGCATGCACGACCGCCGGCAGGTCGATCGCATTCTCGGCGCCCATGAATTTGGCGACGAAGGAGGTCGCAGGCTCGTTATAGACCAACTCCGGCGCGCCTTCCTGCTCGATGCGGCCGCCATTCAGGATGACGATCCGGTCGGCCATGACCATCGCCTCCTCGCGGTCGTGCGTGACGTGGATGGCGGTAATGCCGAGCCGGCGCTGTAGCGCGCGGATTTCGTGGCGGACGTTCTGCCGGATGCGCGCGTCGAGATTGGACAGCGGCTCGTCGAGCAGCAGAATGCGCGGGTCGACCGCGAGTGCGCGGCCGAGAGCGACACGCTGCCGCTGCCCTCCCGAGAGCGCGGTGACGTTCCGTTCGCCGAGCCCGGTGAGCGACAGCATCGCCAGGATGTCGTCGACCTTGGCCGCGATCTTCTCCGGCCGCACCCGCCGCAGCCGCAATCCATAGCCGATATTCTGGCGGACGCTCATGTGCGGCCACAGCGCGTAGGACTGGAAGACCATCGCCATGTCCCGGCGGTCGGGCGGCAGCCGGGTGATGTCCCGCCCTGCCACCCGGATCGCACCTGACGAGGGCTGGCCGAAACCGGCGACGGTCCGGAGCAGGGTCGTCTTGCCGCACCCCGACGAGCCGAGCAGGGCCACAAGCTCGCCCTCGCTGACGGAGAGCGACACGTCGCGCAAGACGGGCGGGCCGCCGTAGCCGGCGGTGACCCGTTCAATGTCCAGGAAGTCCGCTTCAGCCATCCCGCCGCGTCGATTGCCCCTGCCATACGAATTCCGTCTGAGCGGCGGCATCGTGTCATTCTAAGGGTGCGATGGCAACGCTCCCGGACGCCGCTCGGCAATGGGCAGCGGGCCGGGCCGATGCTAGTCTTGGCCGCCCGCACCCGACCGAAACCTTCCCGCGAGACGATGACCCAGGCCTTCAGGAACGTGTTTGGCGCCGTCAAACCGGTGATCGGCATGATCCATCTCGGCGCCCTTCCCGGCACGCCGCTCTATGATGCGGAGGCGGGCCTGGAGGGCCTGGTCGGGGGCGCCGCGAAGGACCTTGCCGCGCTCCAGGATGCCGGTTTCGACGCCGTGATGTTCGGCAACGAGAACGACCGGCCGTACGAGCTCAAGGTGGACACCGCGTCGACGGCGACAATGGCGTATGTCATCGGCAGGCTGCGCCCGGAGATCGGCGTCCCCTTCGGGGTAAACGTGCTCTGGGACCCGATGAGCACCATGGCGCTCGCCGCCGCCACCGGGGCGGCTTTCGTGCGCGAGATCATGACGGGAACCTACGCCTCGGACATGGGCGTATGGGCGCCGGATGCCGGTAAAGCCCTGCGCTATCGCGACCGCCTCGGCCGCCCCGACCTCGCCGTGCTCTACAACGTCTCGGCGGAGTTCGCCTGGTCGCTCGACCGGCGGAGCCTCGCCGATCGGGCCCGGAGCGCCGTCTTCTCCAGCATTCCCGACGCCGTGCTCGTCTCCGGCGCGATGACCGGCGAGGCGGCGGCGATGTCGGATCTGGAGGCCGTGAAGAAGGCGCTTCCCGATACGCCCGTGCTCGCCAATACGGGGGTGAAGCATGCGACGGTCGGCGATGTGCTGCGCGTCGCCGACGGCTGCATCGTCGGCTCCTCGCTCAAGGTCGACGGCAACACGTGGAACCCGGTCGATCCCGAACGGGCGGTTGAGTTCATGCGCCTCGCGCGGCTGGCGCGCGGGAGCTGACGATGGTCCTTATGCCGGAAATGACGGATCGCCTGCGCACGCTTCTCATGGAGCTGATGCTGATCCCTGGCCTCAGCGGCTATGAGGGCCGCGTGCGCCGCCGCCTCGCCGCCGAGCTGAAAGCGCTCGGCATTACCTCGCGATCCGATCGGCTCGGTAATCTCATCGCCACGATGGACGGCGCCGAAGACGCACCGAGCGTGATGCTCTTCGCCCACATGGACCAGCTCGGTCTCGTCGTCCGCAAGATCGAGGCGGA
>DASWJZ010000228.1:0-11447 GCA_036396875.1 Propylenella sp.
CCACGACCTCAATGTCGGTCCGGCCCGACTCGATGATTGCTCTCAGGACATTGCGGCCGATGCGGCCGAACCCGTTGATAGCGACGCGAACGGCCATCAGCCTCTCCTTCTCAGATTCGCTTCGTGGCTCCGGCGGCCGTCCGCCGCGATCTCTATGTGGTCGAGGCGGCGCGCCACCTGATCGACCACGGCGGAAGCGGTGATGCCGAAGTGCGGATAAAGATGCTCGTAAGGGGCGCTCGCCCCGAATCCCGTCATGCCGATGAAGATGCCGTCCGTTCCGATGATCGGGTCCCAGCCCTGGCGCACGGCGGCCTCGATGCCGACGCGGACGGACGCCGAACCGATCGTCGCCGTCCGATAGCTCTCGTCCTGTTCGAAGAACCGATCGAAGCAGGGCACCGACACAATGCGAGCGGCAATGCCGCGCTCGCCGAGCAGCCTCTTCGCCTCGATCGCGATGCCGACCTCCGAGCCGGTGGCGAAGAGGCTGACCGCCGCCTCGCCAGCGGCGGGCGCGACCTCATAGGCGCCGCGCGAGCAAAGGTTCTCTTCGGCGTAGGCCAGGCGCGCCGGCGCGAGATTCTGCCGGGTCAGCGCGATCAGGCTCGGGCGATCGCGGGCGTGCAGCGCGAGCTGCCAGCACTCCGCCGTCTCGACCGCGTCGGCGGGTCGGTAGACGCGGAGGTTCGGGATGGCGCGGAGCGCCGCGAGTTGCTCGACCGGCTGATGCGTCGGCCCGTCCTCGCCGAGGCCGATCGAATCATGCGTCATGACAAAGACGACGCCGGTTCCCATCAGCGCGGCGAGGCGGATTGCCGGCCGGCAATAGTCGGAAAAGATCAGGAAGGTGCCGCCATAGGGGATGAGACCGCCATGCAGCGCCATGCCGTTCATCGCCGCCGCCATGCCGTGCTCGCGGATGCCGAAATGGATGTAGCGTCCGCTCCATTTTCCCGGCGCGACATCGTCGAGCCCCTTCGACTTCGTATTGTTGGAGGGGGTCAAATCGGCGGAGCCGCCCACCGTCTCCGGCAGCGCCGCGTTGATCGCATCGAGCGCCAGCTCCGACGCCTTGCGCGTCGCAACAGTCACGGGGTTCTCGGCATAGCCGCGCTTCAGCGTGAGAATCGCCTCGTCGAGCGTCGGCGGCAGTTTTGCCGCGATGCGGCGCTCAAATTCCCGCCGCAGCGACGCGTCGGCGCCGGCGAGGCGCTTTCCCCAGGCCTCGCGCCCGTCCTTCCCGCGCGCCCCGACAATGCGCCAGGCATCGACGATCTCCCGCGGCACGACAAAAGGCTCATGCGTCCAGCCGTAGGCGGCGCGGGCGCCGGCGATTTCCTCCGCCCCAAGCGGCGAGCCGTGGCTGGACGCCGTGCCCGCCTTCTTCGGCGCGCCCTTGCCGATCACGGTTTTCGCGGCGATCAGCACCGGCCGGTCGCTCGTCTTCGCCTCGGTCAACGCCCGGTCGATCGCCGCCGGGTCGTGCCCGTCGATCCGCATCGCGCGCCAGCCCGAGGCCTCGACGCGCTTCACCTGGTCGGTGGAGTCGGAGAGCGAAATCGGGCCGTCGATGGTGACGGAATTGTCGTCGAAGATGACGATCAGCCGGTTGAGCTTCAGGTGGCCGGCGAGCGCAATCGCCTCCTGGCTGATCCCCTCCATCAGGTCGCCGTCGGAGGCGAGCACGTAGGTGCGGTGGTCGACCAGCGCGTCGCCGAACTGCGCGTTCAGCAATCGCTCGGCGATCGCCATGCCGACCGCATTGCCGAGCCCCTGGCCGAGCGGGCCGGTCGTCGTTTCAATGCCGGCGGCGTGGCCGTATTCGGGGTGGCCGGCGGTCTTGGAGCCGAGCTGCCGGAAGCGCTTCAGCTCGTCGAGCGGCATGTCCGCGTAGCCGGTGAGATAGAGCAGCGAATAAAGGAGCATCGAGCCGTGGCCGGCGGAAAGGACGAACCGGTCGCGGTCCGGCCAGTGCGGGTCGGCGGCGTCGAATTTCAAGTGTTTGGCGAAGAGCACGGTGGCGATGTCGGCGACGCCCATCGGCAGGCCGGGATGGCCGGATTTCGCCTTCTCGACCGCGTCCATCGCAAGGACGCGGATCGCAGTGGCCATCAGCGCCTGGTCGACCGCCATCTCTAGAAATCCCGCCGTGAAAACGCGCTCCGCGGGCCGCGCCGCGAAGCCCTGTCCGCCACCCGATCCGGATTGCGCGCGGAGTGATACCAGCTTGCCGGGTCGAGTCAATCAAGGGGGGAGGAGCACGCGATCGCAGCTCTGCATGAGAGGCGCCGGGGGAGGGACGGCGCGGCAGATGCGCCGCCTCCTCCGCCAAGAGGGTTCACGCCAGTCCTTGCGCGACGAGGCTATGCGCCATGTCCGCGGCGGCGCGGCGAGCCGTCGTCAGGTCACGGCCGAGGAGTTGGCCGACCGACGTTGATTCGAGGCGCCGGAAGAGGCCCAGCTCTTCGATATTGTCGCGGATATCGGGGTCGAAAGGCGCGAGGAGCCGGACGACCCAGTTGGGCGCTTCGAAACGCGGCAGCTTTGACCTGTGGCCGGGAAAAACGGCGCGCAGCTCGTCGCTGATCTGCTTGATGGTCAAGGTATCCGCCGCCACCAGGTAGCGGCGCCCGCCGGCCTCTGGCGATTTCATCGCAGCAAGATGCACCGCGGCGACGTCGCGCACATCCGCGATCGGCATTGCGATCTTCGGGGCGGCACGGAAGGAGCCATTGAGCAGACGCTGGATGATGGCGCCGGAGGTTCCGGGGTCGTCGTCGAGCAAAGGGCCGAACATGAAACCGGGATTGATGGCCGCGAGATCTTTGCGGCGCCCCGCCGCTTCGGCGAGTTCCCAGGCCTTTCGTTCGGCCAGTGTCTTGGATTCAGTATAAGCCGTTACCCCAGGCCGGCCGAGCACGGTCCAGTCGGCCTCGGTGAACGGCGCGGTGCGGCTTTTCGGATGCCCATAGTAAACTGCGACCGCTGACGAAGTCAGGACGATGCGCTCCACGTCGGAGGCCAGCGCAAAGTTGACGGCGCGCGCGGTGCCCTCCACGGCGGGACGGATCAGCTCGTCCTTGTCCTTTGGCATCGAGGTGACAAAGGGCGAGGCGACATGCTGAAGATAGCGGCAGCCGCTAGCGGCCTCGCGCCATCCCTCGTCGCGCGTCAGGTCGAGCTCGACGATCTGCAGCCGGGAAATGTCGGCGCCATGCCGGCCAAGCGTGTCACGCACCTTCTCCGCTTTGCCTTTGCTGCGCACAGTGCCGCGCAGGTTGAAGCCGGCCTGCAGCAACGCCATCGCCACATGTCCGCCGAGAAAACCCGAAATACCGGTGAGTAGGACGGTATCCGTCATTGAAGGCAGTCCCGCCGGAGACCGGGGCAGAGATAGTCGCAGTTCATCAATCCGCGCACGATAGCTTTCGTGGTCGTTTCCTGCACTTACAGAGGTCTCCCTTCGGAGACCTGAACGCGGGCCGTGACGAAGCGAGCTAGGCCGGCCGCCGCCAGCACGCCGACGAAGACGAAACCAAGTATTTGTGCAGCCCCGATCCGTCCCACGATCATGTCGAGCGCGAACAGCACGAAGAATGCGATTCGCACAATGACGTGGAAGAGCGTGCGGGCGCGGCTTTCAGACGCGAGCCACAGCAGCGCCGTATCGATGAGCCAAATCACCAGCAGCGTGAAGTTGGGAATGAATATAGCGGCTCCCTGCCCAACGAAGGCCGCGCCAATCGTGCGGTAGTAGTAGAAGACTCCCCAATAGGTATGGACGAGGAAGACGAGGAGCGCTGCCGTCCACAGCAGGTACGAGAGATTGGCGATCCTCTGGCTGACGCTTCGGAAGAGATAGAGCACAAGAGACGGCACCAACAGCAACACCACCACCCATATCGTGAACCGGGTGCGGCCGAGGTCGAGGTCGCCGCCGAGTTCCGGCGCAAGCATGGCCCAGGCCAGCAGCAACCCGGACGGCACGAACACCGCCGTGAACTGGCCAAGCGTGATGTGGTGGGGCGATTCGGTCGTCACTGGTCGGGCCTCGCTGGTCAAAGCGTCTTCAAATATTCTAGCAAGGCGCGAAGGTCGGTCTCCGAGCGCGACGGATCGTCGTACGCCCACGGATAATCGTGGCCCGTATTGGCGTTGCCGATGGTGGCCGTGTCGAACTTGAAATAGCGTTTTGCATCCGCTTCCGGTGGAGAGACAAAGCCGGCCCGGTTCGGATCGTAGAGGTTTCGGCCACGGAAGAATACGGCGGGCCGCGGCTCCAGATTGATGAGCTCGGCAAGCGAGAGGACGCTCGCGTTGTGCAAATAGGGCGCCCGCAAAAACGCGCCGTCGATCGGGCCCGCAATGTAGCCGCGCGCCGCAACGTCGTCCTCCTCGCCCGGCAGCGGGTAGATTTCCTTCCGGTCGAAGCGGAAGGGGTGCCTCTTGTGCGGATCCGCCGCTACAAAGGGTGCACCTTGGCGGTGCGTGTCGAAAAGCGCATGCGTCAGCCCCGGCAGCTCGCCGTAATAGCGGAATGTCACGCGCTCAGGATCGGTGCCGATCTCGGACAGCGGGATGATCGTGTTGGTGCGCGGGCCGTCGGTCCAGCCTCCATCCGCCGCCCGGTCGCCGTGGCAGCCGAAGCAATGCGCCTGGTAGACCTCGCGGCCAAGGGTCAGCGTGGCGGCATCGGCGGTCGGCTGCCGCGGGAACACCTCCGCGAAGGCGGGCGACCGGAGCGTGGCCGTATAGGCGCTCGCCGCCCTGATGTTGTGGGCGATCTCCGGCTTCGCCAGGTTGACGGCCGTCGCTCCCTGCGCCAGCGCAGCGAATGCGCTTCGGGAGGCGATGTCGGCGATCGACCCGTCGAATTGCGCGCGCGGCCGCCAGTCCTCCGAGAACACCGTGGCCATCTTGCTGTAGACTTTCATGTCCGTGCCCGGCCGGTGAACCAGCGATCGTATCAGGACGCGGAACGGCTGGGTGCGGGTCGGCCCGGTCGGCGTGATCGTCTCGTCCCGCGAT
Organism: Propylenella sp.; assembly: GCA_036396875.1. Classification (GTDB taxonomy): domain Bacteria; phylum Pseudomonadota; class Alphaproteobacteria; order Rhizobiales; family Afifellaceae; genus DASWJZ01. The sequence continues at coordinate 5,032 of DASWJZ010000228.1, forward strand.
TGACCGTTTCCGTACGGCTCGCCGTATTGCGGCATCGCGGCCTCGATGCGGGCGCGAAACTGCGCCAGCCAGAGCCCGACCATGAGCCGCTCCGACATCGGGAGCCTGCTCCCGGCCTCGCGCTCATAGGCCTCGATGATCTGGCCCGCGGAAAGCCGGTAGGGCGGCGGATCAGCCCGGTCGATGATGCCGCCGCCGGCCGGCGGCGCGCGCTCGATGATTGCGGCCTGCAGCGCGTCCACCCAGGCGAAAATGTTGAGCGAGACGCTGCCCGGCCCGCTGACGACGCGCGGCGCCTCGTTCTCGCTCGTCTGGATGCCGGTCGTGTGGCAGAGCGCGCAGGTGAAGCCGACGAAGGGCGTGGCTGACGGCGCCCCGGTCTGGGGACGGTAGTTGGCGACGGTGAAACCGATCGGGAAGCCGTACGGGTCGTCCGGATTCGGCAGGAAGCCGAACTGTTCGATCCAATCGCCGGCCTCGGGACCGGCGGGCTGAAAGTGTTGCGGCGCCAGCGACGGCAGCACCAGCGCCGCCGCCAGCGGCATCACCTCAGTGCCAATACTGCCGCTCCAGAAGGCATCCGCCGGCTCGCGAAAGCGCGGCTTCGCCCATCCGGATTCAAGATACGTCAGCGCGCCGGTAGCCACGAGCAGGAGCGCCACGACAGCATTACACAAGATCAGCCCCAATCGTCCGAGCGACTGCAGCCGTTGACGTGACACCTGCATGGCGAACCCGATCCCCTTTGCCGCCGAAGAACAGGTCGACCGGCCATGTATATCACGCTCGGTCGAAATGTGCCGGAAGGCTTTCGCAGCTTCAGCTTATTGCATGGGCACCGTTCCGTCATCAGCGACTCGGCGAGGGCGCATCGGCATGAACGTGGAGGTCCGGCCGCCCAACTGCAGGCCCGACCAGCGCGGCGCGGCGGATCCGCTAAGCCGAGGGGGCAGACCGCGCCAGCCTCGGCCCAGGCAGTGCCGGCACCGCACCGGGCGATGCCGCAGCCGACGCGAGTAGGGTGCGCGCCGCGCCCGGATGCGCAATCAAGCCGTTAAGGGAGGGCCGGCCGGCCGGACGAAAGGATGCGAAATGCGGCCAGCGAAGCGCCGCCATGGCGGTTCGAGGCCGTGTTAACCTCACTCAAAGAGAGGTTGAAGTTTTGGCGCCGGGGCGGCCCGAATCAACTAAAATGAGCATCCGGTGGAACGGGGTAAGCGAAGTCCTGTCCGCGCATAAAATGAAGTCGACGTGGTTCGCTTCGCCCCTATGAAGGGGAATGCTCATGATCCATGTAATCAGACTGATCTTCACGATCGTGTTCGGCTTTCTGTGGTGGTGGGTTTTCAACCGCGTCGGGCCGGATCTCCTCTACCTGATGATCCTCGGGTCGGTCCTTGCGGTATGCGTCTGCTGCTGTAGGGGCGCGGTGGAGGAGCAGCGCGAGTGGAGCTTCGACCGCTACCTCGCCTGCATCCGGCGCTGCTGGCTTGCCACCCTGGTGCTGATGATCGGGCTGTTCATCGTCGCAATCCTGGTGTCGCTGGTCCTGACCGGCATGTTCCCGGCGGCAGCGACGCTGGTGAACATGCTGATCGCAGCGATTGGCGCGCCGTTGTTCATCCGGGCGATCTGCTGCGCTTACGACAGCTGAGTCTTTGGCTCGGCGCATGACGCGGCGGAACGCTTAAGGTTCCGCCGCCGAGGCCGGGAGAGGCGCGATCGAGGGCGCGCGGCGCTACCCCGTGCGGCGCCGCGACTTGGCAAACGTGTCGAAGGCGACCGCCAGCACGATGATGACGCCGATGATGATCTGCTGGATGTAGGAGGAGATGTTCATCAGCACGAGACCGTTCAGGAGCACGCCGATCAGAAGCGTGCCGATCACGGTGCCGAAGATCGATCCGGCTCCCCCGAACAGGCTGGTGCCGCCGATCACGACCGAGGCGATGACGGTCAGCTCGACGCCGGTGCCGGCCACCGCCTCGGCCGAGTTCAGCCGGGCCGACAGCACGAAGGCGCCGAGGCCGGCGAAGAAGCCCATGATGACGTAGACGCTGAGCGTGACGCGCCGGACGTTCAGCCCCGACAGCCGCGCCGCCTCCGGATTGCCGCCGACGGCATAGACCTGTCGGCCGTAGCGCGTGTAGCGCAGCACGATATGGGCGAGGATGGCGAAGGCGACGAAGATGATCACCGGCACCGGCACCGGCCCGATCCGCCCCTGGCCCCACCAGGTGTAGTCCGGCGTGAAGCCGCTGATCGGGCCGCCGCCGGCGAAGAGCAGCGCGGCGCCGCGGAATGCCGACATGCCGCCGAGCGTGACAACGAAGGGCGGCACTTTCAGCCGTGTGATCGCGAGGCCCTGCAGGAAGCCGCCGGCGAGGCCGACCGCGATGGCAACGAGCACCGCCAGCTCCCAGCCGTAGCCGGCCGCCTCGGCGCCGGCGCCGACCGAGAAGCGCTCCTGGAACCCGCCCTTGGCGACCGCGGCCGCCGCGAGGCCGCAGAGCGCCAGCAGCGAGCCGACCGAGAGGTCGATGCCGGCGGTAAGGATGACGAAAGTCATGCCGACCGCAAGCAGCCCGACGATCGACACCTGGCGCATGACGTTGAAGAGGTTGAGCGGCGTCAGGAAGCGCGGCTCCATGACGGCGAAAACCGCCATCAGCACGACCAGGAAGAGGAGCGGGGCGAAGCGGGCAAGGAAGCTCAATAACCCGCTCGAAAAGTCGGCTCGGGGCTCGGCACGTTTCACGTCGGTCATCGCCCGCATCTCCCCCCCTGCGCCCGTCCCGGCCCCGCGCGCGCCCAGTCTATGCCGCCCGCGCGACGTTCAGCGTCATCATGGCGAGGAGCATCTCCTCGGTCGCCGCGTCGCGCCTGACCTCGCCGGTGACGCGCCCCTCGCGCATCGTCACGATGCGGTCGCTGATCGCCAGGATCTCGGGCAGTTCGGAGGAGATGGCGATGATGGCGATGCCGGACCCCGCCATCTCGAAGAGGAGATTGTGCACCTCAACCTTGGCGCCGACGTCGATGCCGCGGGTCGGCTCGTCGACGATCAGCACCTTCGGGCGGAGCGCCAGCCAGCGCGCGAGAACCACCTTCTGCTGATTGCCGCCGGAGAGATTGACGACAAGCTGCTCCGGACCCGCCATGCGGATGTTGAGCGCGCGCCGGTACTGCTCGACCATCGTCCGCTCGGCGCCCTCGTCGACGAAGAAGCGCCATTTCCTGAGCTGGCCCAGCGCCGCCATGGTGAGGTTCACGCGGACGGCGAGGGCCAGGAACAGCGCCTGCTGCTTGCGGTCCTCCGGCACGAGGCCAATGCCGTGACGAATGGCGTCCTCCGGCGAACCGATGGCGACCGGGGCACCGTCGACGCGGATCGTCCCGGCGTCGAAGGGATCGGCGCCGAAAATGGCACGCGCCGTCTCGGTGCGGCCGGCGCCGACCAGGCCGGCGATGCCGAGAATCTCGCCGCAGCGAACCGAGAGGCTGACGTCCTCGAGCACCACGGCATGCGGGTCCTGCGCATTGCCGCGCCGGGTCAGCCCGCTCACCTCGAGCGCGACGGGACCCGGCTCGGCCGCCTCGCGATGCGCAAAGAGAGCGCTCACCTCGCGGCCGACCATGGAGCGGATGATGCGGTCGATCGTCGTGTCGGCGACCTTGCCGCTGCCGACCAGCCTGCCGTCGCGGAGCACGGTGTAGCGGTCGCAGAGCTCCCTCACCTCTTCGAGGCGGTGGGTCACGAAGATGATTGAAAGGCCCTCGCGCTTCAGGTCGCGGACGATGCGGAAAAGCTTCCGCACCTCGCTCGACGAGAGCGCCGAAGTCGGCTCGTCCATCACGATCAGGCGCGAGCGCATGGAAAGCGCCCGGGCGATCTCAACCATCTGCTGCTCGGCAACCGAGAGGTCGCGGACCAGCGCCATCGGCCGCACCTCCAGGCCAAGACGCTCCGTGATGGCGTGCGTATCAGCCGCCATCCTCCGCCAGTTAATAAAGGGCCGCGGCCCCGGCTCGCGGCCGATGAAGACGTTCTCGGCGATCGTCATGTTCGGGGCGAGCGTGAACTCCTGATAGATCGTCACGATGCCGAGTTTTTGGGCGTCGTGCGGGGAGGCGAGAGCGATCTCCTCGCCGGCGAACGAGATGGCGCCGGCGTCCGGCTTCTGCGCCCCGGAAAGAATCTTGAGCAGCGTCGACTTGCCGGCGCCATTCTCGCCGAGAAGCGCATGGATTTCGCCCGGCGCCACTTCGAAATCGACATTGTCGAGCGCCTGCACGCCGGGAAAACGTTTCGAGATGCCGGTCATGCGAAGGAGCGGTTCGGTCACGAGCGGCGTCCGGCGAAGAAGGCGCCAACCCTCTTCCCTGCGAAGTCGGATGTTTCCGACTTCGCAGCATTCGATGCCCAACTCGGGAACACCCGAGTTGGGTGGGGAGAGGGTGCCCCATCGCTCCGCGAAGGGGCGGGTGAGGGGAGTCGGCGGCCCCACCATCGACCCCTCATCCGCCGTCCGGCAGAGCCGAACGGCACCTTCTCCCACAAGGGGAGAAGGTTCTCGCGAGCGGGGAGCAAGGTCGTCTACTGCACCTCGCCGATGCGCTCGGCCTCGTTGATGTTGTCCTTGGTGATGGCGATCGGCGTCAAAAGCACTACCTGCTCCGCCGGCTTCGCGCCCTCGCGCAGGAAGGCGACGAGCGTGTCGAGCGCGCCGCGGCTCTGGCCGCCGGGCAGCTGCTCGATCGAGGCGGTCAGCGTGCCTTCCTGGATCGCAGCGATCGCCTCCGGCAGGGCGTCGAAGCCGATGACCGCCACCTCGCCGATGAGGTCGCGGCCCTTCAGGGCTTCGATGGCGCCGAGCGCCATATCGTCATTGGCCGCCACGATCACGTCCGGCGGGGTCTCCATGCCGGCCAGCGCCGACTCGGTGACCGACAGGCCCTTCTCGCGGGTGAAGTTCGCGGTGTCCTCAAAGACGATCGGGTACTTGTCCTTCACCGTGTCGAGCACGTTGTGCAGGCCCTTATTGCGGTCGATGGCGGGGCTCGTGCCCGGCTGGCCCTGCAGGTTCATGACGTTGGCGCCGTCCGGGAACAGCTCCAGAATAAGGTTGCCCTGCGCTTCGCCGCCCTTGACATTGTCGGCGCCGACATGGGCGAGGATGCCCGGCACATTGTCGACGCGGCGGTCGATGGTGACGACGGGGACGCCGGCATCGACGGCCGCCTGAATGGCCGGCGCCATCGCGTCCACGTCCTTCGGGCTGATGACGATCCCGTCGACGCCCTGCGCCACCGCCGCCTCGACATCGGCGGTCTGCTTCGGCGTCGAGTCCTGGCCGTCGGTCACGGTGATCGTGATGTTCCCCAGCTTATCCGCCTCGGCCTCGATCTGCTTCATCATGTGAATGAAGAAGGGGAACGCCTGGTTCGGCGAGGACGCCAGGATGGTGAGCGGCTTGTCGGCCTGCGCGACGGCGGCGCCGGTCAAGGCCAGTCCAACGGCGCCGGCAAGCAGCGCCGCGCGTGTGAAGCATTTCATGATTTTTTCCTCCCGGGCCTCGCGTCGAGGCCGGGATGAAATTGACGTGGGGTGCCCGCTCCTGTCAATCGCGAGCGCCGCCCATGGCCGTCTGGCCGCGGCTTTTCGCCGTCGGGTCGCGTTATGATAGCCTGCCCAGACCGGGCGCGCCGGGGCGGTCCAAGATGGACCGCGCATCAAGGGAGGTCGTCATGATTGGAATCCCGCGTTCGCTTGCGCGGAAGAGCCGCGCGATGCTGGTCGGCGGCGGCTTCGCGCTCCTGTGCGGAAGCGCGGCCTTCGCCATCGTCAGCAGCAATTTCACCTACAGCAAGACGAAGACCGGCTTTCTCAGCCTGCACCCGGCTATCCTTGCTCCCACGGGAACCGCCTCGACCGTCAATTATGGAACGAATTTGTCGAACGGCGCCTTGAGCGGCAACGGGTGTTTTATGACGGGCGTCACGCTTCCCCAAGGCGCGAGGATGATCGACCTCAAGGTCTCGTTTCAAAGTGGCGACCAGAACGATCTTCACCTGGTGCTGCACCGCCACGATCTCAATCAAGTCGATCTGGTGGAGATGGTCGCCCAGACGATACTCAACGATGCCGACAAACACGCCTCCGCCATCATCCCGATCGACCAGGCCGCCAGCATCGTGGACAACAGCAAGTTCCTGTACGCCTTCGCTGCATGCATGGACGGCTTCGATGGCACGTATTTCTACGGCGCCCGCATCAAGTATAAGTATACGACGGCCGGGGATTGAGATGTCGACACGCCGCGCGTCATGCAGCTGCGGACAGCTGAGCGTCACCTGCGAGGGGGAGCCGGTGCGCATCTCGATGTGCCATTGCCTTGCCTGCCAGCGCCGCACCG
>DASWJZ010000229.1:0-5212 GCA_036396875.1 Propylenella sp.
AGAATCTGAGAGTGATACGTCCGAGAACCGTCCGCTCCCGCGCGAAACGCGGTTCGGCCGTCAGGTCATCGACCAGGCTCTGCTCGAAGAAGCCGAAATTGCTGTCGAGGATATTGCGCGCCTCGATGCTGGCGACGCCCCGCTGATGCGGGAAGCGGTAGCCGAGAACGGCGTCGAGCACGAAGAACTCGTCGCTGAAGCGCTCCGCGTCCTCCTCGCCGTCCTGGACGACGAAACTCCCGCGCACCGAGCCGAACAGGCCGCCTTCCCTGAAATAGCTCACCATCAGCGGCAGCTCGAGCGTGTCGAGCTCGTCGACGACGAAGAGAGCGTCAGCCTCCAGCCGCTCCCAGGACGGCGAGAACGCGAACGCGAAATCGCCGAACGTTGCGTTGAGATAGCCGCCGATGCGATTCTCGTCGATGTTCGACCCGGCGGACGAGGGGACGTCCATGTCGTCACGCGTCGCCTCTCCGCCGACCCACAGATTCTCCGCCAGCCGTACGTCGAGCCCGGCGCCGATGCGTTCCGCCGCGGTGCCGTTGAACGTGTCGAAGAACTGCGTGAAGCCCGCGATGGCGGTGGGCTCGAGCGTCTGGTCGGCGACGAGCCGCCGCTTCAGCGTCTGGATATAGGCCGCGCGGATGGTGATGTCGTCGGTGAGATTCGCCCGCACACCCAGTTTGGGATTGACCCGCGTCCGGGTATAGGCGCCCTCGTTGTCGACATGGTCGACGCTCATGCCGAGCGTCCACTCGACGGCATCCGGCCAGAAGAGGGTCGCGTAGCCGTAAGCGTTCGCTTGGTCGGCGTCGATCGGCGTCTCCACGAAGAAGTCGCCGAGATCCGAGAGAATGCCGACGACCTTGCCGCCCTCGACATGCGAGACGGAACCGCCGAGCTGCAGGCTGTGCCTGCCCCTCTGCCCGATATACTGGAACTGGCCCTCGTCGATCGTCTCGTCGGTGTCGGTGGTCGAGCCGAACGGCGGCACGTCCTCGAAGGTGGCGGTATCGAGCGTCCCGTGCGAGAACAGGCCCAGGACGTCGTGCCCGACGCCGGGCATGGCGTGGAAGCCGAGACGGAACACCTCGCGCTCGAAATCGATCTCCGCCGTCTCGGAAAAGTCGTCGAGGTCGAAAAGCACGCGACGATCGCCCGACTGCGTGTTCCGCCACCGGTACTCCCCGAAAAGATCAAACCAGGGCGTGACCGACAGGGTCGTAACGGCGTTCAGCACGTCGTGGTCGACCTGATTGTTGGCATGGTAGCCGTCGGTTTCGTAGTGGAACTGCCCAAGGCTGAACGAGAATCCACGGTAGAGCAGGGTGGCGGCCGCCTCGTCGGCCAGCGTTTCCTGCGTCCCCAAGAGCCCGAACGCATCAAGTCTGAACCCGTCCGAATCGAAGAGCGGCGAGAATTCGGCGAACGTCACGCGCGCCGGCCCGGCCGTGTCGAGGAGCGCCAGTCCGGTCTCCGCCACCTGCGGCTGCACCGGCGTCTTCGACGGCGGACTGAGAAGCTGTGAACGGAGCAGCTCGCTGGTCTGCGCGATCTCGATCTCGCGCCGCGACCGGTAGGCATCGGCAAGAAAGCGGTGCGCCGCGGGGCTGGCCGGCGCTCGCGCCGCCGCCTTCGTACCTTCGTTGATGGCCATTTGCTCGAAGCTGAGGATGTCATAGATGCGCCCAAGCGCCGCCCCGCGCGTCGCCGCGTCTTCCTGCAGCCCCGATTCCGACCGGATGACGCCGCGCGCCCGACCGCGCGCTTCCGCCTCCTGCAGTTCGCGCAGCGCATCGATCGGCTGGTTCGCCGCAAAGCGCTCCAGCGCGGAGAACAGATAAGGCGTCGGATCCTCCGGGTCCTCCTCCTTGGCGATCCGCAGCTCTTCCGCCGCCTTCGCCGCCAGATCCTCGTCGAAATAAGCGCGGCCCAGCCAGGTCCGGAGCGATGCCCTGCGCGGGTCGTGCGCGACCGCCCGCTCGATCTCCCATGCGCCCGCCGCCGTGCGGCCCTGGCGGATGAAGGCCAGGCCGAGCCCGAGCCGCGGCAGCGGCGCCTCCGGATCAATCTCTATCGCTTCCGCGAACAGCGCCTCGGCGGCCTCATAACGCGCGGCCGAAAGCTGCGCGAGCCCGGCGACAAAAAGGGCAAGCGGCAGCCTCTCGATGGCGAGCGACGCCTCCGCGCCGGCGAGCGCGGCGCGGCGGTCGCCGATGGTCATCTGCAGTTCCGCCAGCCTCGCCAGGACATAGGCATCGCCTGGAGCGAGCGCCGCGGCGGCTTCGGCGAGATCGAGCGCGCCATCGAGGTCGCCGACGGCCTGCCGGACGTATGACGCGGCGACATGGGCGGGCGCAAAGCCGGGATCGGCCTCAAGCGCGAGCCGCGACCAGCGCTCCGCCTCGGCGATCCGGTTGCGCGCCACCGCGATGATCGCGCGCAATGCGGCGCCTGCGGCCGGCGCGCCGGCTGCATCGCCGAGCGCGGCCTCGGCGCGATCGTGGTCGCCGGAGGCAAGCAGGATCAGCGCCTCGCGTATCGCCGGGTGGCGGGCGTCGCGGACGAGCAGGATCGGGGGATAATAGACCGCCCAGTCGACCGCCGAATCGGAGACGATGAGAAGATCGCGGAAGGGCGGCGGCAAATCCGCAATGGGTGCGCTCTGGAAGGGCACGACAGCGGAGCGAAAAGCGGCTTCGCCGCCCGACACCGCGAGGACGCCGGTGCCCCTGTGCTCCCGGTCATAGGCGCTCACCAGCCCCTCGCGCACGGCCGCCATCGCCAGAGCGCCGGCCGGCTGCACGGTGACAAGCGCCTCGGTGCCGTCGATGCCCGCCACGATATAGGGGGTCTCCACTTCGAAGTGGCGGCGGACCGAACTCACGAAATAGAGGATGCCGGAGAGCAGGCTGACATCGGCGCTGCCGGTGCCGCCGGAGAGGACGCGAGTTCGGCTGTTTCCGTCGAGCCGGATTACCGTCCGCTTCTCCTCGAAGCGGATCGCAACACGGCCGGTGGCGCCGGTTCGCACCTCGTCGCCGGGGCAGAGGAGCAGATTCCTCGCGGCACTCAACTCCCGCCCCTCGATCGTGACGACTACGACCTCGCTGGCGCTTGAGTCGATATAGACGGAGGGCGCGCCCGGCGCGCCGGCGACGCAGACAGTTCGCTCCTGAGCGTGTGCCGTGCTCGTTCCAAGAGCCGCGAAAAGCCAGGCGACGGGCAAAAGGGCCGCCGATTGCCGCCAACGGCCACAACCAGATTGGAGCGCCATGCACACCGGATTTCCCTCGTCCAGCGACTGTGGGACAAATCCGGTGAATCTTCAATCAATGGACAATCGGTAGACCTGCTCGGGGCGCTCGCGCCCGGGGATCGCCCGCGTCCCGCAATCGATGAAGGTCAGGCCACCGCCATCGGCCATCCGGTGGGTCGCGCCGCCGACAAGGATCACGTCCGCTTCCCCGGGAAACAGCGCTTTTCCCAGCTGTTCGAGGCGCGAAGCGAGGTTGACGACATCCCCGACGGCGGAGAAGTTGAAGCGGTCGCGCGCGCCGATCTCGCCCTCGGCGACGTTGCCGGTGTTCAGGCCGATCCTCACGCGGAGCGGCGGCAGGCCCTGCTTCAAGTTCCGTTCGTTGATCTCCGCGATTCCGCGCACCACCGCCAGGACCGATCGGCACGCCCGGACGGCATGGTTCTGGCCGGCGCTGGAGCCGGTGAAGACAGCCATGACGCCATCGCCGGAGAACCCGCTGACCATCCCGTGGTGACTCTCCACCGCCGCCGTCACGGTATCGAAATAGGCGTTGAGCAGCTGGCTGAAATCCACCGGCGGAATCTTCTCGCCGATGGCGCTCGATCCGATCAGGTCGAAGAACACGACCGTCGCTTCGTGGGAGACGGCGGCATCGCGGTGATCCGTTGCCTTCGCCAGCATCCGCCGCGCTACCGGGGCCGGTGCGAGGCGCATGATCAGCGCCCGCGCGAACCTGTAGCGGATGACGACCGCCAGCAGGAAGGCCAGCGGCGCGACGACGAAGGCCAATGTCCCGACCGGCAGGAGCAGCCTGAAATGCGAGAACGCGATGGCGGCGACGACGAAAGCGGCGAGCGCCGCGGCGGGGGCGGCGAGCATCCCCAGCCCGCTTCGCGCCCGGGCCAAGAATCCCAGCACGAAAGCGAAGGCGGCAATGAACGCCGCATCGGCCGCCGGTGCGGGACCGCGGAGGATTTCACCGGCGCGCAAGTTGAGAAACGCGGTGGCCGCGAGCTCCACCCCGCTAATTCCCGCGTCGATCACGCCGCGAAAGAATGACGGGAAGGAGTCGGGAAAGTCTGCCGTGCTCGGATCCGATGCACCGATGAAGGCAACCGAGCGGGGCGCCGTGCCTAAAATCTGCTCCGGGACGTCGCCGCCTAGAACCTCGCGGACCGAGATTGCCGGAATCGAGCCCGGCGGGCCGTAGAGCCAGAGGTAGCGGAACCGCGGGAGATCCGGCCGGTCATGCGCCTCCGGGTAACTCTGCAACCGGAATGCTTCCTCAGGCAGAGACGGCGTGGACTCGAAGCCCGGCACGGTCCGCCAATAGCCGTAAACCGGCCCGCCCGCCCGCGGCACGACGAAAGCCCCGGCCGCGGCGGCGCTCTCCCTGAACAGCGGCAAAGGCTGGACTTCCCGCTCCACCAGCAGCTCGGATGGTCCGTCACGAACGGTGGAGCGCTCGAACCCGACAAGGATCGCCGTCGCGCCATGTTCTCTCAGGGCGTGCGCAAACTGCGCATCGTCCTCGTCGGCGCCTTCGACGGAGAAGAGGATGTCAAAGACGAGGGCACGAAAGCCGATGCGGCGTAATTCGTCCAGGAGGCAGGCGTGCACGGCGCGGGGGATCGAGCCCGGACCCCGGACTCGGCCAAGCTCGCCACGGGCGCTCGCCGGGAGGCAGGAAAGCAGCCGGGCATGCTCACGGGTCGGCTCGGCCTCCGCCGCCCGAAGCCAGGCCATCGTTTCCCGGTCGAGCGCGACGACGACGGCCCCCGCCGGCGGCTCGACAGGGCCTCGGAGCCGAAATAGCAGCCCGAGACCGTAGCGGTGCTCGATCCGGTCGGCTGCAGTGGTGAGCGAGAACAGCCCCGCGAAAAGCGCCATCGCGAGCCCCGCGGCGATCGATGCTGGAAGCCTTCCCCTCACGGACCGATCGTCTCCACC
>DASWJZ010000230.1:0-2005 GCA_036396875.1 Propylenella sp.
GTCGCAAGCACGCTCGCGGGACGGCGGTGCCTGTTGTTTCGTGGCTTCGTTTTCAGCATCGGCCTTTCGCCTCATACCCGGATTTGCCGGCGCGAGCCAGACCAGCGAGGTTCGGAAATTCCCGCAAATGCGGATACGGAAGCCGACTTTCGATCCGGTCGATCCGCGCGGTACGCCCGTCGATGTAGGCTTTTCGGCCGGCAGCGACAAGCTATGGGGCGCAGGATTGGCGATGTGAAGGACATACGCACAACCCCCCGATTGCATAGCGGGAATAAGTCGGGATTAAGCCGGCGACGTCTCTGCCGGCGCCTGCCCGGAATGGGCCCGGTCTGGAGTGGCGGATGGGGTGGGATTCGAACCCACGAGACGGTTTCCCGCCTGCCGGTTTTCAAGACCGGTGCCTTCAACCGCTCGGCCACCCATCCGGATCGGGCGTGTCCTCCGGAGCCGTTTAAGGCTTGCGATCGGCGCCCGAGCGGCATGTAACCTCTTCGCGTTCGTTCCTCAAGGCTGCCCGGCGGGCCCGCCGGGCGGACGCGATGCGCGAGGCCGCTCAGGAACAGGAGATGTCGCCGCAAAGAACTTCCCCGTCGCAGAACGGCGGCGCGCGTCCTCCGTACCCGTCGCTCGAAGCTGGGCTACGGAACTTCGACCGGCTCGGTCGGTGAACGGTCCCCCCCGCAGTCGCGGCCCGGCCGTTTCTTCTTCAGGACCTTGGCATAGACCTTGTCGGGATGTTCCATGCTGGCGAGGCGCCACTTTCCCTCGGCATTGGTGACCGCCTCGCCCAGGAAGAAGTCGTACAGGCTTGGCCCCGGAGGGTCCACATCGTGATAGACCCGCACGCGGCGGTTCTTCAGGCACGCGGGTTTGGCCGAGGTCACGTTGCCGCGGACGACGACCCCATCCAAATCGTCGAAGGCTTTGGTGATGTTGACCTTCGACTTGATCGGCGCAGCCGAGGCGCTGTCGCCGCCCGCAAGACAAAGCGCGATTGTCGCAAGCATCAGCGCCGCCGGCTGCAGGATAGTTCTCATACTCCCCCCTTTCGGCGATATTGCCGTCCCGGTCGTTCAGGGCTCCCGTGGCCGAGCCATCGTTGCGCATGTCCCACGACTGACCAACGCCCGCTCGCGCGCTTCAAACGTTCGTCCAGGGTCGCCCGGGTAGAGCGTCGAAAGCAGCGCAAGCAGGCGGATCGACAGCCCCGCTTGGCCTGGGGGACGCTACTTTGAGTTCAGCGCCCGCGCAATGGGCATGACGCTGCTGGAACGCTGCTGGCCCGGCTCAGCTCCGGCGGCGCCAACGTCGGTCTCCGCCCCGGCGCGGACAACGTCAACCGGATCCGGCCGCGCCTTGTTTTCGCCCCGATTGGCCTTCCCATTGCACTCTGGTAAAGGAATCGTGACGGGCCGTTGGCGTGGAGGTCGTCGGCGGCGCGTAGCAAAGGTTCGGCCGGGCCGCGCCTTGGAAGGCGCGGGCAAGAACGGCCGGTGAAAGCAGGGGGTCGGTCTGATTCTGGCGCGTGGTCCGTCTGCGCGTGCCGGTCTTTTCGGTGCGCTTGCCGTGGTCTCGTTGTGCGCGCCGCTCGCGGGGTGCTCGACCGGCATGTTGACGAGCCCGGCCGCGCGCATCGACCCCGAGCGGGCGATCGCAGCCGCCTTCGGGGTGGTCGAGGAGAATTCCGCCTCGCTCGACATCGCGCCGCGCCGGCCGCCGCCTGAACAGCAGCAGGCACTGCTCCCGCAAACGCCGGAACGCGATCCGCATCTTGGCGTGACGCCGAGCCCGCGCGTCATCGATCCGGATGAAACCCCGCCGAGCGGCGGCGGCCACTATCAGCTCGGCGAGCCGTACGAGGTGGCCGGCAAGCGCTACGTCCCGCAGCGCGACCCGGATTATGACGAGGTCGGGCCCGCGTCGTGGTACGGCGTGGCCTTCCATGGCCGGCTCACCGCAAACGGCGAAGTGTTCGACCGCGCCGGGCTCACGGCCGCGCATC
>DASWJZ010000231.1:0-13268 GCA_036396875.1 Propylenella sp.
CCGGTTTCGTCCACCGCGCCGGCGACGGCTTCCTCCGAAGCCTCGGCCGGCAAGAGCATCTCGTTGTGCGCCTTGCCGGAGGGGATCATCGGGAAGCAGTTCTCGAGATTGGCGACGCGGCAGTCGAAGATTACCGGCATCTTGACCGCGATCATCTCCTCGATCGCATCGTCGAGCTCGGCCGGATGCTCGGCGCGCAGCCCGACGCAGCCGTAGGCTTCGGCAAGCTTCACGAAATCGGGCAGCGAATCCGTGTAGGAGTGCGAGAGCCGGTTGCCGTGCAGGAGCTGCTGCCACTGCCGGACCATGCCCATGTACTGGTTGTTGAGCACGAAGATCTTCACCGGCAGCTGATGCTGCACGGCGGTGGACATCTCCTGCATGGTCATCAGCACCGAGGCATCGCCGGCGATGTCGATGACGAGGCTGTCGGGATGCGCCACCTGCACCCCGATCGCCGCCGGGAGGCCGTAGCCCATCGTGCCGAGACCGCCGGAGGTCATCCAGCGATGCGGCTCCTCGAAGCCGTAGAACTGCGCCGCCCACATCTGGTGCTGGCCCACCTCGGTGGTGATGTAGACGTCGCGGCCTTTGGTGGCCTCGTAGAGGCGCTGGACGGCGAATTGCGGCATGATCACGCGCTGCGACGGGCGATAGGCGAGCGAATTGCGGGCGCGCCAGCGCTCGATCTCCGCCCACCATCTGGCGAGCGCCGCCTTCTTCGGTTTGCCCACCTCCTTGCGCCAGACGATCAGCATGTCCCGCATCACCTCGGCGGCATCGCCGACGATCGGGATGTCGACGCGGATGTTCTTGTTGATCGACGAGGCATCGACATCGACGTGGATCTTGCGGGAACCGGGCGAGAACGCGTCGGTCCGCCCGGTGATGCGGTCGTCGAAGCGCGCCCCGATGCAGACCATCACGTCGCAGTCGTGCATGGCCATGTTGGCTTCGTAGGTGCCGTGCATGCCGAGCATGCCGAGCCAGTTTTTGCCCGAGGCCGGATAGGCGCCGAGCCCCATCAGCGTCGAGGTGATGGGGAAGCCGGTGGCGGCGACCAATTCGCGCAGAAGCTGGCTTGCTTCGCGGCCTGAATTGATGATGCCGCCGCCGGTATAGACGATGGGGCGCTCGGCGCGCGCCATCAGGTCGACGGCGCGGCGGATGCTCTCGGCGGACCCTTTCCCCGCCGGCCGGTAGCCGAGATGCCCGCGCCGCGCCTCCTTTGGCCCGTAATAGGTGCCGGTGGCGAACTGGACGTCCTTCGGAATGTCGACCACGACCGGTCCCGGCCGCCCGGTCGCCGCGACGTAGAACGCCTCGTGCAGAATGCGCGCGAGATCGTTCACGTCCTTCGCAAGCCAGTTGTACTTCGTACAGGGGCGCGTGATGCCGACGGTGTCGCATTCCTGGAACGCGTCGTTGCCGATGAGATGCGTCGGCACCTGCCCGGTGATGCAGACGAGGGGGACGGAATCCATCGTCGCGTCGGTGAGCGGCGTCACCATGTTGGTGGCGCCCGGCCCGGAGGTAACGAGCACCACCCCCGGCTTGCCGGTGGAGCGGGCGTAGCCTTCCGCGGCGTGCCCCGCTCCCTGCTCGTGCCGCACCAGGATGTGTTTCACCTTGTCCTGCTGGAACAGCTCGTCGTAGATCGGCAGCACCGCGCCGCCCGGATAGCCGAAAATGTGCTCCACGCCCTGGTCGATCAGGGCCCGAATGACCATCTGCGCGCCGGTCATCTGCTCTGGCATCGTCTTCGCTCCGGTTGGGCAGCGCCCCGTTCAGTCCGATAAAGCTCGTTCAGATCAACAAAAAAGGGGCCCGACCGGGACCCCTTGCATGCGCACCACCGTTCGCAGGCGACCTATGAGGCCGCCCCGGCGGTGCGCAACCCTACGATAAGCTCACGCTTGATCATCCAGGTCTTGTAACGGCGAGCGGCATCCGCGGTCAAGCGCGGCGTTCCGCAGCTTGCACCGTTCGACCGGCTTCGACGCCCGCGGATTCCGAAACGTCTTGTTAAGCGCTTCGCCTAACCGCGTCTTCATGGCTTTAACGTTTATTGCCCCGCGAAAGTTTTCGGCACTTTTCGCAGAGGGGGCTACCCGCGTGTTCCTCGCCGGCAATCAGATTTTGCAAAGCCACGACCCGAAGCTCGTGCTCCTCGCTGTGGCGATCTGCGCGCTCGGCAGTTTTATCATCCTCTTCCTCTACGCCCAGGCGCGTGAGATGCATGGGCAGAGCCGCAGCGGCTGGCTTTTCCTTGCCGGGTTCGCGGCGGGCGCCGTCATGTGGACGACGCACTTCGTGGCGCTCCTCGCCTTCCAGCCCGACATCAGCGTCGGCTTCGACCCGGCGCTGACCGGCGGCGCCTTCTTCGTGGCGGTGTTCGTGGCAACGGTCGGCATGGCGGTTGCCGCGTATGGCCCCGGCCCGTCCGGATTCATCGGCGGCGCCGTGGTCGGGATCGCCGCGGTCGCCATGCACTTCACCGCAATGGCGAGCCTGCATATCGCCGGCAAGATCTACTGGAACCCGGCGCTGCTCGGCATGGGCGTCGTCCTCTGCACCACCTGCGGGACCCTGGCGCTCGGCCGGGCGCGCATGGAGGGCCGGAACGTCCACATCATCGCCCCGCTCTTCCTCGCCTCCGGCATCTGCATCATGCATTTCGTCGGCATGGCGGCGATCGCGATCGCGCCGAGCACGACCATCCCGATCCCGCCGAAGACGATCGACCAGACCGTGCTCGGTTATTTCGTGGGCGCCATGGTGCTGCTCTTGATCGGGACGGGCGCCGCCACGACGATGATTGCGCGGGGCGCGCGGCGGGAGGCACAGACGCAGCTCCGCAACATCGCCAACGCATCGGTCGAGGGCCTGATCCTCACCGACGGACACTCGATCCTCGACTGCAACGAAAGCGCCCGCAGGCTGATCGGCCCGGTGCGCGCGGCACGGCTCCCCCACACGCCCATCTGGGACGTGTTCGACTATCCGGGCGATCGCACCCTCGACCGCTTCGAGGCGCAACTGATCTCGGACGACGGCGCCATTCCCGTCGAGGTTCTCATCCGCAACGCCGAGGCGGAAGGCGCCATCCGCAGCATCTTCGCCATCCGCGACCTCCGCGAGCGCCGCGCGGCGGAGCAGCGCATCCTCTATCTCGCGCATTACGATACGCTCACCGGGCTGCCGAACCGGTCCTCCTTCCAGACCCGGCTGGAGAACGACATAGCCGCCATGCAGGCGAGCAACGCCGAGCTTGCGCTGATGATCATCGACCTCGACCGCTTCAAGGAGGTCAACGACATCCATGGACATGCCGCCGGCGACGAGCTGCTGAAGGCGACCGCGGCGCGTATCACGGCGCTCCTCTCGCACACCGAATTCGCTGCCCGGCTCGGCGGCGACGAGTTCGTCATCGTGCAGACCAGCCGCGACCAGCCGGCCGCGGCATCCCGCCTGGCGGAGAAGCTGCTCGAAGTGTTCTCCAAGCCCATCGTGAT
Source organism: Propylenella sp. (assembly GCA_036396875.1). Lineage (GTDB taxonomy): Bacteria > Pseudomonadota > Alphaproteobacteria > Rhizobiales > Afifellaceae > DASWJZ01. The sequence continues at coordinate 3,516 of DASWJZ010000231.1, forward strand.
CACGGGGCAGCCCTTCCTCATCGGGCTGACCATCGGCGTCTCGGTGTTTCCCCGTGACGGTTCCGACACACAGAAACTGCTCGCCAACGCCGACCTTGCGCTCTATCGCGCCAAGGAGCACGGCCGCGCGCGCGCCTGCTTCTTCACGCCGGACATGGACGAGGCGGTGCGGGAGCGGCGCATCCTGGCGCAGCAGCTCACCCATGCGATCGAGAACGACGAGCTGGAGATCCACTACCAGGCGCAGGCCTCGATCGCGACCGGGGAAATCATCGGCTTCGAGGCGCTGGCCCGCTGGAACCATCCCCAGCACGGCCACATCTCGCCCACCCTGTTCATTCCGATCGCCGAGGAGACCGACCTGATCCTCCATCTCGGCGAGTGGGTTCTGAGACGGGTCTGTCAGGAGACGGCGAACTGGACGCGTCCCTATACGGTGGCGGTCAACATCTCGCCGATCCAGTTCAAGCTCGTGAACCTGCCGGAACTAGTCCACCAAGTGCTCCTCGACACCGGCATGCCGCCGCACCGGCTGGAGCTGGAGATCACCGAAAGCGCCCTCATCGACGATCTGCAGCGCACACTCGACATGCTGCGCAAGATCAAGGCGCTCGGCGTAGCGATCGCCATGGACGATTTCGGCACCGGCTATTCCTCGCTCTCGACGCTGCAGGCCTTTCCATTCGACAAGCTGAAGATCGACAAGAGCTTCGTCGACAAGATCGGCGCCCGCCAGCAGGCGACGGTGATCGTCACCGCCGTTCTCGGGCTTGGCCGAAGCCTCGACATTCCGGTCCTAGCGGAAGGCGTCGAGAACGAAGAGCAGCGGCTTTTCCTCGACGGAGAGGCCTGCGCGCAGGCGCAGGGCTTCCTGTTCGGGAGGCCGGTGCCGCTGTCGGAGATCCGCCACCTCGTCTATGCCGACGCGGACGATGCGGTGGTTGTCTTGTCCCCGGAGATGAAGCCGGTCGTGCTGCGCCAGGCGTCCGCCGGATAAGGCTCCGGCTAGGCCGTGACGGACCGCCAGCCAGGCATCTGGTGACGGAACCAGGTCAGCTGGCGCTTCGCATAACGACGGCTTTCCTGCGCCGTCCTTCCGGCCGCCTCCGCCAGCGACACCTCGCCGCGGAGATGCGCTGCGAAGGTGGCGACGCCGATCGCCTTCATCGCAGGAAGGCTCTCGTCGAGGCCGCGGGCGAGGAGGCGGCGGACCTCTTCGACCGCTCCGCCGGCGATCATGCGATCGACGCGCTCGCCAATTCGCCCGTAAAGCACGGCGCGATCGGGCTCGATCACGAAACGCGCCGCGTCATGCGCCCGAATGAGCGGGGCTGCATGGCGCGTCCGCCGCCAATTCGCAAGCGGGATGCCGGTCGCCTCAAGCACGCCGAGCGCGCGCTGGATGCGCTGCGCATCGGCGGGCCGGATGGCGGCTGCCGATTCCGGATCGCGCTCCGCGAGCAGCGCGTGCAAACGCGCTGCTCCTTCGTCGGCGAGGCGGTCCGACCAGCGCCTCTGAACCGCCTCCGGCACGGCCGGCACGGCCGCCAGCCCCTCCGTCAGCGCCTTGAAATAGAGGCCGGTCCCGCCCACCACGATCGGCAGCGCGTCCGCCGCATGAGCCGCGGCAAGCACGTCCTTCATGTCGCGCAGCCAGGCGCCGGCGGAATAGCGCATTTCGGGCGGCACATGCCCATAGAGGCGGTGCGGCACATGCGCTTCCTCGGCCTCGTCCGGGCGCGCGGTCAGCACGCGGAGCCCTTCGTACACCTGCATGGAATCGGCGTTGACGATCCAAACGGCGCGGCTGTGCCGGGCGGCCTCCTCGGCAAGCCTCAGCGCCGCCGTCGACTTGCCGCTCGCCGTCGGCCCCGCTATCAGCACGGCGCGCGACGCCCCGATGCCGCCGATTGAAAGCTCCATGCGCTACGTCCTATCGCTCATCGCGGCCGCTGCGAAGGCGCCGCTCACGCGCGGCGATCTCAAAGACGCGCGCGCGGCGCTCGATGCGGCGGGCGGACGCTTCGCCCAGCCGGTCTGGCTCGCGCCGGAGACGGCCTGCGAGATGCCGTTCGAAGGCAAGCCCGACGAGACGCTTGCCGGGGTTCGCGCGGTTCTATCGGACAGACCGATCGACGTGAACGTCCTGCCGGCGTCAGGCCGGCGCAAGCTGCTCCTCGTTGCCGACATGGATTCGACCATGATCGAGCAGGAATGCATCGACGAGCTGGCGGCGGAGATCGGCGAGCGCGACAGAGTGGCGGCGATCACCGAGCGGGCGATGCGCGGCGAGATCGCTTTCGAGCCGGCCCTACGCGAGCGGGTCGCACTTCTGCGCGACCTGCCGGTCGAGGTGGCGGAACGCGTGCTCGCCACCCGCATCACGCTGATGCCGGGCGCGCGTACGCTGATCGCGACCATGGGCGCGAACGGCGCGCATACGGTGCTGGTATCCGGCGGATTTACGCTGTTCACCGGCAAGATCGCCGAGCGGCTCGGCTTTCGCGAGCACCGGGCGAACACGCTCGTCTCGAACGCCGGTCGGCTGACCGGCGAGGTCGCCGAGCCGGTGCTCGGCCGCGACGCCAAGGAGCAGGCGCTCTCCGACCTGACGACCCGATGCCGCCTGCGGCCGGAAGCGACGCTGGCGGTCGGCGACGGCGCCAACGACCTCGGCATGATCATCCGCGCCGGGCTGGGCGTCGCCTACCGCGCCAAACCGGCGCTCAGGGCGCGCGCCGCGGCGGCCATCGATCATGCGGATCTGACCGCGCTCCTGTTCCTCCAGGGCTATCGGTCCGAAGAGTTCGTGGCCCCGGCCTGACCGGCGAACAGATTCGAAACGGCCTATTGCGCGTCCTCGAAGCGGAGCGAGACGAAGCGCATGTTCTTGTCGGCGCCCGACACCAGGAACATGACGGTGCGGCGCCCCTCCGACTTCAGCTGCTCGATACGGGCCACCACCTCGTCCGGCGCCGAGACATCCTGCTGGCTCACCTGCACGATGACGTCGCCGGCCTTGACGCTCTTTTCCTCCGCTTCGCTGCCGGTCTCGACCGCCGTGACCAGCACGCCGAGGACGCTGGCGTCGATCGCGTAGGTCTTCCGCGCCTCCTCGGTGATCTCCCCGAGCGAGAGGCCGAACATCGCGGCGGCGTCGTCCGCGGGAGCATCGCCATCTTCCGCCTCGTCAGGCGCTGCGGCGCCGGCGGCCGCGACTTCTTCCGCGCCGAGGCGGCCGACTTCGACCTTGAGCGTGACGCGCTTGCCGTCCCGCACGACGGTGACATCCACCGTCTCGCCGGGCGGGATGTCGGCGACGAGCCGCGGCAGGGCGCGCATGCTGTCAACCGGCTTTCCGCCGAGCTCGACGACCACGTCGCCTTCCTTCATGCCGCCTTCCGCCGCGGGCCCGCCCTCGGTCAGGCCGGCAATGAAGGCGCCCGCCGCCCGCTCCATGCCAAGACCCTCGGCGATCTCCTCGGAGACTTCCTGGATGCGGACGCCGATCCACCCGCGGCGCACCTCTCCAAAGCGGCCGAGCTGGTCGATGACCGGCACCGCGATTTCGGAGGGAACCGCAAAGCCGATGCCGATCGACCCGCCGGTCGGCGACATGATCGCCGTGTTGATGCCGACGACCTCGCCGCCAACGTTGAAGAGCGGCCCGCCGGAATTGCCACGGTTAATCGACGCATCGGTCTGGATGTAGTGATCGTATGGACCTGAATTGATGTCGCGGTCGAGGGCCGAGACGATGCCGGCCGTCACGGTTCCGCCGAAGCCGAACGGATTACCGATGGCGAGCACCCAGTCGCCGACCCGCAGGCGCTCGGAGCGGCCGAACCGCGCCGCCTTCAGCGGCGCCGGCGCGCTCACCCGCAGGAGCGCCAGATCCGTCTTGTCGTCGATGCCGATGACTTCCGCCGTCAGTTTGCTGCCGTCGGCGAAATTGGCGACGATCTCGTCGGCGTCGGCGATCACGTGGTTGTTCGTGACGATCAGTCCGGCCGAATCGATGACAAAGCCGGAGCCGAGCGACTGAACGCTGCGCGGGCCTGGGCCGCCTCTCTGGCCGTCCCTGAAGAACTCGTCGAAGAAGTCTTCGCCCGGTCCCTCCGGCGTCGGCGGCGGCGGGCGCTCCGACACCGCGACCCGCTGCGAGGTCGAAATGTAGACGACCGAATCGATCAGGCTGGCGGCCAGGTCGGCAAAGGAAAAGATCGCGCCGGACGGCGTCGTTGGGAGGCCGGGCACCGGCGAAAGCGCCTGTCCGCCGCCCGCACCGGGCTCTGCCTCCGGCGGCAGCTCCACCACCGGGTCGTCGGTCGGAAGCTCCGGCGCCGGCAGGATCGGCGGCGGCAACCCGTCCTCGGGAACCGCATTTTCCTCCGGCAGGCCTTCCGGCGTGGACTGGGCCGGCAACACGAGAAGCGGCCGATCCGGGATCGCGTGGCGCAGTCCCGCCGGCGCCGCGAACGCGGAGAGCGCCAGCACAGACAGTCCAGCTGCGAATGCCGGCCTAAGCATCGATTGCAGGGTCATTCGATTCGCTCCGCCTCAAATGAGGGGGTTTCTTGGCGAGAATACCGGCAAAAGCGCGGCCCGCCAGCTTCACAATTGCTTCATCCGCGCACCAGCCAGACCAAACCAACGCCGACGACCGCCGATATTACTCCCGCAACCCGCAGCGTGTCTCCCGATGTCGCGGTCACCTGCGCGGCCGTCCGCTTCATGAAATCGGGAAAGAGCGCATAGGCGACGCCTTCCAGGACGAGCACCAGGCCGACCGCCGCGACGACCTCGCTCATTGCGAGGCGGCATCTCCCGGTTCGGCCTGGTCGGCGGGCAATGCTTCCGGCACGGCCGGAACGGGGGGCGGTTCGGAACCCTGTTGCGTCGAGCCGGTCAGCGCCGGCGCGCCGTTGCCGGGCGCGAACGCCGGAACCCCTTCCGGGGCGGTATCCTGCTTGAAGTAGCGGAAGAACTCCGAATCGGGCGACAGCACCAGCGTCGTGTCGGTTCCTTGCAGCGCGCGCTCATAGGCGCGCATCGAGCGGTAGAAATCGAAGAAGCCGGTGTTGCGCTGGTAGGCTTCGGCAAAGATCCGGCTGCGCTCCGCATCGCCCTGACCGCGCAGGATCTCCGCCTCGCGCTCGGCGCCGGCCACCGTCACCACCGCCTCGCGGTCGGCCTCGGCCCGGATGCGTGCCGCAAGCTCCGTCCCGCGGGCGCGCAGCTCCGCGGCCTCCGCCAGACGCTCGGCGCGCATGCGCTCGAAGGTCTGCTGCGACACCTCCTGCAGGAGGTCGGTGCGCTTGATGCGCACGTCGACGATTTCGAGCCCAAGCTCGGTGGTGAGCGGACGCAACTGGTCGCGCACCTCCACCATCATCTCGGCGCGCTGCTCCGACAACGCCGCCTCGAAACTCCGTTGCCCGTAGACGCGCCTCAGCGCCGCGTCGAGCCGCGTGCGCATGTTCTCCCGCGCGATGTCCAGGCTGCCGGAGACGTTCTCGCGGAATTCGCGCGGATCGATAATGCGGAAGGCGACGAAGGCATCCACGAGATAGCGCCGGCCATCGCGCACCTGCACGCGCATGTCCTCGATGTCGAAGCTGAGCAACCGGTCCTCGATGATCTGCACCGTGTCGACGAAGGCGGTCGGAATCTTGAAGTAGATGCCGGGCTCGCGGATCACCTGGTCGATCTCGCCGAAGCGGAGCACCAGCGCCTGGTTGCGTTCATTGACCACGAAGATCGAGGAATAGAGGAGGAAGCCGACGACGGCGAGGCCGATCAGAATGGCGGGAAAGCGTCTCATTGGGATGCTCCCTGTCCCTGCAGGTTCGGCGAGGCGGAATCGGGCGCCGACGCCTGCGGCGTGGTGCGGGCGCCCGGCTGACGGCCCCGCAGCTGGTCGAGCGGCAGGTACGGGAGCACGCCCGGGCCCGTATTGTTCTCCAGGATGATCTTGTTGGAGTCGCGCAGCACGCGTTCCATCGTTTCGAGGAAAAGCCGCTTGCGGGTGACCTCCTCGGCCTGCTCGTATTCGGCGAGCACGGAAATGAAGCGCTGCGACTCGCCTTGCGCCTCCGCCACCACCTGCTCCTTGTAGCCGAGGGCGGCCTCGGTGATCTGCGCCGCCTCGCCGCGTGCGTCGCCGAGACGCCGGTTGGCATAAGCCTCCGCCTCGCGCTGGAAGCGGTCGAGATCCTGCTGCGCGCGCTGCACCTCCTCGAACGCATCCGCGACTTCCGTCGGCGGATCGGCCCGCTCAAGCTGCACGCCGACGATCGTGATGCCGGCGTCATAGGTGTCGAGTGTGGTCTGGAGCAACAAGCGTACGCCCTCCTCCACCTCGGCGCGCCGTTCGGTACGCACGTCCTCCGCCGTCGACCGCCCGACCAGCTCGCGCATGGCGCTCTCCCCCACGCGGCGCAGAAACGCATCGGGCTCGCTGACGTTGAATAGAAACTTCTTCGGATCGGCGACGCGCCAGAGCACCGAGAAGTTGATCTCCACGATGTTCTGGTCGCCGGAGAGCATCAGATTGCTCTCGGCGCCGTTGCGGCGGGCGGCTTCGGCGCCGATGAACTCGCGCTGCACCCGGGTCGACACCTTCTCGACCGTCTCGACCGGCCAGAAATGGAAATGCAGTCCCTGCGTCGACACCTCTTCCTTCGGCTTGCCGAACACCAGCTCCTGCCCGAGCTCGTCCGGCTGCACCGTGTAGACGGCCTTCACCACCCAGAGCACGACGAGCGCCGCGACCGCGATGGCGAGGATCGAAAGATTGCCCCTGCCTCCGGACGGCAGCACGCCACGCAGGCGCGCCTGGCTGCGTCGCAAAAGCTCCTCGAGGTCCGGCGGCTGCGGTCCGCGCTGTTGCGGGCCGGACCCCCAAGGTCCGCCGCCGCCTTTCCAGCCACCTCCGCCGGAATTGTTGTTCCAGGGCATTATCTCTCCTCAATTCCCGTCACCGCGGGACGTTCGGCGGCTTATAAAGGACCGCTGCGCGTCGATGCAATGCCGCGGGATTCCGCCGTGCCGCACGGCCCCGCTAACCTTAACGCCGCCGCTCGTAGCTCACGTGCACCGCCCGGGCGCTGTCCCCCTCGCTGAACGGCAGCGGCTCGCGCGAGCGTTCCACCCACTCGGCGGGATCGATGTCCGGAAAGAACACGTTCCCTTCGGCCTCGCCCGCAATATGGGTGACATGCAGCCGGCTTGCGAGCGGAAATGTGGCTTCGAAGATCTCGCCGCCGCCGATCACCGCGATCTCGTCGGCGCCGCGCGCTTCCGCCCGCTCGCGCGCGGCGGCGAGCGCGGCCTCGACGCTATCATAGACATAGGCTCCAGGCGGCGCGAAATCGGGGCGCCGCGTCACCACGATATTGTCGCGCCCGTCAAGGGCGCGGCCGATCGACTCATAGGTCTTGCGACCCATCACCATCGGCTTGCCCCTGGTGATCGCCCGGAACCTTTTGAGGTCGGCCTTTACCCGCCACGGGAGACCGCCGTCGCGGCCGATGACGCCATTCTCCGCCATTGCGACGACCAGCACGATCGGGATCGCACTCATCCGACCGATGCTCCGAGCCGTCCGAGCGCATCCCCCGCGAGACGGTAGCCGGTCCAGCCTTCGAGCGGCGCCGCGCCGATCGACCGGTAGAAGCGGATCGCCGGCTTGTTCCAGTCGAGCACCGCCCATTCGAGCCGGGTCAGGCCCTCGCTCCGGCAGCGCGCCGCGAGGGTGCGAAGAAACGCCTTTCCGATTCCCGCCCCGCGGTGCTCCGGGACGACGAAGAGATCTTCGAGATAGATGCCGTGCCGCCCCGTGAAGGTCGAGTAGCTGTAGAACCAGATGGCGTAACCGACGGGTTCGCCCGACATCTCGGCAATGCTGCAGAAGGTGCGCGGATTGGGGCCGAAGAACGCTTCCGCGACGCGCGCCTCGTCGTTCTCGAGCTCGGCGGACAGCTTCTCGTATTCCGCCAGCGCCTTGATCAGCCGCACGATCGTCCGCGCATCGGCGGGCCTCGCATCGCGGATCAGAAGGCTCAAACGGCCACCTCGGCCTTGATGTGCGGGTGCGGATTATAGCCGACGAGCGAGAAGTCAGCGTAGACGAAGTCGAAGATCGAATGGACGTCAGGGTTGATCCGCATCGCCGGCAGCGGCCGCGGCTCGCGCCGAAGCTGCTCACGCGCCTGCTCGACGTGGTTCAGGTAGAGGTGCGCGTCGCCGAACGTGTGCACGAACGCGTCGGGCTTCAGGCCGGTCACCTGCGCCATCATCATGGTGAGAAGCGCGTAGGAGGCGATGTTGAACGGCACGCCGAGGAAGATGTCGGCAGAGCGCTGGTAGAGCTGGCACGAAAGCCGCCCCTCGGCCACGTAGAACTGGAAGAGACAATGGCACGGCGGCAGCGCCATCCTGTCGATGTCGGCCGGGTTCCAGGCGCTCACGATCAGCCGGCGCGAATCGGGATCGGCGCGGATCGCCTGCGCCACCTCGGAGATCTGGTCGATCGCGCGCCCGTCGGGCGCCGACCAGGAGCGCCACTGCCTGCCGTAGACCGGCCCGAGGTCGCCCGCCGCGTCGGCCCATTTGTCCCAGATCGAGACGCCATTCTCGTTCAGCGTTCGGATGTTGGTGTCGCCGGCCAGAAACCAAAGGAGCTCGTGGATCACCGACTTCAGGTGGATTCTTTTGGTCGTGACGAGCGGAAAGCCGGCGGCGAGGTTGAACCGCATCTGGTGGCCGAACACCGACAGCGTGCCGGTGCCGGTCCGGTCGGGTCTTTCCGTGCCGTGCTCCAGCACGTGCCGCATGAGGTCGAGATATTGGCGCATGGCGAATCCCTGATCGGAGCCGCAAGTGTAGGCCCGACCGCCGTTCCGGACCACGGCTTCCCGAAGTCGCTCCCCAAACTGGCGCTCGCGCAGAGCGTCAGGCCGGCGAAATGCGCTTCCGGCACTCGCCGATCAGCGCGTCGAGACGCGCCGTCCGCAGCTCTTGCGCCCGCTTCAGCAGCTCCAGACTAAGCCTTTCGTCCTCGCTAGCGCGGCCTTTCCTCTTCTTCGCGGGGCCCTGATCCACCGGCGCTGCGGCCGCATCACGCGCCTCGTGCGCCAGGATGAACGTGCCGACAAGCCGCAGGAGCGCGCCCGGCGTCTCGGCCTGCGCCGTCCAATCCTTGTCCCGGAAGCGGAATTCGGCGCGCCACGCCCCGCGCTCCACGACGGCCTGCCCGATCTTCCGGCTCGACTGGAAGAGGCGGAAGGAATCCGGCGCCCACTCCTTGAGCCTGAATAAGGCGGGGCGCGCGCCGGGAACCTCGATGCGCTCCGATTGCGGCGTCATGCGGGGAAATTAGCACGGCCCGCCGGGGCGGACATTGGCCTCGCCGGTGCTGGTGGCGGCGTTGGCGGACGTGGCGGCCGGGCCGCGCGCCTGCTATGATGACAAAACGCCGGCAATGATTGGAGGCTCCCATGACGCAGAGCCCGTTCTTTGTGGCGGTTGCGATCATCACCGCCCTCTTCGGCCTCGGCTTTCTCCTCGTTCCCGACGCCGTCCTTTCGCTCTACGGCGCCACCACCGACGATGTGGGGCGGTTGACGGGCCGCTTCTTCGGCTCGGCGCTGATCGCCCTCGCCATCATTTATTTCATCGCCCGCGACCTGGCGGGGGGCGCGGCGCTGACCGGCCTTCTGTGGGCCGGCCTGACCATCAACGTGATCGACC
>DASWJZ010000232.1:0-1588 GCA_036396875.1 Propylenella sp.
TCGCAGACGCGCGCGCCCGTCCAGTCGCTGACGAAGGTGTGCTTGCACACGAGGCAGACGCGGCTCATCCGCTGACGCGCATGCCCCGGCTTGTCCGCCGGATCGGCCAGCTCGAATGGCGCCTTAGGCGCACCGATACGAGACATTCCACCCGCCTTTCAACGCGGAAGGCGCCGGCAGCCCGACGCCCGGCCGTCGCGATCCATCAAGCGCCGCGTTCCTCGTCGACCGCCGGAGCGGTCGCCACCTGCGAGTCCTCGCGCGCTTCGGCCGGCGCCGCCGCCGCGCGCGACCGCGCGCGCTTGCGCGGGCCGCCCTTGGCCGCCTCGGCCTGCGCCAGCACCTTGTCTTCCGATTCCTTGGCCAGGCGCAGGGCGCGGAGCTTGGCCGTCTTCGCCGCCTGAGCCTGCTCGGCCGCCTTGCGATTCTTGATCAAGTCCTGATCGCGCTTGCTGTTCTTGGCGGGATCCTGCGCGGGGCGGCGCCCCGGCGCGCCCGCCGGCGGTCCGAACAGCGCCCGCTTCGCCTCGTCGAGCCACTTGTTGGATTCGGCCACGATTCCCTACCCGATAACTGTTGTGCCGACCGCGGTTCGCCGCGCGCCACGTTTTGGACGCCGCGGCGACGTTACGGTCTCGGCTTACGGAAGCGACGTTTCTCGTCCGGCTGCGGATCGGGCCGTAAAAGTTAATCTCAATAGCTTTTAACGCCGCACGCAAGATTTGCCGCAACCCGATAAATAGTACCTTAGAGGAACATTTACAACGCGTCGATATTTCTTTGCCGGAACATCGGCGGAATCGGTAGAAACGTCGGACTTCCCGACGATTCGGCCGCGAAATCCGCCGCGACATCACCCGGACGCGCCGCCGGCCGGGCACGCCTGTGCGGATTCCGCCGATTCGGAGAATTTATTTGCCCGGCCCACTGTATTTCGTCGCGAAAGGGCCTATATTTGCCCCATCAGTTTTCGAAAGCGCGGCGTATTCTGCTTCGTCACGCCGACATCGCACCCATACTCCCCGGATTTCGCTGAGCTGATACCCCGCCCGCACGTGTGTGCGCGCGGTCGCAACCACTATCTAAGGAAACGCTAAATGGCTACCGGAACCGTGAAATGGTTCAACTCTCAGAAGGGCTACGGCTTCATCGCTCCCGATGACGGATCGAAGGACGCCTTCGTCCACATCTCGGCCGTGGAACGCGCCGGGCTGAACGGACTCAACGAAGGGCAGCGCGTCGAGTACGAGCTGCAGCGCGGCCAGCAGGGCAAGTTCTCGGCCGAGAACCTCAAGCTCGCGAACTGACGCCGCTCGCACCACGACACCGAACGAAAGGCCCGCCGAAAGCGGGCCTTTCCGTTCTTCACAGGATCAACCCGGAAGGACGCCAGACCCGATGGAACACAAATTCAAGCCCGGCCAGATCGTGATGCTCGAACGCTCGACCGACGGTTCCAACCGGCAAGGCCGGTTCGAGATCGTGCGCCAACTTCCCTCCGAGCGCGGCATCAACCATTACCGGTTGAAATCGGTGATGGACGGCCACGAGCGGGTCGTCATGGAGAGCGAGATCACCTAGTACCGGC
>DASWJZ010000233.1:0-24990 GCA_036396875.1 Propylenella sp.
CCCGCTTCCGGCCGCCCGCCGACAACGTGCGCCCGTACCCGATCGCACCGCCCACGCCCGCGATCTCGCCAAAATCGACCGCTCTTCAACGGCCAGGCTGCCAAAGGCATGACACCCGCGAGCCGCGCCCGCCCGTCAACGCGATCATCCCCATCCGCCAAGCGCATCAGCCCGAGCGCAGCATACGACGCAAAACCGTCAAATCCCCATAGCGCCCACGCAGCGCCCTCCATCCCGCGGGTTCCTTCACTGGAGGCTTTCGGACACCGGCCCCGGGCAGGGTGGTCGGCGTTGCGATGGGCCGGCATCCGAAACCCTTCACAAAAGCAGCCTACTTCCCCGTCGCCCTCACTCCTCAAGAACGTTTCCGCCCGTCGCGCCGGATTCGTCCTCCGAAGACGTTTCCTCCTCCCAGTCCTCCTCGTCCCAGTCCTCGTCGTCCATAGAATCGTCCTCATTATAATAGTCGTCGTAGGGATCGGCCGGAAACTCCTCGAACATTTTCAGGGTGTGGGTGCGGCCGTCGCTTTCGAACTCCACCGAGCGCGTATCGACGATTCTGAGCGACCAGCCGTCATAGTCGTCGCCGGGGTTCAGGCGATGCACCTCGTCGTTCGCCGGATCGCGAAAGAGCGCGACCTCCTCCGTCTCCGTCAGCACGATGCCGACCAGTTCGAGCGGCGGCGGCTCCGGTTCGGGCTCCGGCTCCGGCGGCGCCAAAACTTCCGGCTCGGGCGGCTCCTCCACCACCGGCGGGGAGCGCGTCGGGGTGAAGAGCGGCAACAGACGCGTCGCGCTCAGGCCTTCGAGGTCGAGCGCCGCGACCGGGTTCGGATTGAGCGGCGCGTCGGGGGCGGGCGTCGCCACTAGGTTCGGATCGAGCGGCGCGTCGGGGGCGGGCTCCTGGGCAGCCGCGCCGGCGAGCGGGAGGGCGGCGAGGAGGATCGCGAGCGCGTGCGGCGCGAGGCTCATTTCTCCACCTCCCGGTAGCCGCCGACGGAAAGGACGACCCTGAGCGGCGGGCTGACCTCCGGCCCGACCTCGCCGGTCTCCGCCGAGCGCACGTTCAGGGCGCGGACGAAGAGGATCGGCAGCCGGCTTTCCAGCGCGTGGAGGATGCGCTGCAGGCCGACGATCTCGGTGTCGAAGGAGACGCGCAGATCGATGCGGCCGGGCTCCTCCTCGGCGGCGGAGGGCGGGGAAACCTCGCTCTCCGTCAGGCGTCCGCCGGCCGCTTCGATGGTGTCGACCACCAGGCGCTGCAGCGCCGCGCCGGTGATCGCGGCCGTCTCGCCGGGGAGATAGACCGCCGCCGCGTCGGCCAGCGCGCCGGTGCTTTCGGGCCCCGTCTGCAGCAGCAGGAGGCGCTGCCGGAGCGCCAGCAGCTGGGCGGAAAGGGCGGCGTTCGAGGCCTCCACGACCGCGGCCGCGTGCCACCCCCACCCGAGCCAGAGGATCGGCGCGACAATCAGCAGCAGCGCGACCAGGATCGCGGCCAGCCGCCTCTGACTGATTGCTGCCGGCTCCGCCATGGCCATCAGTCCGTCGCCGTGGGAGCCGCGGGCACAAGGCGCGCCACGATCTCAAAACGGTCCTGCGTCGCCCCCTCCACGCGCGTGGTCGGCGCAGCGAAGCGGACCTCGGAAAGTATGTCGGCATTCTCCAGGATGCCGATCAGGGCCGGCGCATCGTCGGACAGCCCGGTGAGACGGACTTCGTCCTCCGCAACGGCAAGCTCAGTCAGGTGAGTGCTCGTCGGAACGACGCTCGAGAGCCGTTCGAGCAGCAGCACGATCGGAACCTCATTGCGCTTCTGCGAAAGCAACCTCTCCCGATCTTCGGAGAGCTGTCGGCCGGCGCGCGCAGCCTCGATTGCGGCGCGGGCAGCGTCCATATCACGTCCCAGCGCGGCGGCCTCGGCATTTGCCGCCTGGAGCTGCCATCCTGCCATGGCGCTCAGCCCGCCGCCGACGAGGATGATCGCAAGAACCGACGCAGCGACCTTCCGGCGCAGCGCCTGCCGGCGTTGCAGCCGGTCGGAATGCAGGAGATTGATCGGGCTCGGCCGATCGAGCGGATCCTCCGACGTGCCGACCACGGCCGGTTTAATGCGAGCGGCGGCTATGCGCTGCATCGCGCTGTCGAACACTTCGCGCGATGTCGCGACGAGGCGGATGGCGATCTGATCGCCCTGCGCCGGCTCGTCCTCGGCGATCGAATAGTCGAAGACGACGCGGTCGGCAGACCAGGGCGTCGCGCGGTCGAGCTGATGACGGACAATCGGATCGAGGTAGTTGCGGCTCGCCGCCGGAAGCCTCAGAATCTTCGTCAGGATGCGGCTTCCGTCGAGCCGGACCTCCACCGGCTTTGAGGTCATGTCGCGCGGCAGGCGCTTCTTGCCGAGGCTCTCCAGACTGCCCTTCGCCACCAGCTTCATGCGACGTCCGAGCCGGTAGCACTCGAAGTCGCCGCCGCGCTCAACCAGGGCGAGGCCCGGCCGCCTCCGGCGCCTTCCGGCGAGCGGCTCAAGCAACCCCGTGAGCTCGTCGACGAAGCTCGATACCGCCTTGGAAACAGACACCATGGCCTTAGCTTGAGATCACCGAATCAGCGCGGCGATGCCGCGGCTGCGAGCCGCGACCATGCCACGACCCCATAGTCGACGCTATCGTCCGGCGGCTCAACGATCACCGCTTCCATCGTGCTTGTGAAGCCGGTTTCGAGGCGCGCGGCTACGCCGACGCGGTAAACGCCGGACGGATAGCTCCGGACATAGTCGGAGTACCGGTCGATGACCTCGTAGAACCGATCGAGATCCTCGCTGTTGCGGCCCGCCATGATAAGCCGGATATCGGCATCGGTGATCTCCGGCACGGCGCGCAGCACCGTAGCCGGCGCGCTGAAGGGATCGATCAGGCCGTCCGGATTGAAGACGGTCAGAAACGGCTGCAGAAGCGCAAAATCCGCCGGGCTCAGGCCAAGCAGGAGCCGCAACTGGTCGACTGCGCGGAACGGCCGGTTGGGAGGCCTGTAGGGAGAGCCGGCGGATTCGTACTCGCCCGCCTCGGCGCCGAAATCGCTTATCTCATCATCGTCGTCGCGCCAGTCGACGATACGCCCGGCGAAGGCGTCCGGCCGCAGCGACGAGCCGCCGGCCGCCTCAAAAAGGCCTGCCAGGAGTTCCGGCTCGGCCGAGTTCAGGTCGATGCGCCCGCTTTCATCGGCAACCGACAACCGCACGCTGCCGGTCTGCCGCCGGAGCAGCAGGCCGTCTACTCGGCCCGGCGCCCGTTCCAGGCCGAAGAGCAGGAAGGCCGCGGCGTTCAGGCCGCCCTCGGCAAGTGCGTCGGCAACGATCTGTTCCGCGCCGATCCGAGCGAGGCCGAGGGCGGGGCGCGAGATCGCCATCAGGCTCGATACGAGCACAGCCAGCAAGCCGACCATGAGGAGGACCGCGAGGGTGACGTATCCGTCACTGGTCCGCGCTCCGCATACCCACCTACTCGACGCTGTCATCGTCTTCCCACTCCTCCGTGCAGGCCTCGCCGTCGCAGCCGTTGTCCTGGGTCACCCGCAGATGCACGACGACCGGCGGAACGACGCGTGCCGAGCCGGTCGCATCGAGCACCTCGAGCCGGATCGCGGCAGGCATGCGGACCGGCGACGTCCAGGCGCTCTGCCAGAACAGCGATCCGCGCCTGCCGTCGGCATACGAAAAACGGTACATCCAAGGCCCGGAGACCAGAAACACAGGGTCGCGAAAGGCGGCGTCCCCGAAGCTTTGAATCCCGGGCTGCACTCTGGCGGTCGACCGCACCAGGACGCCCCTCCCCTCCTCATAGCGCGCTTCGATCCATACGAGCGATTCGCGGTCGTCAGGACCGGTGCCGTCTCCGGCGGTAACCAGGCCCAGCGCCTGCGCACTGCCCGAGAAGAGGAGCGGCGGCGGCGAGGCCGGCGAGTCGATCCGAACGTGCCGCGCATCCTCCAGGTCCCGCCTCAGCGCCGTCAGGCCGGTCGCCAGAATCTCCACCGCCTCGGCGCGCTGGATCGCCGCGGCCGAATTCCGCGTCACGACATCCGCCGCAATGAGGAGGGTCAGAAGGACAAGCGCGCTCAGCGCCAGCACGGCGATCGACTCGATCAGGGCGAAGCCGCCCTGCCGATCGGCGACGCTCCGGCTCATTCCGGAAGACCCGAACGCATCGTCTCCACCGCGAGCGTTCTCGTCCCGGAAACCTCCATTTCGAGGCGGACGGCGAGCAGAACGCGGTCGTCCATCGAAGGGTCGGCGGTCACCGTCGTGTCGCGCTCGATCGTGGCGGTCCACCGGCGTCCGTCCATGATGCCGGTGCGCACGCCGGGCCGCAGCGTCCGCTCGACGAGATCGTCGTTCAGAACCGCCTCGACCGCGAGCCGCGCCCTCAGCCAGTCCTGCGAACTGTCGAGCGTGGCGCGCGCGGCGACCAGGCTCCTCGGCACCAGGGTGACGAGCACCGCCAGCACCGCCACCGCGACAAGCATCTCGAGGAGCGTGAAGCCGGCTTGCCGCCGGGCGGGGCGGAATCCGCGGGCCTGCCGGCTGCTCATCCGCCCGACCTGCTGGCGGCCGGCCGGCCAACCAGCACACCGGCCGTCAGCCAGTTCACCGAGATCTGGTAGGCAAAGTCGTCGCGCCGCAGCGTCAGCGCACCCCCCGAGGAGCGGCCGTTCGGGTTGAAGCGGATGCCGCCGCCCCCCGCCAGCGCCTCGCGGCTCGACTGCACGAACTCGAATTTCACGCCGCGCGGTATGGCGACGGCGCGGTCGCTGGCGCCGGAATAGACGACGCCGTCGCCGACATCGACGCGCGACACCACCGGCCGGCCCTCGCGGATCGCCACGTTGCGGTCGGTGCGGAGCAGCGCGGCGATCGCCTCCGCCCGCGCCCCGATCTCGGCGGGGCCGGGTCCCCGCGCCAGGTGCGGATAGACGACGCCGGCAACCATGCCGAGGATCGCGAGCGCGAGGATCAGCTCGTAGAGCGCGAAGCCGCCGTCCCGCCGCCGGCCCCGGCTAGCGGCTGACAATGTCGGCGGCGTCATCGGCGCCACCCTCGCGACCGTCAGAGCCGTAAGAAACGATTTGATAGGGACCGGCCTTGCCGGGAACGCGATATTCATAGGGGTGACCCCACGGATCAGCCGGCAGCGACGATTGCTGCAGGTACGGGCCGTTCCATCCATCGACGCCAGGCGGCCGCCGGACCAGGACGTTCAGCCCCTCCGTCTGGGAGGGGTAGCGGCCGGCGTCGAGGTAGAAGAGATCGAGCGCCGCCGAAAGCGAATCGATCTGAAGCTTGGCCGAGCGCACGCGCGCATCGGAGAGATAGTTCAGGACCCGCGGCCCCACCAGACCCATGATCAGGCTGAGGATCACGAGGACGACCAGGAGCTCCACGAGCGTGAACCCGCCGTCGCGGTCCCTTTTACTGCGGGCGGCGGCTTCTTTCTCACAGGGCCTTCCGGTTGCGACGGGAGCGGTCATATCAGCAGTTCGTTAACACTCAGGAGCGCGGTGATGACGGAGATGATGAGCCAGGCGATGAGCAGGCTCACCAGAATGATTATAACCGGCCCCATGACGCTTGTCAGGCGCGTGAGCGCGCGGTCGAGCCGGCCCTCGTAGAAGCCGGCGATGCGGGTCGCGGCGGAATCGAGCTTTCCCGATTCCTCGCCGACCCGAAGCATGTGGACCGCGTAGGGGGGCAGGACGTCCGTTTCCAGCAGCGACTCGCTCAGCCGGTGCCCCTGGCGCACGCTCGTCACCACCTGGTCGATCCGGTCGGCGGAGCGGCGGTCGCGCATCAGATCGCGGATAAGGCGCAGCGACGTGGTGATGTCGACGCCGCTGTGAGTCAACGTGCCGAGCGTCGCGCAGAACGAGACCGTCCGCTCGTGGCGGACGATTTCGCGCAGGCCCGGGACGCGGCCGAGGAAGCGCATCAGGGCTCCCCGCACCGCGCGGCTGCGCGCCGCGAGGAAAATTGTGGAAAGGCCGACGATGGCGAGCACGCCGAAGAGATCGGCATTGGCGCGAAAGGCGCGCGACAGCCCGAAGACGAACGGCTCGGCCTCTCTGCCCTCTATCGCGAAGCCGGCGAGCGCCCGCTCGAACTCCGGGATGATGGCGACGAGCACGAAGACGAGGACGCCGAGCGCCGCCACCGTGAGGAAGGCGGGATAGGCGAGCGCGGAGGTAATGCGGCGCCTGAGATTCTCACCTCGCCGCCTTTCATGCGCGATCACGCGCAAGGTCTCGTCGAGCGTGCCGGCGATCTCCGCCACCTCCACCATCTTCACATAGGTGCGGGGGAAAAGGTTCGGATAGGCGGACATCGCCTCCGCCAGGCTGTGGCCGCCGGAGATTTCGCGGTTCAGATCGACGAGCATGCGGCTGACCACCGGCCGGGTGCCGGTCTCCGACAGGATGAGCAGCGCCCGGTCGAGCGTGACGCCGCCCTTGATGAGCGTCGACAGATCCTCGGTCAGGCCGGTGATCTCCTCATGCGTCGGGCCGCGCGAGAACCGCTGCCGCCAGCCGGCCGTCGCCTCCTCGGCGCCGGTCACCTCGATCGGGAGAAAGGAGATCTTCTCGAGCTCGGGCGTGACCGCCTCGTTGGACGGCGCCTCGATCACGCCGACGACCATCTGGCCGGTGGCATCGAGCGCACGGTAACGGAATCTCGGCATGGCCTCTCGCGAATCCTCGCCCCGGGCAGAGTTTATCGCATAAATCGCGGCTTCAGACGGCCCAAAGGGCTGCGGCTCTTTGCTCCTTACCAGCCCACCCGGCCGAGGGTCGTATCCGGCGGCCGGGGACCACTCTGTTGGATCGCTCACAACCTCTCAGGGTCACTCAGGTCGGAGAGACAGTTGATGGAGGTATGGAGGCGCTTTTATGCTGAAAGCGACCATCATCGTCAAATACCTGGTGGCCTTAAGCCTGTAATAATAGTGTACTCACACAGCAGCAATTGTACAATATCTTCACGATGACTTGTTCCATCATGGGCAAGCTAGGCGTCAACTAGGCCGCGAGCTCATAAAAGCGCAGCCATAGTCGGATGGATGCGAGCTTGACGAAGGCAAGATAGTTGGCAGCGAGTTTGTCGTATCGGGTGGCGACGCGCCGACAATGCTTGATCTTGTTGAAGAACCGTTCAACCAGATTGCGCGCTCGGTAGAGGTAGGGGCTGAAGCAGGCCGACTCTTTGCGATTGCGTTTTGGCGGGATATTGGCCCACGCGCCTTGCTGAGCGACGAGCTCCCTGATCCAGTCGGCGTCATATCCGCGGTCTGCCAGCAACGTGGTTCGCGGTTGCAATGCGGACAGCAGAACCGAACAGAGCCGATCGTCATGCGTCTCACCGGGCGTGAGGCCGAGGCGCACCGGCAGGCCATCGGCGTCCACGACCACATGAATCTTGCTTGTCAATCCGCCTCGCGAGCGCCCTATTTGTTGCTCGCGATTGCCCGCGATGCCCCATGCTGGTGCACCCGCACGACCGACGTGTCGATCATGTGCACGGCCGCATCGTGAGCGGCGGCCAGCGCATCCATGATCTGATCCCAAACGCCAGCCTGCCGCCATCGGACAAAGCGATTGTAACAAGCCGTATAGGGACCGTAGCTCTCCGGCAGATCGCGCCATGGCGCCCCTGATTGCAAGACCCAGAAGATGCCGTTGAGAACGCGCCAGTCGTCGACACGGGGAATGCCGCGTGCCTTCTTTGGGAGCATCGGCTTGATGACACCCCATTCGCAGTCGTTGAGTTCATACCGCATGATTCGAAGCTCCGAAGGGGAAGCTGGAATCACCCTATGGAAGCGCAATCAAGGCTCCACCGCGCTTCCGGAACTGATGCAACAGCGGACATGGCGCCGGGTCGGCTCAACGGGGATTGTTGACCCATCGCAGACTCGGTCAGTCGCCCGAGACGCCGGCGAGTTGCAGTTGCGGGTGGGGATCGAAGCTGCAAGAATTGAGGCGGACAGGACATCTGTGGCTGCACCCTGGGAGCGGTCATGACATTGGTCCGTGAAGAGCGGCGCCTTACCGCGATTTTGGTTGCCGACATTGTTGGCTATTCTAGCCTCGTCGATCTCGACGAAGCTGGCACGCTCGCGAGCGTGAGAGCCCTCCATTCGGAGGTGATCGATCCGCTCCTGGCCGAGCGCAACGGCCGTATCGTCAAGCTTATGGGTGATGGAATGCTCGCCGAGTTCGGGTCGGTAGTCGATGCCGTGTCCTGCGCCACCACCATGCAGAAGGATGTCGGTGCGCGCCAATCCGAAGTGCCGTCCAACCGCCGCATTCGCTTCCGCATCGGGGTCAATCTCGGCGACGTCATCGTCGACGGCAAGGATCTGCTTGGTGCCGGCGTCAACGTTGCCGCACGACTGGAACAGCTTTGCCCACCTGGCGGCGTGCTCATCTCCGGCACCGCCTATGACCATCTGAAGGGTAGGTTCAATCTCACTCTCGACTATCTGGGCCGACAGCAGGTGAAGAATATTTCCGAGCCGGTCCGCGTTTACAGCGTCAGAATAGACGGCGTGAAGCGCGGCTGGGCTTTGCATGCCCGCCGGTTCCGCCCCACGCTCCGCGTCGCGGCCGCGTTGGCTCCGCTCCTAGCTGTTGCCGGTATCGGCATCTGGTGGTTTCAGCCTGTCGTCCCCGCCCGGTCGGAGCCCTCTATCGCCGTGCTGCCGTTCGACAACCTTGGCGGCGACGAGATGACCGATCGCCTCGCAGCCGGCGTCACCGAAGACGTCATCACCGATCTCGCCCGGTTCCGCGGGCTCGATGTCATCGCCCGTAACTCCACCGAGGTCTATGCGGACAAATCCGTAGATGTTCGCGAGGTCGGCCGCGCGCTTAATGTCCGCTACGTGCTGGAAGGCTCGATCCAGCGGGACGGCGGGCAGATCCGGGTCACAGCGCAGCTAATTGATGCAGCGAGCGGTGCACATCTGTGGTCGGAGCGCTGGGACAGGCCGGCAGCTGACATCTTCTCCGTGCAGAGCGAAGTTGCTGAGCAGGTCGCCGGCCGCCTGACCGGCTCTTTTGGGGCAATCTCGGAAGCCGAGAGGCTCGCCAGCCGGCGCGCGCGCCCCGAGGACCTTAAGGCCTACGACCTCTTTCAGCTGGGTCGGGAAGCAGCGCTGCGGAGCACCAAGGAGAGCACCGAAGAAGCCATTCGCCTGTTCAGGCAGGCATTGGACAAGGATCCAAAGCTGGCGCGCTCCTGGGTGGCGCTCGCCTATGCTTACGATCTGACGACTCACTTTGGGGCAGAGAGCGAGACCGCCCGGCCAGCGGCGATGCAAGCTGTTCAACGCGCGCTAGAGATCGACCCGCTGGATGCAGAGGCGCATGCTGCATTTGGCCATCTGCTCGGAATGGCCGGGGACCTTGGGCGGGCGGACGCTGAGTTCGAGCGGGCGCTGCAGCTCAATCCGAACGACGTTGGTATTCTGACCAACTACGCCGGCTGGGCGAGCACGTTCGGCAATCCGGAGCGCGGCGCCGAGGCGGCTGACCGTGCGATCCGGCTCAATCCGAATTATGCAACGTCGGCCGCCGGCTTCTTCAGGCTGGCCTATTTCATGGCAGGCAGGAATGAGGACGCCCTGCGGCTTGTGGAGCGGGAGGATCCGGCGACCCGCACGCGAGGAGGCTGGGTGCAGCGCGCCGCCATCTATGCCGCTCTCGGCAAGGATGAAGAAGCGCGGAAGGCTGTGTCAGACGCGCTTGAGCGACATCCTGATCTGACGGTGGAAGGCTTTGCGCTTAACAGTCCTGGTTACAGCGATTCCGAGCGGCAGCACCTTGTAAAGACAATGCGTGCTGCCGGCTTTCCACTTTGTGTCAGTGAGCAAGACCTTAGGGAAACACCCAGTTTGGTCCGCTTGCCCGAGTGCGTGCAATCCTAGGGCCGGCCGGTCGCTCTGGAAAGAGCGCGCGCTTTCACTCCGCTCGCTCATGGGTCCGCACAGGAGGGCTTCCGTCCGCAATTGGCTCCGGAGATCGGCCCAAAGGGACTCTCGTCAACCGTCGCGCAGCGTGTTTATGAGTTCACGCCCTAGCTCGTTCAGTTGGAATCGGTTGGGGGCTCCTTGGCGGCAGGTCCTCAATTTCCGCACACAAACGCCGGCCGGACCGATATTACTCCGGCTTCAGGCCGGATAACAGGTGCGGCTCCTTGCTCCCCCAAGCGGCATCTGGGCCCCGGTCGACAAACGCTCTTGACCGGGAACCGCCGTGACGGTCAAACCGGGCCCTGCTCCTGCGGGAGCGTGAGCCCGCCGGTCAGCCCGGCGCGGCGGAGCCCTAAAGATGACCAGACGCCCCATCCTCGTCGCGCCGTCGATTCTCTCCGCCGATTTCGCCCGGCTCGGCGAGGAGGTGCGCGCCGTCGACGCGGCGGGCGCCGACTGGATCCATCTCGACGTGATGGACGGGCATTTCGTGCCGAACATCACCTTCGGGCCGCCGGCCGTCAGTGCGCTTCGCGCCCACTCGCGCAAGACCTTCGACGTGCATCTGATGATCGCCCCGGCCGACCCGTATCTCGCCGCCTTCGCGGAGGCAGGAGCGGACATCATCACCGTGCATGCGGAGGCGGGGCCGCATCTCGACCGGTCGCTCGAGGCGATCCGCGCGCTCGGCAAGCGGGCCGGCGCCGCGATCAACCCGGCGACGCCGGAAAGCGTGCTGGAATACGTGCTCGACCGGCTCGACCTCATCCTGCTGATGACGGTCAATCCGGGTTTCGGCGGCCAGAGCTTCATACCCGCGGTACTTGAAAAGGTCCGCCGCGTGAAGGCGATGATCGGCGACCGCCCGATCGACATCGAGGTGGACGGCGGCATTTCCTCCGACATTGCCGCAAGGGCGGCGGCTGCCGGCGCCAACGTGCTGGTGGCCGGCTCGGCGGTGTTTTCCGGCGGCGGGCGGCGGGACCTCGCAGGCAACATCGCCGCCATCCGGCAGGCCGCCGAAGCGGGGCTGGCGCGCGCCGCCGCCTGACGCGGAGGATCGTCGCGGCGCGGTTTTCCTGTTGACAGCGCTGCGTTTTCGTCGCGACCATCGGCCCGACGCTTCCGGGCCGGCCGATCATGCCGGTCCGTCAATCTCGGGAGAAGGGGGATCTCCAATGACCGCGCGCGCATTGTTCACCACAGTCGGAGCCGCCGCCATCGCGGCCTTGATCGGCCTTCCGGCGGCCGCCCAGGAATCGAGCGATCCGATCAAGCTGACGCTGCACGACTGGACCGGTCAGCTGATCACCACGCAGATCATGGGCGAGGTCCTGAAGAATGCCGGCTACACGATCGAATACGTCCCGGCCGACTACCTGGCGCAGTTCGCGGGCTTGAAGACCGGCGACCTGCACGTCGCCATGGAGATGTGGGAGACGACCGGCCGCGAGGCGATGGACGAGGCGGTCGCCACCGGCAATGTCGAGAATCTCGGCGAGACCGGCATGCAGGCGATCGAGGAGTGGTGGTATCCGCTCTACATGAAGGAGAAGTGCCCCGGCCTGCCGAACTGGGAGGCGCTGAAGGAATGCGGCGAGGCGTTCTCCATCCCCGAGACGGCGCCGAAGGGCCGCTATCTCGGCGGACCGGTGACCTGGGGCGGCTTCGACGACGAACGGGCTGAGGCGCTGGACCTCCCCTTCGAGGTGGTGCACGCGGGCACCGACGCGGCGCTCTTCGCGGAACTTGAGTCCGCCTATCAACGGCAGGCGCCGATCATGCTGTGGGTCTATGCCCCGCATTGGGCGCCGATCAAATACGAGGGCGAATGGGTCGAGTTCCCGCCGTTCGACAAAGCCTGCTACGAGGATCCGGCCGCCAGCGTGAATCCGGACATGGCCTACGATTGCGGCAAGCCGCGCGGGCCGATCTGGAAGGTGGCGTGGGCCGGCCTCAAGGACAAATGGCCCGGCGCCCACAAGGCGATCCAGGCCTTCAACATCGGCAATGACGAGATGGGCGAGATGGTCGCCAAGGTCGATCTCGACGGCCAGGCGGTCGAGGCCGTGGTCGCCGAATGGATGGACGCCAACACGGACCGCTGGCAGCAGTGGATCGCCAAATAGGGAGCCGCGCTTGCCGGTGTCGCCAACCTCCCCCATAGGAGGAGGACTTTCGCATTCGACCGACGACGGCGCATTTCCTCTCCCTTTAGGGAGAGGTCGGCCGAGCGAAGCGGAGGCCGGGTGAGGGTGACTCCGGCCGCGCCTGCCCCCTCACTCGCCGCCCGCCGAGGGCGTGCGGCGACCTTTCCCCGGCGGGGAGAAGAAGCGCCAATCGCGATGGGCGACAGCGCTGCCCTTGAAGAGAGGCCATGCTACGCTGCCTCAGCCGCGCGGAGCTTGCGGGCAGACGCTTGACCGAAGCCGCCGTAAAACTCTCCTGCCGCAACGTCTGGAAGCTCTTCGGTCAGGATGCGGGGGGGTTCCTGCGCCGGCTTGCGCGCCGGCCGACCGAGGAGGAAGCCGCAGCGGCCGGCCTCATCCCGGCGGTCGTCGACGTCACCCTCGACATCCGCTCCGGCGAGATTTTCGTGATCATGGGCCTCTCCGGCTCCGGAAAATCCACGCTCGTGCGCTGCCTGTCGCGCCTGATCGAGCCGACGGCCGGCGCGATTCTCTTCGACGGGCGCGATCTGCTCGGCATGTCGGAGCGGGAGCTGATCAAGCTCCGCCGCCATCGCATGGGCATGGTGTTTCAGCATTTCGCCCTGCTCCCGCACCTTTCTGTTCTCCGCAACGTCGCGTTTCCGCTCGAGATCCAGGGCGTGGCGCGCGCCGAACGGGAGCAGCGCGCCCGGGACATGATCGAGCTGGTCGGGCTGCGCGGCCGCGAGGACAATCTTCCGAGCCAGCTGTCCGGCGGCCAGCAGCAGCGGGTCGGGATCGCCCGCTCGCTCGCCGTTGGGCCCGAATTGTGGTTCCTCGACGAGCCGTTCTCCGCGCTCGACCCGCTCATCCGACGCGAGATGCAGAACGAATTCCTGCGGCTGCAGGGACTCCTGAAGAAGACGATCGTCTTCATCACCCACGATTTCGACGAGGCCATCCGGCTCGCCGACCGCATCGCCATCATGCGCGACGGCAAGGTGATCCAGGTGGGCACGGCGGAGGACCTCGTCGTCAGCCCGGCGGACGCCTATGTCTCGGAATTCACGCGCGAGGCGCCGCGGGCAAAGATTCTGACGATGCGGTCGGTGATGCGGCCGGCGAACGGCGCAACCGTCGTCGCGGGTTCGGTGCCGGCATCGAGACGCGTCATCGACGCCGCGCGCGAGATCGAATCCGACGACCGCGCCTTCGCGGTGGTCGACGATGAAGGCCGGACGATCGGCGTCGTCGACCGCGCCGCCCTGATGAAGGTCTTCCTCGCTTCCGGCGACCTCACCGGCCGGCCGGCGGACTGAGATGGCGGACGCAGCGGGCAGCATCCCGGCAAGAGCGGCGCCCAGCGCCCTGCCGCTTCGATATCTGTGGCTCGCGGTCTTCGCCGCGTCTCTCGCGTTCCTCTATCTGCCGCTTCCGGCCTCGGCCCGCGATGTGCCGCGCGCCTGGCGCATTCCGGTCCAGCGCTGGGTCTCGGCGGCGATGGACTGGCTGGTCAACGACGCGAGCTTCGGGCTCTTCACGTTCCGCGATCTGACGCGCTTCGCCGCCGCGCTGCTCGACGTCCCTCTCGCCGCCGCCACCAGCCTTTTCGCCACCGGGCTGCTTGCCGGACAGGGTTCGGCGGCAGTCGAGATCCTGCCGCCGCTCCCCTGGATCGCAATCCTTGCCGCCGCGGCGGTCCTCGCCTTTCAGGCGGGCGGCGCCGGCCTCGCCGCGCTCGCGGCGGGCGCCTTCTTTTATCTTGCCGCCTTCGGGCAGTGGGAAAGCGCCATGGTGACGCTTTCCTCCATCGTCATCGCGGTGCCGTTCGGCGTTGCCGGCGGCGTCGGCCTCGGCATCGCGGGTTTCCGCTCGCCGCGCTTCCGCAGGGTGCTGCTGCCGATCCTCGACGGCATGCAGACGATCCCGGTCTTCGCCTACCTTCTTCCGATCCTCTTCCTGTTCGGCTTCGGACCCGTCGCCGCGCTCGTCGCCACCATCATCTACGCCATGCCGCCCATGGTGCGGGTCACGATGCTGGCGCTCGACAACGTGCCGCCGGAGCTGGTGGAGTTCGGCCGGATGGCCGGCTGCACCAAGCGTCAGCTCATCCAACGCGTCATGATGCCGGTGGCGCGCGCGCCGCTGATGGTCGGCGTCAACCAGGTGATCATGCTGTCGCTGAACATGGTGATCATTGCCTCGATGATCGGCGCCGGCGGGCTCGGCTACGACGTGCTCGCGGCGCTCCGCCGCCTCGATATCGGCGGCGGGCTGGAAGCGGGGATTGCGATCGTCGTGCTGGCGGTGGCGCTCGACCGCATCAGCCAGGCCTATGCGGTGCGGGCAAGCCGGGTGGGAAACACCAGCCGCCGCGCCGCGGGGCAGCGCTTCGCCCTGCCGCTGCTCGCGCTCGCCGCGGCGCTTGCGCTCTGGCTCCTTTCGCTCGCCCTGCCCGCGCTGCAGACCTATCCGCCCGCCCTGCAGGTCTCGACGGCAAGCTATTGGGACGCGCTCGTCCAGTGGCTGAACGTCCACTTCTTCGACACGTTCGAGGCGATCAAGACGGCGGTGCTCCTGAATGTGCTGGTGCCGGTCAAGCGGTTCATGCTGGCGCAGCCCTGGCTCTGGCTCACGGCTGTCGTCACCGCCGCCGCATGGGCGGTCGCCGGCAGGAGACGGGCCGCAATCGCCGGCGCCTTTCTGCTTTTCATCGCCTTCACCGGCAATTGGGAGCCGGCGATGATCACGATCTATCTGGTCGGCGTCTCGGTCGCGATCGCGGCGCTGATCGGCATCCCGATCGGCATTGCGGCGGGGCTCAACAATCGGCTATGGGCGGTGGTACAGGCCGTCATCGACACTCTTCAGACGCTTCCGAGCTTCGTCTACCTGATCCCGGTCGTCATGCTCTTCCGCGTGGGCGATTTCACCGCCATGATCGCCGTCATCGTCTACGCCCTGGCGCCGGCGATCCGCTACACGGCGCTCGGTATCCGCGAGGTCGATCCGGCGCTCTTGGAGGCGGCGACGGCGATGGGAACGACGCGGCGCCAGCTGCTCACCAAGGTGCGGCTGCCGCTCGCCGTTCCGACGATCATGCTCGGCGTCAACCAGACCATCATGCTCGCGATCTCGATGCTGGTGATCACGGCGCTGGTGGGCACCCGCGATCTCGGCCAGGAGGTCTATATCGCTCTCACCAAGGCTGATGTCGGCCGCGGCATCGTGGCCGGGCTTGGCGTCGCCATGATCGCCATGATTGCCGACCGGATGATGACCGCCTCGGCAAACCGCATGAGAGAGAGGCTCGGGCTTGGTGGCTGAGCCGCGCAGCGCCCGTCTCGACCGGCGCATCGGCGCGGCCTGGCGGCAGGCGGCGGCGCTGCCGCTGTGGAGCGAGCCGGTCGAGCCGACCGACCTCCGCGGCGGGCTCAGCAACGTCAACTTCGTCGTGGAGGACGCCGGGCGGAAATTCGTGGTGCGGATCGGGGGCGACAACGAGATGCACGGCGTCGTGCGCAAGAACGAGCTGGCGGCAAGCCGGGCGGCGCACGCGGCGGGCGTCGCGCCGCGGGTGGTGCACGCCGAGCCTGGCGTGCTGGTGCTCGACTTCATCGAGGGCCGGACGTTCACGCCGGAGGACATCAAGGACCCAAGGAACCTCGGCCGGGTGATCGACGTCGTGCGGCGCACGCACCGGGAAATCCCGAAATATCTGCGCGGCCCGGGCGTGCTGTTCTGGGTGTTTCACGTCATGCGGGACTATGCGCATTCGCTTGCCGAGGCGCCGGGCGCCGATCTCGGCCATATCCGGCGCCTGAAGGCGCGATCGGAGGAGCTGGAAAGCGCCGTCGGGCCGATCGAGCTGGTGTTCGGCCACAACGATCTCCTGGCGGCGAACATCATCGACGACGGCAAGCGGCTCTGGCTCGTCGACTGGGAATATTCGGGCTTCAACTCGCCGCTCTTCGACCTCGGCGGCCTCGCCTCCAACAGCGAGATGCCGGTCTCGATGCGCGAGCAGATGCTGGAAATGTATTTCGGCGGACCGGTGACCGACGAACTGCGCTTCCGCTACGCGGCGATGACGGCGGCGTCGCTGCTGCGCGAAACGATGTGGAGCATGGTGTCGGAAATCCACTCGCACATCGATTTCGACTTCGCGGCCTACACCGCCCAGAACCTGGCGCGCTTCGAGAAGGCCCATGCCGCCTTCAAGGCGATGGCGCGCGCGTGAGCCTCCCCGCCTCCGCCAAGGTCGTCATCATCGGCGGCGGCATCGTCGGCTGCTCGATCGCCTATCATCTGGGCCGCATGGGCTGGAGCGACGTTCTGCTCATGGAGCGCGCGAAGCTTTCCTCCGGCTCGACCTGGCATGCCGCGGGCCTGGTCGGTCAGCTCCGCGCCAACGCGAACGTCACGCAGCTGCTCGGCTATTCCGTGGCGCTCTACGACCGGCTGGAAGCGGAGACGGGGCTTGCCACCGGCTGGAAGCGGAACGGCGGACTGCGGCTCGCCTGCAGTGACGAGCGCTGGACCGAGGTGAAGCGGCAGGCGACGACCGCGCATTCCTTCGGCCTTGAGATGCACCTCCTCACGCCGCAGGAGGCGCGGGATCTGTGGCCGCTGATGACGGTCGACGACGTGGTCGGCGCGGCATTCCTTCCGACCGACGGCCAGGCGAGCCCGAGCGACATCGTGCAGGCCCTCGCTCGCGGCGCTCGTTCCGCTGGCGTAACGATCCGCGAGGAAACGCCGGTGACCGGCATCCGCACCGCGGACGGAGCGGTTATCGGCGTCGATTCGGCGGCGGGATTCGTTGCCTGCGAAAAGCTCGTCATCGCCGCCGGGCAGTGGTCGCGGGCGGTCGGACAAATGGCCGGCGTCAACGTGCCGATCGTTTCGGTACAGCACCAATACCTCATCACCGAGCCCATACCCGGCGTCAGCAGCAGTCTGCCGACCCTCCGCGATCCGGACCGCCTCACCTATTACAAGGAGGAGGTCGGCGGGCTGGCGATGGGCGGCTACGAGCCGAATCCGCTCCCCTGGGCCGAGCACGGCATTCCGGATGGCTTCCACTACACGCTGCTGGATTCGGACTGGGATCATTTCGCTCCCGTAATGGAGCTTGCGTTGCCGCGCGTGCCGTCGCTCGAGAAGGCCGGAATCAAGCAGCTCATCAACGGGCCGGAAAGCTTTACGCCCGACGGCAATTTCATCCTCGGCGAGGCGCCCGAGGTGCGCGACCTCTTCGTCGCAGCCGGCTTCAACGCCTTCGGCATTGCGTCGGGCGGCGGCGCCGGCATGGCGCTCGCCGAATGGGTGGTGAAGGGCGAGCCGCCCTACGACCTCTGGCCGGTCGACATCCGCCGCTTCGGGCGGAACCACTTCGACGTGGGCTGGGTCAGGACCCGCACGCTCGAGGCCTACTCGAAGCACTACACGATGGCCTGGCCCTTCGAGGAATTTTCCTCCGGCCGACCGCTCCGGCGTTCACCGCTCTACGACCGCCTGAAGGCGCAGGGCGCCGTGTTCGGCGAAAAGCTCGGCTGGGAGCGGCCGAACTGGTTCGCCGACACTGCCGCCGGCGAGGCGGCGGAAGACGTCTACTCTTACGGCCGGCAGAACTGGTTTCAGGCCGTCGGGCGCGAGCACCGGGCGGTGCGCGAGCGCGTCGGCGTGTTCGACCAGACATCGTTCGCCAAGTTCCGGATGATCGGACGCGACGCGGAGGCAGCGCTTTCGTGGATATGCGCCAACGACGTAAGGAAGCCGGCGGGCGCCCTCACCTACACGCAGATGCTGAACGCGCGCGGCG
This sequence comes from Propylenella sp., assembly GCA_036396875.1. Classification (GTDB taxonomy): domain Bacteria; phylum Pseudomonadota; class Alphaproteobacteria; order Rhizobiales; family Afifellaceae; genus DASWJZ01. The sequence continues at coordinate 17,997 of DASWJZ010000233.1, forward strand.
GCATTGAATGCGACCTGACCGTCGCGCGGCTCGCCGAGGACAAATTCCACATCGTTACCGGCACCGGCTTTGCAACGCATGATCTCCACTGGATCGGCCGCAACATTCCCGAGGGGCTTGACGCGCATCTTGTCGACGTGACCTCGGAAAGCGCGGTCCTGTCGCTGATGGGGCCGCGCGCCCGCGAGGTGCTCGCGGCGCTTACGCCGGACGACGTGTCGAATGCCGGTTTCCGGTTCGGGACCTGCCGTCGCATCGCGCTCGCCGGCGCGCCGGTGCTCGCGCTCCGCGTCACCTATGTCGGCGAATTGGGGTGGGAGCTGCACATCCCGGTCGAGTTCACGGCCAGCGTCTATCAGCAGCTCATGGAGGCCGGGCGGGCGCACGGCGTTGTCAATGCCGGCTACCGCGCAATCGAATCGCTCAGGCTGGAAAAGGCCTACCGCGCCTGGGGCGCCGATATCGGCCCGGACCATTCGCCCTTCATGGCCGGGCTCGGCTGGGCGGTGAAACTGCGCAAGGACATCCCGTTCCTCGGCCGCGAGGCGCTGGAAGCGGAGCGGAAAAAACCGCTTCCGCGCCTGCTGGCCGGCTTCGCCGTTGACGATCCGGATATCGTGCTGCTCGGCCGCGAAACGATCTACCGCAACGGCCGGCGGGCCGGATGGCTCTCATCCGCCGGCTGGGGCTACACGGTCAGGAAGAACATCGGCCTCGGCTATGTGCGCGATCCGGAAGGCGCCGACGCCGGCTATGTCATGTCGGGCGACTACGAGCTGGAGGTGGCGGGCGAGCGGGTTGCGGCGAAGCCATTCCTCAAGCCGCTCTATGATCCGGAGATGACGCGGATCAAGGCGTGAGCGAGTGGCTCAGCGCGAGCACAGACGATCTCCGCTGTGGCTCGCAATTGCGAGCCACAGCGGGCCTTTCGATCATGGATCGCCGCCGGAACTATCCGGCCATCACGTCCCGCAACCTGGCGAAAATGCCAGACTGCTCCGCCCCGCCGATCGCAGCGCGCACATGCCGCGCCGCGGTGCCGGCCGTCATCGTTGCGCCGTGATGGCAATAGCAGACAATGCCGTGCAACTGGCGGTCGGTGATCTCGAAGAACCTCTTCGCCTCCCCATAGGTGTCGTTCTTCAGCCCATGGGCCCGAAGAATGGGATCCTCGAGGGCGACGGTGACCGGCGACCCGGCACTGCGCATCCCGTCCCGCGCCTCGGGCGGCTGGTACTCGGTCCCAGGGAGCGAACCAAGGCGCCGGTCGGGCTCTCTTTCGAGGAGTTCCGCCCAGCGTTCGAGGCGTTCGCTCCGCGTCATGGCGGGAAGGGATCGATCGGGGTGAACTAAGGCAGCGTCCTTCAGCTGTTCAAGCGTCTGATGCTTCATATCCGCCTCCTCGGCAGGATTGATACCGTTCCGGTTTTCCCCTCTATTTCTTGATCAGCCCGGTCTCACACTGACTCCGAATAGCCGCCGAGTCACTTCACGTTTTTCCGAATGCGCGCATGCATCGGGCCATGCTGCGGCGCAATCACCACGGCCTCAGCTCTCGTCCTCCAGCGTGACGAGGCTGGCATTGCCGCCGGCGGCGGTCGTGTCAGTGGAAACCACCTGCTCCAGCGCGAAGCGCTGAAGATAGTTCGGCCCGCCGGCCTTCGGTCCGGTGCCGGAGAGACCCATCCCGCCGAACGGCTGCGAGCCGACGATGGCGCCGATCGTGTTGCGGTTCACATAGATGTTGCCGACCTGCAGCGCGCGGGCGACGCGTTCGGCGCGGCCGCCGACACGCGTGTGGATGCCGAACGTCAAGCCGTAGCCGCTCCGCCTGATCCGCTCGACCACATCGTCGAGCCCGTCGGCCGGCCATCGCACCACATGCAGGATCGGACCGAAGACCTCGCGGTCGAGCGCATCGGCGCTGTCCAGCTCCACGACGTGCGGCGCGACGAAGATTCCCTCGGCCGGCGCGCGTCCGGCATAGATCACCGTCTGTTCCCGCCGCATCTTGCCGATGTGGGCCTCAAGCGCCGCCTTCGCCTCGCGGTCGATCACCGGCCCGATATCCGTCGCCGGATCGGCCGGGTCGCCGAGGCGAAGCTCGGCGGCGGCGCCGGCGATCATTTCCAGCATCGCGTCCGCGACGTCCGCCTGCACGAAAAGGAGGCGCGAGGCGGAGCAGCGCTGCCCGGCGGAGCGGAACGCGGAGGTGACCACGTCATCCGACACCTGCTCCGGCAGCGCGGTCGCATCGGCAATCATGGCATTGATGCCGCCGGTCTCGGCGATGAGCGGGACGATTGGCCCGTCCTTCGCGGCGAGCGTGCGGTTGACGATCCGCCCGACCTCGGTCGACCCCGTGAAGGCCACGCCGGCGATGCGCGCATCATTGACGAGCGCCGCGCCGATCCGGCCGTCGCCCGGCATAAATTGAAGCGCATCGGCGGGAATGCCCGCCCGGTGCAGGACGCGCACGGCCTCAAAGGCGATGAGCGGCGTCTGCTCCGCCGGCTTGGCGACGACGGCGTTGCCGGCGGCGAGCGCCGCCGCCACCTGGCCGGTGAAGATGGCCAGCGGGAAGTTCCATGGGCTGACGCAGACGAACGCGCCGCGCCCGCGCAGGCGGTAGCGATTCTCCTCGCCGGTCGGGCCCGGCATCAGCGTGTCGCGCGCAAAAAGACGGCGCGCCTCGGCCGCATAATAGCGGCAGAAATCCACCGCCTCGCGGATTTCGGCGATGCCGTCGTCGAGCGTCTTGCCGCCCTCATGCGCAAGCAGCGCCATCAGCCGGTCGCGGCTTGCCTCCATCAGGTCGGCGGCGCGCTCCAGCGCCGCGGCGCGCGCCTCGGCCGGCGTCGCGTCCCAGGCCGGGAAGCCGGCAAGCGCCGCGCCGACGGCGCGCCCGGCGGATGCAGCATCCGCCTCCTTCACCGTGCCGACGATCGTACCTGGATCTGCCGGCGAGTGGACAGGCCGCGGCGCACCGGCCTGCGGCTCGCCGCTGATCAGCGGCGTAGCCTCTTCCATCGGGAGAGCCATGGATCGAAGGCCGCGAGAGAGGTCGGCAAGATCGGCGCGGCTGCCGAACTCGATGCCCCGCGAGTTCCTCCGATCGCCGAAGATTCGCGCCGGAAGCGCGATCTTCGCGTGGCGCGGGGACTGGCCGCCGGCAAAGCTCGCCTCGGGCGGAACGAGCAGCGTGTCGACCGGCACCTCCGGGTCGTTGACGGCGTTGACGAAGGAGGAATTGGCGCCGTTCTCCAGGAGCCGCCGCACCAGATAGGCGAGCAGCTCCTTGTGACTGCCGACCGGCGCGTAGATGCGGCAGTCATAGCCCTCGCGCTCGTGCAGCTGCCGGTAAAGCGCCTCGCCCATGCCGTGCAGCCGCTGGAATTCGAATGCCTTATCGCCCGCCATCTCCACGATGGCGGCAACGGTCAACGCATTGTGCGTGGCGAATTGCGGATAGATGGCCGGGCGGGCAGCGAGCATCCTCTTCGCACAGGCGAGATAGGCGAGGTCGGTCGCGGGCTTCCGCGTGAAGACGGGGAAATCCGGCAGGCCGCGTTCCTGCGCCCGCTTGATCTCGGTGTCCCAGTAGGCGCCCTTGACGAGCCGGACCATGAGCCGGCGTCCCGACGTGCGGGCGGCCTCGGCCAGCCAGTCGATCACAACCGTCGCCCGTTTCTGATACGCTTGGACGGCAAGGCCGAGGCCTTCCCAGCCGGAAAGCGCCGGCGCGCGCAAGAGCTCCGCGAAAACCTCCAGCGACAGCTCCAGCCGGTCGGCCTCCTCGGCGTCGACCGTCAGGTTGAGGTCGTGCGCCTTCGCCGCCCCGGCCAGATCGATCAGCCGCGGCGTCAGCTCCGCAAGAACCCGCTCGCGCTGGCGCGCCTGGTAGCGCGGATGCAGCGCCGAGAGCTTTACCGAGATGCCCGGACGGGCGGGAAGCGCGCCGTCGGCGGCGCGGCCGATCGCCTCGATCGCATGCGCGTAGGCGGCGAAGTAACGCTCCGCGCCGGCGGCCGTGCGGGCGCCCTCGCCCAGCATGTCGAAGGAGTGGCGGTAGCCCCTCCGTCCGGCCTCGCGGGCGCGCGACAGCGCATCCTCGATCGTCTCGCCGAGCACGAACTGATGGCCGAGCAGGCGCATCGCCTGACGCGCCGCGGTCCTGACCGTCGGCATGCCGAGCCGCTGCGCGAGGCGCCCGATAATCCCCTCCGGCGTCTCGCCGGGATGGACGATGCGCACGGTTAGCCCGAGCGCCCAGGTCGTCGCCGAGACGAGCCAGCTCTCGCTGTCGCGGGCCGACGCGTGCTCCCAGTCGCCGGCGCCGAGCTTGTCCTCGATCAGCCGGTCCTGCGTCGCCGCGTCGGGCACGCGGAGCAGCGCCTCGGCGAGCGACATCAGCGCCAGCCCCTCCTTGGTGGAGAGGCTGTAGTCGTGCATGAAATCCTCAAGCCCGCCGATCCCGCCGCGCGCATGCCGGATGCCTTCGACATAGCGGCGGGCGCGGCCGGCTATGCGCGCGTCGAGTTCCGGGTCATGTGCGGTCTCGGCGAGGAGCCGCGGCACCACGATCTCGTCCGCGGGCGCGTATTCGGCCGAGAAGGCGGGAACGCGCTCGCCGTCGCGGGCGGGCGCACGCTGCCGTGTCGCGGATCGGTTGCGGGTCTCCGTCATGCCGCGCGATCCTATCGCGACGGAAGCGCCCGCGCGAGACGCCCCGGCGCCGGGGATTCCGGGCTCAGCTGACGCTACCCTGCCTCAGTCGAAGCTGCCGACCGCGAGCGCCTGGGTCGAGGAATTGTGAATCTTTTTCCAGGGATTGGAATTGTTGTAGCGCACTTTCAGGCCCTCGTTGCCGAAATCGGCGACGAGATCGTCCTTGCCGCTGCTGTCGAGGTCGCCCGCCGCCAGGCGCTTGGGCGACTTGTCGTGAAGCTTCTTCCAGTCGCCGTTCTCCTTGCGCGCCCAGAGGCCGTCGTCGCCGAGATCGGCCACCAGCTCGTCCTTGCCGTTGCCGTTGAAGTCGCCGGTCACCAGCCCCTCCGAGGTCGAGTCGTGCAGCTTCTGGAAGCCCCCGGAATTGTTGAAGCGGGCCTTGATGCCCTGATTGCCGAAATCGGCGATCAGCTCGTCCTTGCCGTTGCCGTCGAGGTCGCCGGCGGCGAGGTATTTGGGCGATTTGTCGTTGAGCTTTACCCAGCCGCCGTTCTCCTTGCGGGCCCACAGCCCTTCCGCGCCGAAATCGGCGACAAGCTCCTGCTTGCCGTTGCCGTTGAAGTCGCCGGCCAGAAGCCCCTCCGAGGTCGAGTCGTGCAGCTTCTGGAATCGGCCGTCTGGGCTGATGACCGGCCGCCTGTTGGTGTGGCCGTTCGCCTGCACCCCGGCGCTGTCGACGTTCACGCGCTCGGTGGTTCCGGTCTGCCGGTCGCGAACAAAGACATCGACACGATTGTTGGTGTCGCCGGCCACCAGGTTCGTAGCGTGGGAGAGGAACGCCACGAAGCGGCCGTCGGCGCTGACCGAGGGCCAACTACTGAACGAGTTCGCCTGCGCTTCCGTATTGCTGATACTGACCCGTTCGGTCGACGCTGCCCATACCGCGTCCACGGGCATTGCGCCGGCAACAACGAGCATCCCGCAAGGCAGAAGAATTCGCAGGGCCGGCATCGCATGCTCCCCAACAAGGTAGCGCAGCCCCCAGAGCCGGCGCTTGAGAAAGCTACGGGCGCAGACAGCCAATTGCAACCGTTGTTGGGTCGCACCACTCTGCGAGGCCCGGGTTGTTCGGCAGAGCACAAAGTGTGTTGCGGCGCGGCTCTGCCTCTAGGCGCTCGCGCGGTCGAGGAACGCTACGATCTCTTCGGCGATGCGCTCCGGCCCCTCGTGATGCACCCAGTGCGAGGCGCCCTCGATGCGCACGATCCGCGCGTCGTCGCAGAAGCGCGCACTTGCCGCGGCGAGGCCGAATTCCAGGAAGGCGTCACGGTCGCCCCAGATGATCAGCGTCGGCTGCCGGACCGTGAGGTCGGTCCCGCGCGCCCGGAATTTCGGGAAGGCGCGGTACCAGTCGAGCATCGCCGTCAGTGCGCCCGGCTCCGACCAGGCCTCGCGATAGGCCGCGCAATCCTCCTCACCGAACAGGCCTCTCGGCGCGGAGAATCTCAGCGCCGAGCGCAGCAGCGCAAAGTCGCCGACCCGAAGAAAGAACTCGGGCAACTTTGGTATCTGGAAGAAGAGAATGTACCAACTCTTGAGCAGCTGCCGCCAGCGCCAGCGGGCGTAGCGGCGCGCGGCGACCGGGTGCGGGGCGTTGACGACGACGAGGCGGCGGACCCGCTTCGGGTATTTGAGCGCCGCCCACCAGGCGACGATGCCGCCCCAATCATGCCCGATGAGATCGAATTCCCTGTGGCCAAGCGCCCCGGCGATACCGACGGCGTCGGAGGCCAGAAGGTCGAGCGCGTAGTCCGCGACCGCGCCGGGCTTCGCGCTCCGCCCGTAGCCGCGCTGGTCCGGCACGATGACGCGGAAGCCGGCCTCCGCCAGAGGTTCGATCAGCGGCCGCCATCCGTACCAGAATTCGGGAAACCCATGCAGGAGCATGACCGGCCGGGCGTCGGACGGCCCGGCCACAACGACGTGAAAGCCGAGCCCGCCGACGCTGACCTCGATATGCTCCAGGCTTCCCCGCTCCGCCGTCACGCGCGAAGGATCGCACGGGACGGCGGCGGCGGACAGGCGTCGCGGCCGGGGGCGGGTGGAATTCCGTGCAGGACCGACGTATCGCTCCGCCGGCGCTCGCACCTTCAGGTGGGCTGGCCCGTCATTTGTGAGGCTGACACGGCGGATGACGATCGACGCCGCGCACCTTGCGCGGCAGATGCTTACCCGACTGCCGATCTACACGACCGCGCAGGTTCGAGATGCGCACATTGCGCGACTTCCGGGACTGACCAACAAGGTCTTTGGGGTCGCGATCGGC
>DASWJZ010000234.1:0-1766 GCA_036396875.1 Propylenella sp.
CGGCGCGGAGCCGGTCCAGCTCCCCGCTCGACCGCGCGGCGGCCGCCTTCGCCTCGCGCAAAGCGGCGGTCAGTTCGGCGATCCTCTCCAGATGCCCCTGGACCAGCGAATCGAGCGCCGCGTCGCCGGCGAGAAGGCGCACAAAACGCTCGATCCCGGTGTTCGGGGCGGAGCCGACATAGGCCGCGCCGAGGCCGCTCGCGTGGCGGAACTCCAGCGTCGGATAGCGCGCCTTCAGCTCGTCCCAGAACTGCCAGACGCCGAAATCGCGCTCGTGCACCGCAATGTCGTGAAAGAGCACGGTGCCGCGATCCGACATTTTCGGCAGCCATGTCTCGAAATCGTGCCGCACGGCGTCATAGGTGTGGAGGCCGTCGATGTGCAAAAGGTCGATCGCGCCGTCCTCGAATTCTTTCGCCGCGTCGTCGAAGCGGGCGCGCAGATACGAGGCGAAGGACGCATACGGCCGCAGCCGGCCGACGAAGCTGTCGAACACGCCGGACTGGTAGAAGCCGGCATGCTCGTCCCCCTGCCAGGTATCGATCGCAACGGCGCTCGATTCGAGCCGCACCCGCTCCGCCGCCTGGCAGAAGGCGAAGAAGGAGGCGCCCCAATGGGCGCCGAGCTCGACATAGCGGCGCGGCCGGAAGGTCGAAACGAAGGCGAACATGAAGGGGATGTGCCCGGCCCAGGCGGTGGGGGGCAGATAGTCGATCTCCCAGTAGGTCGGGCGCAGGAAATCGCGGATCAGCGCATGATCGGGAACCGCGCCGTCGTCGCCCAGGGGATCGTCGCCAAAGGCGGTGAGCGCCGGAAAGCGCGCGCCGGCCTCGCCGGGGGCGCGCCGGATGACGCGGTCGGCTTGCGTCTCGAGGCGGCGCACCGGCCGGCCCGTCTCCGGCGTCCGCTCCGCTGAAGCCCGCTCCTCCATGTCCTTGAGAAGCGCCGCCAGCCCGTCCCGGTCAAGCAGCGCCGCCTTCTCCTCGACGGCGGCGCGGCCAATCCGCAGCCGACTCCGCCGATAGCCGCGCGCCGCCAGCTCCTTGCGCGACAGCGGCGCGAGGTCGCCGCCGGGGACGCCGTAGGAGCAGACGATCCGGTCGAGATGGCCCTCGCCGATCGTGTTCGCCCGGAGCTGCGCCAGAAGCCGGAACCAGTGCTCCCCCTGCGCCGCGTCGCGGGCGTCGCCCATCGCCCGGTAGGCGGCCACGCCCTGGGTCACCTTCAGCGCCAGCTGGAGGTGCGAACGGACCGGCAGATGCCACAGGTGGAAGGCGGTTCGGGCGGGAACGGGAATCCCACCCTCGCAATGCGCAACCCTATGATTTCCCTGCTCGATCCAGAATTCGCCGGGCCGCAGGCGGCCGGGCTGGAGGGCAACCTTGGAATGCGACGCGGCGGCGTCCGGCACATAGAAATCCACGTCGAGGTCGACCCGATAGTCCCAGTAGGCGGCAGGCACGAGGTTCCGCCAGGGAAGCTCGATGACCGGGCTGTCCTCGAATCCGGCCATGGCGCGCTCGAACTCGGCGCGCGTCGCAAAGGGCAGGAACTCGTCGGCATCGAGCAGGAAGATCCAGTCCGCCCCTTGCAACTCGCTCGCGGCGCCGATGAGGTGGTTCGTTACGGCCGCCTGGAGATAGCCCGGTTCGTCCAGCCGATAGACGGCCACCCGCGGCTGCCCCTTTTCCAGCCGCTTCAGGTATTCGAAAGTCCCGTCGGCCGAGCTGTGGTCGATGCACAGGACGACATCGAACATCTCCAGG
>DASWJZ010000235.1:0-1968 GCA_036396875.1 Propylenella sp.
TCGGGCAGGCCTTCAAAACGCATTGCCAGCGCTTCACGAACCGCCTGCTTGCCTTCGAAACGAGAGCCCCAAGGCATACTTCCCCTCGGCATCTCCAGGACGCAATCGTCGGAAAAGTACGCCATGATGCGATCGAGGTCGTGCGCGTTAAAGGCCGCACAGAGCTCCGTCAGTGTCGTTCGAATGTCCATCGCCCGGTCTCCGGTCAATCGGATAATTGGCTAACGCTTCCGCACGTCGACGGTCGAGGCTTCCCAGTCGTTCAGCGGCAGCGCCAGCGGGCCGACGAAGGCGTAAGCGTCGATGTCGCGGTAGGCCGTGTTCATCATGCAGTCGAGCGAGAACGAGCGGAAGCGGTTCTGCGCCGCCTTGAACTCGATCATGCGATTGTCCATCGGGAAGCATCGCGCCAGCAATCGCCGCGCGCCCGCCGGCGAAATCGCGTAGGCCGATATGCCGAAGGCGTGGCGGAGCCGGAACGGCTGCGCCGGATGGCGCGAGCGCGCGAACCGCGCCAGCTGTGCGGCGTCCGGGTGCTTGACCGTGAACAGGCCGCTCAAGTCGAAATCGCCGGCGATGTTGAATTCGACCAGCGCGTCGGTGTTATAGCCGAGGAGCACGATGTCCCATTTGCCGCGCGCGGCCAGCGCCGGCCCGACGATGTCGCGGGCGTCGCTCCTGACGAATACGTCGTCCTCGAATATGAGCCGCGGGCGATCCTCGGCGATGGTGGCTTCCCAGAGATTGCGGTGCGACAGGGCGACGCCGATCGTCGCCGGAGTCCGCCATGTGGTGCCGCGCTTGATGAGGTTCAGGCGGACGGCTTCCGCTTCGTCGATCGCGGTCCCGTCGGCCGCCTCGAACCGCCGGAAGTCGAGGCCGCAGTCGGCATTCTGCCTCAGGAAGGACGCCAGCCGCTCGGGCGTGCGCGCAAGGTTGATGACATACGCCGCCGGTATCGTTCCCCGATCCGCGGTTTCCGCTGCTTCTGTCGCCGTCATCGCTCCGCCGGATTTAGCCGTTTGCGTCCATTCCTGTCCCGCCCTATATAGACGGTTATCCCCATACGTTCGATTGAGGATAACGCTCGTCGGCCCGAACAATCCGGCGAGCAGCCGGGAGAGACTTATGACGACTGCCACCCCGCTGATGCCCAAGGCGACCGCCGTCTGGCTGGTCGAGAATACCGCGCTGTCCTTCGAGCAGATCGCCGACTTCTGCAAGCTCCATCATCTCGAGGTGCAGGCGATCGCCGACGGCGAGTCGGCGCAATCGATCAAGGGGCTGGATCCGGTCCTGACCGGCCAGCTGACCCAGGAGAATATCAGGCAGGCCGAGGCCGACCCGACAGTCCGCCTCAACCTCGCCGAGCCGAAAGTGCGCGCGCCGGCGGCCACGAAGCGCAAGGGTCCGCGCTACACCCCGGTTTCCCGGCGCCAGGATCGGCCGAACGCCATCCTTTGGCTTCTGCGCAATCATCCCGAATTGAAGGACGCGGCGATCATGCGCCTCGTCGGCACCACAAAGCCGACCATCGAATCGATCCGCAGCCGCACCCACTGGAACGCCAACAACCTCCAGCCGACCGACCCGGTGGCGCTCGGCCTCTGCTCGCAGATCGATCTCGATTTCGAGGTCGAGAAGGCAGCGAAGTCGATGCCGGCCGGGCCGACGCCGCCGCCGGAGGGTTCCACCCTGCTGCCTGCTTCGGAAACGACCACGGCCGCGGCCGCCGCGATGGCCGCCGCCGCAGCCCACCCCGAGCGCAGTGCCGAGAAAGAAGCCGCACTCGAGGCCAACGCCGTCTTGGCCAAGCTGAAGTCGATGAAGGGTCCCGAGGAAGGCAACCCCGCAGGCGACGAATAGTCAGTCCTTCACCGGGACCGTGTAGTTAAGCGGCAGCCGGCCGCCATCGGCGTAGATCGTCTGGCCGGTGATGTAGCTTGCCTCGTCCGACGCAAGGAAGGC
>DASWJZ010000236.1:0-8605 GCA_036396875.1 Propylenella sp.
TGTGGCGAATGATGCGGGCTCAGAACCGACATGTGGCATGTAAGGCGGTCAAGTCCTCGCGTGGCGCCGGCGAAGAGGTGATAGGGCTTCCACTTGCGATTCATGCCCTTTGTGAGAGGAAGGGCGGGCTGCCGAATCACAGTCGACAAAAGAGGCAGATGCCCATGGCCAAGCGGCGGTGGCGGCGGAACTACCCTGTTCACGCTCGATCGACTCTTACCTCTCACCAGAATGACCGGCGGCCGCGGCGTTTCGAAAAATCGGAAGGGAAACTGCTTCTGACGAAGATCCGGTATCCGTACGGGCCTGCCGGCCGCCGCATATTGCAGCAGCAGCGCGGATCGAGTCCCGCTGGCGCGCGTATTGTTTGAGCAGTGCCAAAGACGGCCATCAAAAAGCAGGGCGTCTCCATCCTGCAGGTCTGGCTGCAGGAATTCTGCGTCCGGAACACGTTCACGGGCCCAGCCGAGCACGGCGTCGGCGGATACCTCTTCACGCGCCGTCCGATTTCTCTTCAGCACCTTCTGGATCGGCTGACCGAAGCGATGCGAGCCGGAGATTACCTGCAGGGATGAATCGCGGCTGGTGTTCTCCAAACCAATCCAGAGTGAAACGAACCCGCCGTCGGCGCTGCTCGATTCGATATCGGTATGCCAAGGGTGGATTTGGCCGGGCTTCCGCCGCGGCACATCCGCTCCCCAGAGGATGATGTTTGGACCGATTGCCTTTTGGACCAGGGACAGCAGTTCAGGACGCACTGCCACATCGTAGATTATGCGGTCCACCACGGCCCGTCCCTTGAACCAGTCGGCTGGAGCGGTTGTGGGCCCATTGTTCAGATGCGCGACGATCCTGTCGCAGTCTTCGCGAGTAAGCAGACCAGTCGCAGTCAGAAACCCGTTCCGCCTGAATCCCCGCATCCCATCTGCAGGGACGGACTTCGCCGGAGGGTCCACCGTTTCAAGATCGGAGAAAGCGTTCATCGGTCTTATGCGGATGCCAGGGGAATAGGTTCAGAGGCAAGTCCCCTTCTATCGCTGCGCGTCGGTCAATGATAGCAGCAGGCTCTGACGGATGGTCGGTCTGCTCTCGACCTCTCAGGCGACGACCGGCCGAGCCCGCTATCGCCGTCCGGATGACGCTCCTGTCGGATCAGTGACTCTTGGACAGGCGGGCGGACAAGCTCCCTTCGCCCACTCAATCGACGGTCACGCCAGCGCCCCGCATCTCGGCAAGCGCCGCCCGGCCACCTTCCGCAGTGACCGGCCTGGTCGCCGCGGCGACGAGATGCGTCTCGAAGCCGTCTCTCACCGCGTCGAGCGCCGTCGCCCGGACGCAGACATCCTGGGCCAGCCCCGCCACGAAGACGCGCTTCACCCCCAACCGGCGCAGGGCGTCGGCGAGGCCGGTCGCGTCAAACGCCGAATACTGATCCTTGTCGAGCCGGTCGCCCTTGGTGATGATCTCAGCCTCGGACGGGAGCTTCAGGTCCGGATGGAAGGCCGCGCCCTCGGTCCCCTGCACGCAATGGTCCGGCCATTCGCCTCCCTGCGGCTTGAAGCTCAAATGGTCCGCCGGGTGCCAGTCGCGCGAGGCGAAGACGGGGACGCCAGCCTTCCGGGCGGCCTCGACCCATGCGTTGATGACGGGCACGACCTCGTCGCCATGCGGGATGGGCAGCGCTCCGCCCGGGCAGAAATCGCGCTGCACGTCGACGATGATCAGCGCGTCCCCGGGCTGAAGCACCCCTTCAGGTCCGGTAATGCCGCCTCCCGGCTCGGTGATGGCCGGCGGATCGCTCGCCGGAAAGGTCGCCTCCAGCGCCTCGTCGAGCAGTGACTGCTGGTGGTTTCGCGACGGCTTTCCGCTTTCGCGCGCGGTCATCGGTTTTCGGTCCGGGCGGCTAATCACAGCAGGAACGTAGCGATTGTGCGCGCCGGTTCAACCGGCGCCGCTCGGCAGGCCCGTTCGCCGTGATCGGCGCCGTGTCGAGCCGGGCCGCTCCTCCGCCCGGGTTCTCGGTTTCCGCGGTCGCCGCGAGACGGGACTGCGGCTCCTCCATCCGGCCCCAAGGAAGCGCCTCGCGCGCCGCGCCGCGGCGCGCTTCACATCGATCAGGCGGGCCCTGACCCGCGCGCCGAGCCCGAAACGGCGCGAACTGAGGAGGAGCGTCCCGTGCGGCTCGCGCTCCGGCCACAGCGGCGCCATCAGCGGGTTGTCCTCTTCGCAGACCGGGTCCACGCGCTCGATCTCGGGATCGAGGAGCCAGCGTCGCGTCTCGTCGCACATCAGCTGCTTGCCCGGCGAAAAAACTGCGAACCCCTCGTCGAAAGCGATCTTCCACGGAATCGAGAGTCCCTGCTGCTCGAACCGTATGAGCGCCGCGATCGGCCGGTCGCCGACCCGCATGACGTCGATCGTCGAATGGCCGTTTTGGGCCAGCTGCATCACGGCAATACGCGCAAATTCGTGAACCCGGCCGCGGCGCAGGAGAGCGCTGCCGCCACGGCCCTTCCAGCCGGACGCCTCCAACGCAGTGAACATGTTGAACGCGGCTTCGATCTCGGTTGGCGTATGCGCCGACATGAAGCTGACCGAGCCGGTATCGCAGAGGCGCCTGAGCTGCCGGTCGAGCTCCCGCCGACGCTTGGCGCTGACCATCCGGTCGAAGCCCGCAAGGCCGCCGGCGGATCGCGGGTGGAGAATCGGCCGCATCTGCCGCCCGGCTTCGGTCCAGAAGCCGCGTCGGGCCGCGGCCATCCGAAGGGCCTCGGAGGTCGGACCCTGGAGCGGAAAATCGGGGATCAGAAGCAGCGTGCGGCCGCTCGTCCGCATGTGCCTGATCAGACTATCCGTGACCAGCGGGACCATATCGCGATCGATCAACGGCGTGCCCAGCGGAGCGTAGGGATGCGTCCACACTCTGAACGCGCGCCCGCGGAAGAACCGGCCCGACGTGACAAGCACCGGCGCGAAGAAGCGGATGTCTTCGCGATCGGAAAAGACCGCAAGCCGCAGGTTTCGGCTCCCGAGCGCGTGGATCGCAGGTTCGAGGAATTCCGGTAGAAAGAAAGGATTCGCCTCGAGCGACCGCTTGGCCAGATGGGCAATACGTTCCGAAAGGCGAGGCAGCGCCTCGACCGGCTCGAGCGCAAAGGTACCGCGGCGCGGATGCGACCTCGGTCGCACCGCCGGTCCGAAGGAGACAGCCCGCTTGAACATCATCCGCACGTCGATGCGCCTATAGGACGCGAGGCTCCCTGTCCGCCGCTTAATGCGCGGCTAATGCTAACGCCTGCCTACCCGGCAAATCCGCCTCCGTCGAGGAACGCGCGCTCCGCCGGCGTCGTATGCCGCCCGAGCACGGCATTTCGATGCGGAAACCTGCCGAAACGGCGGATGATCCGGGCGTGCTCGAGGGCATGGGGAAGAGTCCCGGGATCCGGAAGCCCGTGACAGAGACAGACGCAGCGCTCCTGATCCACAATCGATTCCGAATGCATGAATGGCAGATAGAAGAATTGCCGGAGCTGCGGATCGACGGCTCTGTCGAGCCCGGCATCGACCGCCTTGCCGGCGGTCTCCCGCGCCATTGAGTCCTGTGCGAAGGCGTTGGCCGAGCCGCGGTGTATGTTGCGCGAGAACTGGTCGAGCAGCAGAATCAGCGCGAGCGCTCCCTCGGCGCTGCCCGCCCAGTCGTTTTTCGCCCCGGCCGAAGCCTTCGCATGCAGCGCGCCGAACCGACCGGCGACCGCGCGGTCGAATCCTTCGTCCTTGGCGAACCATTTGTCCGGTCCGGCGTCGCGCCAGAAAGCGACGACGTCGGCGGCGCTTCGATCGACGGGCTTGTTCAAAGCCGCACCTTTCCCTCCGCGATCGCCGCAAAGCCTGCCGGTTCGAGAGGGACGTAGACCTGCAGCTCGGGATGCAGGAAGTAGATGGGGTCGTGCGTCGCACTCAGGTCGAAGCTCTCCTTCACAAGGTCGAGCTTGCGCTGCTTGAAGGTCGAGGTCGTCTCGATCTCCCGTTTGATGCGGAGGAAGACGGGTCGGGCATAGGCGGGAAGCCGCATCACGTGGCGGCCGAATCCCTCCAGATCGAGCCCGTCCTCCACTACCAGCGCCGCCATGCCGACGCGGCCCTCGGCGCCCGGCACGCGGACGCCGTAGACGTTCGCCTCCTTGATGCCGGGAAAGACGGTCAGCGCCTCCGACACCTCCGAGGTGGCGACGTTCTCGCCCTTCCAGCGGAAGGTGTCGCCGATGCGGTCGATAAAATAGTAGTAGCCGAGGCGATCCTTCTTCATCAGGTCGCCGGTCCGGAACCACCGGTCGCCTTTCTCGAATACATCGGCCAGGATCTTTTTGTGCGTGGCAACCGGATCGGAATAGCCTTCGAAGCGCTGGCTCGGGCGACGGGGGTCGTTGACGATCTTCGAGATCGCCTCGCCGATTTCGCCGGGCGCGCATTTGATGCAGAAGCCGTCAGGCCCGCGCACCGGCTCCTCCGTATCGATGTCGAAGCGGACGATTTCGGTGAGGATGCGGCCTTCCATCCATTTCGGGATACGCCCGACCGCGCCAACCTTGCTGTCGAAATTGACGAAGACGCAGTTGCCCTCCGTGGCGGCGTACCATTCGAGGATCTTCGGGATGCGGAAACGGCGCTGAAAGTCCGCCCAGATGTCCGGCCGCAGGCCGTTGCCGCAGGCGAGCCTGATCCGGTGCCTGGTCTCCTGCGGATGCGTCGGGCTGTTGAGCAGGTAGCGGCAGAGCTCGCCGATATAGAGGAAGATCGTGCACTCGCGGCGGACAACATCGTCCCAGAACAGGCTCGACGAGAAGCGTTCGCGGAGGACGACGCTCGCCCCCGCCGTCAGCGCCGCCCCCGGACCGAGGACACCGCCGGACGTGTGATACAGGGGGAGGCAGACATAGATGCGATCGTCGGGCTTTACCCGCATCGCCGCGTTGAAGGCATACATGATCCCCTGCACGCGGTAGTGATTGATGTTGGCCGCCTTCGGCAGCCCAGTCGTGCCGCTGGTATAGACGAACAGGCACCTGTCCTCGATCGTCAGCCGCGGCAGCTCGCTCTCCGGAATTTCCGTCTTCGGCAGGGAATCGATCTGCGTGTCGAGCCGCTGATAGCCCTCCGCGGACGCGCCGTGGCACCAGTAGGACGGCCCGGCGAGAAGATGCGGCCCGGCAGTCCCCATGCTGTCGACGAGGCTTGCCTCGACGATCACGTGCCTCGGTCGGACGATATTGATGCAATGGGCGAGCGCCGGGCCGCTGAGGTTGGTGTTGAGCAGCGCGGTGACGCCGCCGGCGCGCGCGATGCCGAGCCAGGCCGCGAGATATTCCGGGCGGTTCGGCATCATCAGCGCCACGACATCGCCTTTCTCGATGCCTTGGGCCATGGCCCAGCGCGCATATTGGTCGGCGCGCGCGTCGTATTGCCGGTAGGTCATCTGCTCCCGATCCGAGATCAGCGCCACCCGGTCGCCGTAGGTCGCTGCCAGATTGCGCACGACCTGGGGATAAGTGCGCCCCGGATTCTTCGCCACCTTTCCGATCATGGACAGGACGCGAAGCACGCCCGTCAGGTAGGCATAGTCACTCCCGATCCGCTCGATGAGGCCCATCAATCCTCCGGCCTGCTTGTTCGCGATCACGTTCTTGATTTGCGCGTGCAAACGAAAAGTAGCATTCGGGTCCGGACAAGGCGAGCCGGCCGGACGCGGGGGGAATGGAAGAAGCGGTACTCATCGATGTGCGCGGGCTGAAGTGCCCGCTGCCGGTCCTGAAGACCGCCCGGCGCATGGAATCGCATCCCGCCGGCACGCGTTTCCTTGTGCTGACGACCGACCCGATGGCGGCGATCGATGTCCCGCATTTCTGCGGCGAGCACGGCCACCGCCTGATCGCCCAGACGCGCGAAGGCGAAGTCCTGCGCTTCGAGATTGAGAAGAAGCGCCCGGCGTGAGAGGGCGCAGACGCTAGTTCGCCGGCGAAGCGGGGAGGGCGGCGGGCAGGCCGGCGGCGGAATCGATCGCCTGCGCCGGCGCGCTGAGCCCGGCGCCCGGATCGACCGGCGCGAACGCATCGGCGACCCCTTCCCCCGGCCCGTCGGTCGGCAATATCGGTCGCGGCCGCGGCATGCGTGCTACCAGCGTGACGCTCGAGCCGTCGGCCGCCTCCACCCGAGGCACGCCTAGCGATACCCTGATCGGCGGGCCGAGGAAAACCGGATCCGTGAGCCGCGACACCGGTGCTCCGGCGCCCTCCGCCCCGTCTTGATTCGCCTCCGACGCCGCCGCGGCTCGCTTCGGTCCGCATACGTAGGGGCGCATGTCGAGCGGCTCGGCATAGGCTTCGCCGGAGGAGACGCTGGTCAGCGTGAGCGGCGGCCCGGCCAGCGGCCCGCGGACGGCGAGCCCCTCGTCGAGCAGGATTGCCGCATGCTCGGCCCGCATCTTGCCGCCCTGCTCGCCGAACACCACGGCGATCACTTCGCGTCCGTCGCGCTCGGCGGAGGCAACAAGGTTATAGCCGGAGGCGCAGATGAAGCCGGTCTTCATGCCGGTAGCGCCGGGATAGCGCTCGAGCAGCGTGTTGTAGTTCCTGAGAACCTTCTTGCCGACCTTAATCGCATGAATCCTGAGGTAGTCGCGGAACTCTGGAAAGTCCCGGAGGAGCGCACGGGCAAGAAGCGCCATGTCGCGCGCCGTGGTCACCTGCCGTTCGTCGGGCAGCCCATGCGGGTTGACGAAATGCGAACGCGTCATGCCGAGCCGCAGCGCTTCGGCATTCATCCGCGCAGCGAATCCGTCAACGTCGCCGGCGATCGTCTCCGCCACCGCCACGGCGACGTCGTTGGCCGATTTCACCATCATGATCTTCAGCGCATTGTCGAGCGTGAGCAGCGTGCCGGCGGGAAAGCCCATCTTGCTCGGCGGCTGCGCGGCGGCGGTGTCGCTGTAGACGACCGGCGAGTCGAGCGACAGCTCGCCGGCCGCGATGGCGCGAAAGGCGACGTAGATCGTCATCAGCTTGGTGGTCGAGGCGGGATACCAGGGCCGCAGCGCATCGAAATGCTCGATGACGTCGCCGGTCCGGGCATCCGCCACAATGAAGGGCGCCTTGACGGGCACCGGCTCGCTTTCGGATGCAGCTGCCACCCCCGCCAGGGACGCCATCAATCCAATCGCCGCGGCGAGGGCCTGAAGCCGCATTCGTCCTTGCCTCGATTCTCAAAGATCGGTCCGGGTCGGCTTGTAGCGCATTTTTGTTTCGACCGGCACCCCGCCGGGCGATTTCTTCGCGGCGGGTTGCACGGCTGCGCCATTGCCCGCACGTCTCCAGCGGGCATAGTGTGGGCGGCGCCACGGAGTGAGCCTTTCAATGCCGATCGTTAACCGTTTTGCGGAGCTTCACGACGAGATCGCCGGATGGCGGCGCGACTACCACCGTCACCCGGAGATCCTCTACGAGGTGCACAGGACGGCGGCGGACGTGGCGGCGAAGCTTCGCGCCTTCGGCTTCGACACGGTCGTGGAAGGCATCGGCCGCACCGGCGTCGTCGGCGTGCTGAAGGGAAGCGGCGGGGATACCGGGCGTGTGATCGGGCTGCGCGCCGACATGGACGCGCTGCCGATCGCCGAGGAAAGCGGCAAGCCTTGGGCTTCGACGGTGCCCGGGAGGATGCATGCTTGTGGCCATGACGGCCACACCGCCATGCTCCTCGGCGCGGCGCGCTATCTTTCCGAGGAGCGGCGCTTCGGCGGCACCGCCATCTTCATTTTCCAGCCGGCGGAGGAGGGCGGCGCGGGGGGCCGCGCCATGGTCGAGGACGGGCTGATGGACCGTTTCGGGGTGGAGGAGGTTTTCGGCATGCACAACATGCCGGGCTTGCCGCTCGGCCATTTCGCCATCCGGCCCGGCGCGCTCATGGCGGCGACGGATCACTTCATCGTGGAGATCGAGGGCCATGGCGGCCACGCCGCCAAGCCGCATGCGACCATCGACCCGATCGTGGCGGGGAGCGCAATCGTCCAGGCGCTGCAGTCGATCGTGTCGCGCAGCGTCGATCCGCTGGCGAGCGGGGTCGTCTCCGTCACCACCTTCAACGCCGGCGATACCTTCAACGTCATCCCGCAGCGCGCCCGGATCACCGGCACGGCGCGCTCGCTCGACCCGCTCGTACGCGACCTCCTTGAACGGCGCATGCGCGAGGTGGTGCAGAACGTCGCCGCCGCCTATGGCGCCACCGCCAAATTCCACTACGAGCGGAACTATCCGGTGACCGTGAACCATCCGGAGCAGACCGCGAAGGCGATCGACATAGCCCGCGACGTGGCCGGCGACGCCAACGTCGATCCGAATGCGGCGCCGGTCATGGGCGGAGAGGATTTCTCGTTCATGCTGGAAGCGCGGCCCGGTGCCTTCATCTTCGTCGGCAACGGCGACACCGCCGGCCTCCACCACCCTGCCTACGACTTCAACGACGCGGCCATCGCCTACGGGTCGTCTTACTGGGTGCGCCTGGTCGAGCGGCTGATGCCGGCGTGATCGGCGGCGCCGTCTGCCACGACGCGTCGCGG
>DASWJZ010000237.1:0-15351 GCA_036396875.1 Propylenella sp.
TTCTCCCTCGTCTACCATGACATCAACAATAACGATCCGCTGGTCGCGAAACTGATGAAGAAGAAGTTCAAGGTCGGGGAGGATGCATTCAGCGCCCCCGTCGTAATGGCCACGGTCAATTCGGGGCCGGGCGTGGTCGACGCTGCGCGCAGAGCCAGCACCACCAATATCGCGAGCCGGACGATCCAGAAAAAGAATGCGTTCTACTACATCGAAGTCTTTTCGGAGACGATCAACCTGAACATCATCGGCGTGCAGATCGACGTGCGAGCCACCTGCCCCTGACGGCGACGCGCCCCCCCGGCGATTCGACGCCGCCGAAAGAAGGCTTTGGAGGAAACGCTGTCCAGGGGGCGGCGAAGAGCCGGCTTCCCCGCTCTCTCAGATATCGGCTGCGGTGATCGCCTCCGCGAGATCCCGATACGGCTCGCAGCCGGTCCCGCAGCGTTTCTCGATCTCGTCGAGCTGCTGGCGCGCGAGGTCGAGCTTTCCCTGGATCGCGAAAGCCTCGCCGAGATATTCCCGCACGAGGGTGTAATCAGGATCAAGAGCGACCGACTGCAGATAATAGCCGATGCCCTCCTGGATGCGGCCAAGCTGGCGCGTCGCATAGCCTCGGTAGTTCAAGGCCTCGGCGGTCTCCGGCTTCTGCATCAGATCGAGAACCGTCAGCGCCTCGTCGTAGCGTCCTTCGCGGGATAGCGCGGCGGCGTAGTCGACCAGCGACGCGTCATCGACAACGCCCGAGCTCTGGGCGATGCACCGCAACGTGCGCTGGTCGAGAATCTGCCCGCGCGGGCAGGTCGGCATCATCGTGCCGTCATCCGGATTGGCGAGCGCTGGCCCCGGGCCGCCAAGCAGGCCTCCGGCCATCAGAACCGCCGTGGCAAGAAAGAAGTGTGACGACATCGTTGCCTCCTAGATGAAACGTACCGTGCTGCTGCAGCGGGCATCGAATATAGCGCCGGGACGGGATCACGCGCCGTCACTGTGCCGTTACTCGCAAGCAAATCACGGGTCGCAAGCAAATCACGGGCCTCGAAGCTCGCAAATTTCGTTCAGCGGCCGTTCAGCTTCCGGGCCGTCTTGTCGGCCTTGCCGCGTCCGCCTAAATCAAAGACCGGCGCTGCTCGCCAACGGAGCCTTCCAATGAAAATGCGTCTGCTCGTCGCCCTTGCCGTCTTTGTGACCGCAATCGGCTCGCTCACGGTCCCGCGCGCCGCCGAGGCCGCCCTGGCCTATGCGGTCGGAGGCACGACCAACGTGCGTTCCGGACCGGGCGTCCGTTATCCGGTGATCGCCAGGGTCGTCGGCGGCACGCCCGTCACAATCGTCGGCTGCCTTCCGAACCGCGCCTGGTGCGATGCGATTGTCGGCAGCATCCGCGGATGGATCAATGCCCGCCGCCTCGAATTCGTCTACGGCGGCCGGCGCGTGCTGGTGCCGAGCTACTACCAGTATTTCGGCGCTCCGATCATCCAGTTCCAGTTCGGCGTGCCGAGTTGGCACTGGCGGCCCGGCGGAGGAAACGACCGCCCGCACGACGAAAACGGCCGTCCGCGCGACTGATCGCTGGCGCAACGGGCGGAACGATCGGGGCGGCAGGGCATTAGTAGTATCGAGAGGGCCTGAGAATTTGGAGTTTTTGATGATGCTACGACCAATCCTGGCCGGAGCCGCCTTTTTCGCGGCCTTGGCTCTGCCAACCATCGCGGCCGCGGCGAACGGCTACGCAACCGGCACCGTCAACATGCGGGCCGGACCCAGCACGCAATACCCGGTGATCACCACAATCCCGGCCGGCGCGCCGGTTACGATCTACGGGTGTGAGAGGGGATGGTCCTGGTGCGACACAGCCTGGGCCGGCGCGCGCGGGTGGGTGTACGCACGCTATCTCGAGGGCGTCCATGGGGCGCAGCGGGTGTATCTCCCGACCTATGCGCCGCAGATCGGGATTCCGGTGATTTCGTTCAGTTTCTCGACATACTGGGACACGCACTACCGCTACCGCCCGTGGTATCGGGACCGCGACCGCTGGTACGCGTATTGGCGCGGACATCGGTATGATCGCGATCGCGACGACTGGCGCGACCGCGTCGGAGACCGTCCGCGCGACGACGACAGGCGCGAGGTCCGGCAGGACCGCCGCGAATTCCAGCAGGAGCGCCAGCAGGACCGGCGGCGGGAGCAGGTGCGGGAACGCCTGCAGGACCAGCGGCAGGACGCGCGCCAGGAGCGCCGCCAGGAACAGCGTCAGGAGGTGCGCCAGGAGCGCCGCCAGGAACAGCGTCAGGAGGCGCGGCAGGAACGTCGCCAGGATCGGCGCGGCGGCGATGACTGCCGGAGACGGGGCGGCGAAGTGGTCTGCCAATAAGCACGGCACACTAGCCTGACAAGGATGGGAAGCGGCGGCTCGGGCCGCCGCTTTCGTTTGGTCTCGCCATACCGGCGGACTCGGCCCATATAGGCGCCATGGCTCGACGGCACGGCGACAAGGGCATGGGCGAGGCGCCGCAGCGGACGTTCGACGGCCGTCCGACCGACGGAACCCTTTCAGGCCCGATAGCATCGTGGGCGCAGGCGATATCGGACGCCGGAGGCAACGACCGGGACGCCCGCCCGAAGCGGCGCGTCAAGGGTCGTGGCGATCCGACGCTGTCGGATCGCAGCCTGCAGCTGACGCCGCCGCAGTCGGAAAAGCCCCTGAAGACGGCCCGCGGCACCTCGATCGGCGGGCGCGCCTCGGCGCGCGAGCGCGCCGGGGCAGGCCTTATGCCGATCGCCGGGCTGGACATCACGCTCGAAGACGCCGAGTCGCTCTCCCAAGGCGCGGTTACCGCGACCGTGCAGGCGCTCTCGCAGCTCATCGAGGAGGGCCGGCCGGAATTTCGCGACAAGACATGGACGCCGCATCGTCCGCCGCGGCCGGAAAAGAGCGAAGGCGGCAGGGCTCTGCGCATCGTCTCGGATCTCGATCCGAAGGGCGATCAGCCTGAAGCCATCAAGGAAATCGTGGAGGGGATCGCGACCGCCGGCGAGCGCACGCAGGTTCTGCTCGGCGTCACCGGGTCGGGCAAGACGTTCACCATGGCGAAGGTGATCGAGGCGACGCAGCGCCCGGCGCTGATCCTGGCGCCGAACAAGACGCTCGCAGCGCAGCTCTACGGCGAATTCAGGTCGTTCTTCCCCGACAATGCGGTCGAGTATTTCGTCTCCTACTACGACTACTACCAACCGGAGGCGTACGTGCCGCGCACGGACACCTATATCGAGAAGGAATCGTCGATCAACGAACAGATCGACCGCATGCGCCATTCTGCGACGCGGGCGCTGCTCGAACGCGACGACGTCATCATCGTGGCCTCCGTCTCGTGCATCTACGGCATCGGTTCGGTGGAGACCTACACCGCCATGACCTTCCCGCTCGAAGTGGGCATGGCGGTCAATCTGCGGCAGGTGCTCGCCGACCTCGTGGCGCTGCAATACAAGCGCACCGACCTCAATTTCGTGCGCGGCAGCTTCCGCCTGAAGGGCGATACGCTCGAACTCTTCCCCGCCCACCTGGAGGACCGCGCCTGGCGCGTCTCCTTCTTCGGCGACGAGATCGAATCGATCCAGGAGTTCGATCCGCTGACCGGCCAGAAGACCGCCGACCTGAAGAGCGTCAAGGTCTACGCCAACTCGCACTATGTCACGCCGAAACCGACCTTGCAGCAGGCGGTCCGCGGCATCCGCGAGGAACTGCGCTGGCGGCTCGAGGAGCTCGACAGAGCGGGCCGGCTCTTGGAAGCGCAGCGGCTGGCGCAGCGCACCCAGTTCGACCTCGAAATGATCGAGGCGACGGGCTCGTGCGCCGGGATCGAGAACTACTCCCGCTATCTCACCGGCCGCAAGCCGGGCGAGCCGCCGCCGACGCTGTTCGAATATCTCCCCGACAATGCGCTGGTCTTCGTCGATGAGAGCCACGTCACCATCCCGCAGCTCGGCGGCATGTACCGCGGCGACTTCAGGCGGAAGGCGACGCTCGCGGAATACGGCTTCCGGCTGCCGTCCTGCATGGACAACCGGCCGCTCCGCTTCGAGGAATGGGACCTGATGCGGCCGCAGACCGTCGCCGTGTCCGCCACGCCGGGCGGCTGGGAGCTGAACCGGACCGGCGGCGTCTTCGCCGAGCAGGTGATCCGCCCGACCGGCCTCATCGACCCGCCGGTCGAGGTGCGGCCCGCGAAAAGCCAGGTCGACGACCTGCTGGGCGAGGTGCGCGAGGTGGCGAAGCGTGGCTACCGTTCGCTGGTCACGACGCTCACCAAGCGGATGGCGGAGGACCTGACCGAATATCTGCACGAGCACGGCGTGCGGGTCCGCTACATGCATTCCGACGTCGAGACGCTCGAGCGCATCGAGATCATCCGCGACCTACGGCTCGGCGCTTTCGACGTGCTGGTCGGCATCAACCTGCTGCGCGAGGGCCTCGACATCCCGGAATGCGCGCTGGTCGCCATTCTCGACGCCGACAAGGAAGGCTTCCTTCGTTCCGAGACCTCGCTCATCCAGACCATCGGCCGCGCCGCCCGCAATGTCGACGGCAGGGTCATCCTCTACGCCGATCACCTCACCGGCTCGATGGAGCGGGCGATGGCGGAGACCGACCGCAGGCGGGAGAAGCAGCTCGCCTACAATACGGCGAACGGCATCACGCCGGAATCGGTCAAGCGCGCGATCGGCGACATCCTCGATTCGGTCTACGAGCGCGACCATGTGCGCATCGATACCGGACTCGCCGACGAAGGCCTGATCGGCCACAATTTCGAAGCGCATCTCGCCGATCTGCAGAAGCGCATGCTGGAGGCGGCAGGCGACCTCGAGTTCGAGGAGGCGGCGCGGCTCCGCGACGAAATCCGCCGGCTGCGCGAAACCGAGCTTGCGGTGGCCGACGATCCATTGGCGCGGCAGAATGCGGTGGAGGGACGCGCCGGGACATTTGGCGGCGGCGCCGGAACGCCGAGGGGCGGCAGCGGGCGCATCAGGGGACCGGCCGGCCTCTCGCCGCGCAGCCTTGCCCGCAAGAACACGCTCGACGAGATGACGGTCGGGCGCACGGAGGTGCCGCTCGGCGGGCAGCGCCCGGAGCGACCGGCCGGAACGTTGGGGATCGTCCCACGAGCCAGGTCCGGCGCCGGCTCGTACGAAGACCCGGCCGAGGAGCGCCGCCGCAAGGGTCGGCCGAAGAAGACCGGACGGCCGCGGCGCTGAGCCTGCAGGCTGGGCCGTCCCGGAAACGTGCAGTGCGATCGGGCCGACGATCACGTTGCGAGCCGCGTCAACCTTTCAGACACCCTAATTTTCGACTTGCCACGACAGAGTGGGAACGTGAGCCGATCATTCCCGGTTGAGGAAGGGCCACATATGAGGGGAGATTCTCAATGCGTTTCCTGATTCGGCTTGGGGAGCGCCTGCGGGATGCTCATTCGCGTGGCTTTGAGCGGCATCTCCCGCCCGAGCCTGGCGGCGACTTTCGCGGGCCTTATGGTTTCGGCCGGCGCGCGCACCGCCCCGATCCGAACGGGCACTACGTCTTTCGGAATGAACCCGAGCGCCGTACCCGTCCGGACGATCCGTCCTGACCGCCGCCCGACCGGAGCATGACGCAGACGGGATGCGGCGCGTTGGGCGCCGCCCTATCAAGACTGCGGACGCGCGGTTGGCAGGCCCGCCCGCACTTGCAGGGCGGGCGGACCGATTGCCTTCAGGTTTACTGCCCGGCGAGCCCCGTGCCGGCAGGCGTGGCGCTGACCTCCGCGGCTTCCGCGACCTGTGTGGATGGCGCCGCCGCCACGGTCGAAATCGAAGCTGGACTGCTGGATCCGAGCGGCTTGATCTTCACGTAGTCGTAGAAGACCTTGTGCCCGTCGCCCGCCGCGGCGGCCGCCGCCATCAGAGCGATCTTTGTCGGGACGTAGCTGTAGTCCTTGACGGTGCAAATGAGTGAACCGTCAATGAAGAACTTCATGATACCGTTCTTGTACGTCACCCGGAGGACATGGTACTTTCCTGTCGCGGTGTTTTTGTTCACGTTGCAGATCTGCTGCGCACCTCCGGAGTTGTTGCTCAGGTTGAAATTATTTAAACGCCATACGACGGCGTTTCCGACGACGTTCTTCGCGTTGTTGTACGCGAACCAGTAACCCGATCCCCTGCTAACGCCGCCGTTCTTGCGAGCGTCGGATGCCAGCATGAACCCGGTATTCCAGGGTGTCGTCGCATCGGGGTCGATCCGCTTGATCCGCGCCTTTACCTCGAAGGAATGGCTGCAATAGCCGAATATCGCTGCAATCCAGCCATTGAAATTCCTGACCCGGAAATTGCCCGAAGCGACCTGCCAGTTTCCGAGAGCCTTCTGCCACTTGTTGCCGTCGGCGTTATTGGAGAAGAGGAAATTCTTTGTGGGATCGTTGGCCTTCAACTCCTTGAACGCCTTCCACACGTCGATGCGCGGCCGGTAGAGGACGTTTGGCGCGGCGCGCGTGACCGGCTTCCCCGTGCACACCAGGGCGTCGAGGATTTTCGATACGCTCGCGCCATTGCGCGCGCTTCGCAGCAGCGCGAAGGCGCCGGCGGCGTGCGGCGTCGCCATCGACGTTCCGCTCTTGATGGTGGTGCCGCCGCCGGCCTTGGCGGCCTTGATCAGGCCGCCGGGCGCCAGCAGATGAGCGAAGGGCGAGTGGTTCGAGAAGATGGAGATCGAGTCGTCCTTGTTGGTGCTTCCCACCGCCACGGCGCCGTGGACGCAGGCCGGCGCGGAGATGAAGCCGTTGAAGCCATTGTTGCCGCTCGCGATCAGAGTTGCAATCGACGCGATCTCGCGCAATTGCTGGATGATCGATTCACGAGAATCCCCGATGCAGGGAACGCTGTGCGAGCCGCCGCCGAGGCTCATATTGATGGCGGCGATCTTGTGCGCGTTACGCAGCGCGAAGACGCGCTCCAGCCCCTTGATCTGATCGGTGTTGAACGTTCTGACGCATGGCGCAGGGGTCGTGCCGCAATCGGTTTGCAGGTCGAACCGGCTGAAGACTTGGATCGCGATGATCTTGGAGTTCATCGCGATGCCCTTCAGCGCGCCGCTCTTGCCGGCGGCGATTGCAGCGACGTGCGTGCCGTGGTCGCAGCCCGATACGGCGAGATTGCAATGATTGCCTGAGCCGGCCGCCGTCGTTTCGGCCACACCGCCGGGACACACGCTGGTGCCGCCCCCGCCCGTCGTGGAATAGCACGCCTCCGACACGATCTTGCCGTTGATCATCGCGTGATCGAGATCGACGCCGGTGTCGAGGATGGCGACGACCTGGCCGTTGCCTTTCACGTTCTTCTGGTTGGCCAGCTTCGTCGCATTAATGATGCCCCTCGAGTTGTTGAGACTCGGCGCCGCGGGCACGTCCTCCTGCACGGCGATCACCGCGGGATCCGCGAAAAGACGCTCAAGCTGCGCGGCATTGACCCAGAGCGATACGAGCGGCGAATAGTCGAAAGTCACTGCCTCGCTGGCATCGCCACCGAGAACGCGTTCGACCACGCCGCTTTGCGCCCGGCCGAGCGCCGCCGCCTGGGCGGCCGTCGCCGCCGCCGACATCCCGTCATCGAAACGAAGCTGAATGTCGAGCCGGGCAATCACTCTGACGCGGCCGACATCTCTCGCCTTGGCCAAAAGCGCGGCGGCGGCGGGCTCCGCAATGAGCATTCCGTCCTGCGCCTGCACGAGAATGGCATTCCCGGCAAGCGGTGCAGACTCTGCTTCTGCCAGCGTCATCAAAGACGCAAACGTTGCTGTCAGAGCGCAGAGGAGGGGCTTTCTGGATATGATCATGGCAATTTCCTTCACGCCAAATCCTGTTCCGATGAGAATTGTTTCATATCGACTCCGGCAGTGTATCCGGATGGTATGGATATTGGAACACCCTGTGGAGGAATTACTTAAAATGTGAACGTTTATCCATCCCGCCGAACGGAGCCGACGGGTCACCAAGTCGCTCGGCTGTCCGGCTCCCGGCGCGGACCGATGGGCCGCTTCGGATTTGACGGATCGGCCAGCCCCCGCTCCGTTTCCTGCACTTGCTGCTTGCGCGGGCGTTCGCTTGGTAGGATTCTGCCTTCGTATCGAACCGAGGAGGGGGGCATGCCTTACTATCTGATCCAGGCGTCGTACAAGGAAACTGCCGCCAAGGCGCTCGTCGCCCGGCCGCAGGACCGCTCGGGCGTGGTCAAGAAGATGGTCGAATCACTCGGCGGGAAGCTGCATTCCTTTTTCCTGTCCTTCGGCGACTACGACGTCGTGGCGATCGCGGAATTGCCGGGGAATGAAGCGGCGGTGGCCATGGGCCTCGGCTCCGTCGCGGGCGGCGCGCTGTCGAAATATCACACGACCGTGCTGCTCGCGCCGGATGAGGCGGTCGGCGCCATGAAGAAGGCGAAGAAGGTCGCCTACACGCCGCCCAAATAGGAAGGGCGCAATGGATCCAGCCGCCCTTGTCCGCGTCGGCGTCGGCGGCTGGACCTACGAGCCCTGGCGGGGAACGTTTTATCCGGACGGGCTGCCGGCGAAGCGCGAGCTCGAACATGCCAGCCGGCGGCTGACGGCGATCGAGGTGAACGGCACCTTCTATCGCACGCAGTCCGCCGCGAGCTTCGCCAAGTGGCGCGATGAAACGCCCGACGATTTCGTCTTCACCCTGAAGGGCCACCGGGCGGCGGTCAACAAGGCGAAGCTCGCCGAGGCCGGCGAGACCGTAGCGTGGTTCGTGAACAGCGGCATCGCAGAACTCGGCCCGAAGCTCGGGCCCATCCTCTGGCAGCTCGCACCCTTCAAGCGCTTCGACCCGGACGAGATCGGCGCATTCTTTGCGCTTCTGCCTGGCGAGGTCGACGGCGTTCCGCTGAAGCATGCGATCGAAGTGCGGCACCGGAGCTTCTGCGACCCGGCCTTCGTGGCGCTGGCGCGGCAGGCGGGGGTGACGATCGTCTACGCCGATTCGGAGGAGCATCCGGCGATCGCCGACGACACCGCGGATTTCGTCTATGCGCGGCTTATGCGGACGGTAGAAGCGGAGCCGGCGGGCTATCCCGCCGCGGACCTCGACAAATGGGCCGGGCGCGCGTGCATCTGGGCGGCGGGCGACGTGCCGGCGGATTTGCCCAAGGTGGCTGAGAATGCGGCGGGGGAAGGTCGGGCGACAACGGCGAAGGCCGGGGCGACGCCGCGGCCGGTCTACGTCTTCTTCATAAGCGGCGCCAAGGTGCGCGCCCCTGCCGCCGCCGAGGCTCTGATCGCCCGGCTCCGGCGGTAGTCCCCGCATCCAAGAGGTGGGCGCCGAACGCGACGGCGTCGGCGCATCGCCAAGAAGAAGAGGGCCAGCACGGAGGCTGGCCCTCGAGGCGGACGGGAGGATGGGTGAAGGAAGCCTCGGGGCGGGGGGCCGGTCGGCGTCCTGTACCCGTCGCTCTTCTCGCACGCCTTCGTGTCCCGGCTGTTGCGTCGGCAGGAGAATCGCGTTTCGCCGGCGCCCGGCAATGTTTCGTTCCGGGGCCGTGCGCCGGGAGAACGCTGCCGCCGTGGCGCGGCGCAGCACCGCTAAGGTAAACGACGGGTTTATGTCGCCGGCCCGGCGAGGATCAGCGATACTGCGGATCGGAAGGACGGCGCCCTGACTGGCGAGCATCCGGAGAGAGGTCATGCAGCGATTGCTGACCCGCTATCGAGACGATGAGGATGGCGCGACGGCCGTCGAATACGGCCTTGTCGTCACGCTGATCGCTGTCGCGATCATCACGGCGATCGCCGCGATCGGACTGAACCTTAAGTCCATGGCGGAGGGAATCGGCGAAGCGATCGGAAATGCCGGACGCTGAATCCGGCATGGCTTGAGACTTCGCAACGGCTGGGCCATGTCTGCGGGGCAGGAGCCCCGGATGAGCCGCCCCGCATCCTTGCGCAGCGCGTCGCCCCGACCGGCGTGGACGCATTCGACGTCGAGGCGATGGAGGAGAAGGCCCTCACGCTCGGCCGGCTTACCCGCGCATTCGAGCAAGCCCCCGACGCGTTTGCCGCCTTCGAGGCGGAGAAGGCGTCGGCGCGCGACCTCGGCTCAAGTGCGCAGCGCGAAAGGCTGCTCCAGGCGGCCGCCGACGCGCTCTTCCACTTCATCGTGCAGTGGGAGGTGTGCGGTCTGCGGAACACCGAGGCGGTACTGCGCGAGTATGATGTGCCCGCCGAACTGCGGCTCAGAATGGGCGTCGCGCGGCGGGCGGACGGGCACGTGTCCTGGACATGACGCGGGTACCGGCAGCCGCACGATTCGCCGCGACCTTTAAGAGACCATGCCGCCCGGCCGACCCGGGCCGGCTTCCTTCGTGGCCGCTTTCCGGTGCCTTCAAGGCCGGGGCACAAAAGTGACACGCCTGCGCCAGAATGCACGCATCCGTGTGGATTTCAGCAACTTGATATTATTTAGTGATTTTACCGGTGAAGTCAGAAAATGTGATGAATAATGACAGAATGCATCAGATTGCTTGATCCACTATATAATCATATGTGACCACTGTTTTCTCGGTAACGAAATAGTATACATCCAAAAAATCGTTCGGTATCTGCCGGATTTTTTCTTTTTGTCGGCCAATTCTTGCCCTGTTTCACCGGCGTGTGCCCGCCGGTCGAAACATCAACGGGGAATTGGGGCGCACATGCTCTTTCCGGCAAAAGGCCTTTCTGCGGCTCTCGTGATCGCCGCTTCGTTATTCTCAATCGCGACGGAGGCGTATGCGCAAAGCGGCAAGGCCTCCTGGTACGCTCTCACCTCGCGGACGGCATCCGGCGAACGATGCGATCCCGGGGCCATGACGGCAGCGCACAGGAGCCTGCCGTTCGGTACGAAGGTCAAAGTCGAGAATTTGAACAACGGACGGTCGGTCGTGCTCCGTATCAACGACCGGGGACCCTTCATCAAGGGCCGGGTAATCGATGTCACCAAGGCGGCGGCCGCCAAGCTCGGCTTCTTGAAAGCCGGGACCGTGCCGGTGAAGCTCACCGTCCTTTCGTAAGACCGCGGATTCGCAGCCGGTACGCCGACATTCGAGCCCGTCCCGTCCGGCGCGATTCGCGCTTGCCGATGGGACGGGCTTATGCATAAGTGACGCTGCGACGGCTTCGAATGCGGAAGCCGGCGAGGTAATCGGGCCCCGAGGATTTGCAGTTTCCCGGCCGTATGGATCATTCCTCTCCGAACACCGCACGCATGCTCGCACCGACGCTCACCCGGAAGCGGCGAGCGCTCGGTCGTATTCCGATTCTGCCAGAGGACTATGAGTGATGAACGCGAACGGCGGCGGCGGCGACGACGACGACGATAACGGGGAGCGTCGCGAGAATCGCGATCGTGATCGGGGTCCACGGCGCGGCGGACAGCGGGAGTTCGGCGCCGATCGTGAATTCGGCGGGGAAATGGGCGGACCGGGCGGAGCAGGCGGACCGGGCGGACCGAGCGGACCGGGCGGCGGCTTCGGCGACCGCAGCCATCGCGGCAGCGGCGATCGCGACGGCGGCGGCGGCGGTTATCGCGGCGGCGGTGGAGGCTATCGCCCCGGCGGCGGTGGCGGCGGTTATCGCCCTGGCGGCGGTGGCGGCGGTTATCGCGGCGACCGGGAGGGCGGCGGTGGTTTTCGCGGCGGCGGCGGCGGCGGGTTCCGAAGTGGTGGCGGTGGTGGCGGTGGCGGCGGCTATCAGGACCGCGAGCCGCGCGAGCGCGGCCCGCGCCAGAACGGCACGCTCAAGTTCTTCAACAATGACCGGGGCTTCGGCTTCATCACGCCGGAGAGCGGCGGCAAGGACGTGTTCGTGCACATCTCGGCGATCGAGCGCTCCGGGCTGCAGCAGCTTGCCGAAGGGACGAAGCTTTCCTTCGAGACCGAGGACGATCGCCGGGGGCGCGGGCCCCAGGCCGTCAACCTCCAGCTCGTCGAGGAATAGGCGAGCCGGAAGCCCGGCGGCGGCGGACACCCCGCCGCTCTCTCAATCCACTCAAGGCCGACCTTCGTTCTCAGCCGTACGCTTCAGCGCATCGGCGGTCTCGCTCTCTTCGCTCGGATGCGTGTCGCCCGCAAGCTCGCTGCCGAGCCGCGCGGGGGATACATCAAGCCGGCCCGCCGCATCCTTTCTGGCTTCGTGACGGATGCGCGGCTCGTCTTTCCGCTTCATGCGGCGGTTAAGCGCCGCGACGTCCTCGTCGGGCGTGTTGGTGCGCGTCATTTGCGATTGCTCCCGCTCTGACTTCGAAGATGAACGCCGCCGCGGCGGCGCCGTTCCCTCAACTCAGGCGATTGCAGAAGCGCTGGATGCGGGCGCAGGCGTCTTCGAGAATCTCGGTCGAAGTCGCGTATGAGATGCGGAAGTTCGGTCCGAGACCGAAAGCCGAACCGTGGACGACGGCGACGCCGTCGGTTTCCAGAAGCTCGCTGACGAAGTCCTCGTCGGTCTCGATAACCTTCCCCGACGGCGCCCGTTTGCCGACCGCGCCTGCGCAGGACGGATAGACGTAGAAGGCGCCCTCCGGCGACGGGCATTTCAGGCCGCTCGCCTGGTTCAGCATCGATACCACGAGGTCGCGGCGCTCCTGGAAGACCGCGCGCGACTTCGCTACGAAGTCCTGCGGCCCGTTGAGCGCCTCCACCGATGCCCATTGCGCGATCGTGCATGCGCCGGACGTCTGCTGCCCCTGGACCATCACCATGGCGTCGACAAGCCGCTTCGGTCCGGCGGCGTAGCCGATCCGCCAGCCGGTCATGGCATAGGCCTTCGACACCCCGTTCATCGTGAGCGTGCGCTCGCAGAGCCGCGGTTCGACCTCCGCGATCGTGGCAAAAGGCTCATCGGTGTAGAGCAGGTGCTCGTACATGTCGTCGGTCAGAATCCATACCTGCGGATGGCGCAGGAGGACATCCGTCAGCGCCCGCAGTTCGGCGCGCGAATAGGCGGCGCCGGAAGGATTCGAAGGCGAGTTGAAAACCAGCCACTTTGTCCGTTCCGTGATGGCGGCCGCCAGCGCTTCCGGCGTGAGCTTGAAACCCGTCTCGATCGGGCACTCGACGAAGCGGGGCGTTCCGCCGTTGAGAAGCACCATCTCCGGATAGCTCACCCAGTAAGGTGCGGGGATCACGACCTCGTCGCCGGGATTCAGCGTGGCGACGAAGGCGTTGTAGAGGATCTGCTTGCCGCCGGTGCCGACGATCACCTGCTCCGGCTTGTAGTCGAGCTGGTTCTCGCGGCGGAATTTTTCTGCGACGGCCTTCCGGAGCGGAGCGATGCCGGCGACCGGCGGGTATTTGGTCTCGCCGCGGCGGATCGCGTCGATCGCCGCTTCCTTGATGTTGTCGGGCGTATCGAAATCCGGTTCGCCGGCGCCGAGGCCGATCACGTCGCGGCCAGCCTCTTTCAGCTCGCGCGCTTTCTGGGTGACCGCGATCGTGGCGGACGGCTTGACCCTGGAAAGACTGTCGGCGAGGAAGCTCATCGGGGACTCCGGACGACCGGTCTCGTTCTGAACGGCGCGCGACCCTATTGCCCGTCGACCTCCTTCGCAAGTGCGAAGAAAACGATGCGGTGGGAGGCATAAGAAAGATGAACCTCTATCGACGCG
The DNA here is from genome assembly GCA_036396875.1 of Propylenella sp. Taxonomy (GTDB): domain Bacteria; phylum Pseudomonadota; class Alphaproteobacteria; order Rhizobiales; family Afifellaceae; genus DASWJZ01. The sequence goes on from DASWJZ010000237.1 coordinate 13,683, forward strand.
CGGCGGAGCGCGCCGCGCTATCGGGCCCGATCGGCGTGGCGCTGATCGGCGCCGGAAAATTCGGCTCCATGTTCCTGGCACAGGTTCCGACGATGCCCGGACTTGCCATCCGCGCGATCGCCGATCTCGACCCGGCGCGCGTTCGGGACCGTCTGCCATCGCTCGGCTGGGACCAAGGCCAAATCGGCAGGGTGAGGTTCACTGCGGACGCGGTCGAGGCGATCGGCGGCGACGACGTCCATGTGGTGGTCGAGGCGACCGGCGATCCCGCCGCCGGCGTCACGCATGCGCGGGCGGCGATCGAGGCCGGCAAGCACGTGGCCATGGTCAATGTGGAGGCCGACGTTCTCGCCGGCGCGGCGCTCGCGGCGCGCGCCCGCAGGGCGGGCGTCGTCTATTCGCTCGCCTATGGCGACCAGCCCGCGCTCATCGCGGAGCTGGTGGATTGGGCACGGGCGGCCGGTTTCCGGGTGGCGGCGGCGGGGAAGGGGACGAAGTACCTGCCGCACTACCATGCCTCGACGCCGGATACTGTCTGGGGGCATTACGGCCTGACCGCCGAGGAGGCCCGGGCGGCCGGGATGAACAGCCGGATGTTCAACTCGTTTCTCGACGGAACGAAGTCGGCGATCGAGATGGCGGCGGTCGCCAATGCGTGCGCTCTCGACGTGCCCGAGCAGGGGCTCGCCTTCCCGCCCTGCGGCGCCGACCGGCTGGCGGAGGTGCTGGCGCCGCAGGTGACCGGGAACGGCGTCGTCGAGGTCGTGTCCTCGCTCCACCGCGACGGCACGCCGGTCCCGCGCGACCTCCGCTGGGGCGTCTATGTCGTGATCGAAGCGCCGAACGACTATGCCGCCGCGTGCTTCCGACAGTACGGGCTTTCTACCGACCGGAGCGGCCGCTTCGCCGCCATGTACCGGCCCTTCCACCTGATCGGCCTTGAGCTCGGCGTCTCGATCTACTCGGCCGTCCTGAGGGGCGAGCCGACCGGACAGCCCGCGTCGTTTCGCGGTGACGTTGCGGCGGTCGCGAAACGCGATCTCGCGGCCGGCGAAAGGCTCGACGGCGAGGGCGGCTATACGGTTTGGGGCCGGCTTATCCCGGCGGGCGCCAGCCTCGAACGATCAACGCTGCCAATCGGACTCGCCAACGATATTCGTTTGACGCGTGCGGTGGCGGCCGGGGAAATCCTGACCTACGGCGATGTCGTCATCGACGAGACGACGGAGGCTTTCCGGATGCGGCGCGCGATGGAGAGGCTGGCGGAATGATCATTCTCTACTCGCAGCAGGCGTCGGGCAACGCCTACAAGCCGAGGCTCCTGATGGCCTTGCTCGGCATTCCGTTCCGCATCGTCGACGTGAACACCTACGACGGCTCGACGCGGAATCCGGATTTTCTGGCGAAGAACCCGATCGGCAAGGTGCCGCTCCTGGAATTCGACGATGGACGAAGGCTCGCCGAGTCGAACGCGATCCTGCTCCACCTGGCGGAAGGATCGCGCTACCTGCCTGAGGAAAAATTCAATCGGGCGAAGGTCTATGAGTGGCTGTTCTTCGAGCAATATTCGCACGAGACCGCCATCGCCGTCCGCCGCTCGATTCTCACCGCGCCAGAGCGCGCGCATCTGCGCACGCCGGAGCGGCTGAAGCAGCTGCTCGATGCCGGC
>DASWJZ010000238.1:0-5788 GCA_036396875.1 Propylenella sp.
GTCGTCATGCCCGGACTTGATCCGGGCATCCATTCCGTGGCGCTGGCGCAAGCAGGACCGTTCCGGAATGGATGCCATGGTCAAGCCATGGCATGACGACGTGCAAAGGCCGGCGGGTTTCCCACCGCCCGCGCCGCAGCGCCCTTTACCCGGACTCCGCTTCGCGCGGCCGACCTCTCCCCGCTCCTTCGACAGGCTCAGGATGCGGGGGAAGGGTGGGTCCCGGCGGGGCGGAGGGTTGCGGACGCCGCGCGGCCGCCTAACGTTCAGCCATGCGCAAGAGCGGCATCGGGATCGCGGTGAGCGTCGCGGCGGGCGACTGGCCGCCGGAGGCGGAGCTGCGCCGGATCGCGGAAAGCGCCGTGGCCGCGGCGGTGGCGGCGCTCGATTCGCAAGGGAGCGGGCGTTTTTCCCCTCACCCCGGCCCTCCCCCGCAAGGGGGGAGGGAGAGCCGGCCGCAAGGGCGGCGGGAGGGGGCCGAGGTCAGCATCCTCTTCACCGACGACGCGGCAATGAAGCGGCTGAACGCCGAATACCGCGGAAAGGACAGGCCGACCAACGTGTTGTCCTTTCCGCAGGGCGCCGGGCCGCTTCTGGGCGACATCGTGCTCGCCGCCGAAACGGTCGGGCGGGAGGCGGCCCTTGCGGAAAAACCGCTCACGCATCATATCGCCCATCTTCTCATTCATGGATTCTTCCACCTGATCGGGTATGATCACGACGCCGACGAAGACGCCGAAGCCATGGAGGAACTGGAAAGGGCCGCGCTCAGCCGGTTGGGAATCCCCGACCCCTACGCCGCCCCTCAAGAACGATGAACGACGACCAAAGCCGAAGTCCCGCCGGCCCGCCGCCTGAGGGCGCGGGCCAGCCGCCGGACATAGTGGGGCGCCTCCGGGCCGCCCTTCTCAGCGCCCTCGGGCTGCGCCCGAACGGATCCGCCAGAGCCGAAATCGAGGACGCCATCGCCGCCGACGAGGCGGCGGGGGCGACGCTGTCGCCCGACGAGCGCACCATGCTGCGCGCCATCCTGAAGCTCGGCGACATGCGGGTCGAGGACGTGATGGTGCCGCGCGCCGACATCGAGGCGATCGACATCGAATCGCCGCTCGCCGAGGTGATCGCGATCTTCCGCGAATCCGGCCATTCGCGCATGCCGGCCTACCGCGAGACGCTCGACGAGCCGCTCGGCATGGTGCACATCCGCGACCTGATGGCGTGGCTCGCCGACCGGGCGCTGAAGCCGGCCGGCGAGCCGGGCACGCCCGCGCCGCGCTTCGACTTCGCCTCCGTCGACCTGTCGACCAGCCTGGAGGACGCCAAGCTGGTGCGCCCGCTGCTCTTCGTGCCGCCCTCCATGCCGGCGCGCGCGCTCCTGAAGCGGATGCAGACGAGCCGCACGCAGATGGCGCTGGTCATCGACGAGTTCGGCGGCACCGACGGCCTCGTGTCGATCGAGGATCTGGTGGAGATCATCGTCGGCGAGATCGAGGACGAGCACGACCTCGACGAGGAGCCGACCGTGCTGAAGGTCGCCGAGGGCATCTACATCGCCGATGCGCGGACCGAGCTCGACGACGCGGCGGCGGTGATCGGGCCCGACTTCCGGTACGGGGAAAAGGCCGACGACATCGAGACGCTGGGCGGCCTCGTCTTCGCCAAGACCGGGCGCATCCCGCCGAAGGGCGAGATCGTGCACGCGGTGGAGGGTTTCGATTTCGAGGTGCTCGACGCCGATCCCCACCGCATCAAGCGGCTCCGCATCCGCGACCGCGCCAAGGCGGCGCCGCCGGTCAGGCAGAAGCGCGCCGCCGCGGGGTAGTCCCCGTTCGATGCCCCCGCCCCCGGTCTCTTGCCATCCAGGCTATTCGGGACGATGTTAGGCACATGGCCAAGAGTTCGAAATCGCCCGTCGCTCGCGGCCGCCGAAGCGGTCGGTTGATCCCCCGCACAAAAGTGCTCGGCGTGACGAGGGACGGCATAGAAATCATTGATCCGGGGCCGGCGACGCATTTCACCCGGAAGGAGCTGCGTGAAGCGGTCGCAACCGTGGTAGCGGCGCGCAAGGCGGGATGACCCAACCTGCCGTATTCATCAATTGTCCGTTTACGCCTGACTATCAAACCCATTTCCGGGCCATCGTCTTCACGGTTAGCCGATCGGGTCTCAAGCCCCGTTCGGCGCTGGAGGCTGACGATGCCTCCCAGAACCGCTTTGAGAAAATCTGCCAGATCATCGGCGAGTGCAGCTACGGCATTCACGACATCTCAATGACGGAGCTCGATCCTGGGTCCGGACTGCCTCGATTCAACATGCCCCTCGAACTCGGTGTCTACCTGGCAGCAAAGAAATTCGGCGGTGAGAGGCAGCGGACGAAGAAGTGTCTGATCTTCGATAGCGCCCCACACCGTTACCAACAGTTCATCTCGGATATAGCCGGCCAGGACATCCACTCGCACGCCGGGCAGGTGGACAAGCTGATCGAGGAGGCGGCGAAGTGGCTGCGTGACGAAGCGCGTCGTCCAAACATTCCCGGCGGCCGCGCCATCGCCGGCGAATTTCACCGGTTTGCAGCAGAGCTTTCAGATATTTGCGCGGCAAAGCGACTTCATCCTGAAGAGCTGACGTTTCAGGACTACAGAGCCATAGCCGCAGAATGGATCGTCGCCGAGAGCGCTGCGAATGGATGACCGATCCGACCGCCGGGGAAGTGATAGGGTCGAATTCAGGGTCGGCGAGAAGGCCGACGAAGTGGAGACGATCGGCGGCCTGGTCTTCGCCAAGACGGGCCGCATTCCCGCCGAAGGGCGAGGTGGTGGAGGCGGTGGAGGGTTTCGATTTCGAGGTACTCGACGCCGATCCCCACCGCATCAAGCGGCTCCGCATCCGCGACCGCGCCAAGGCGGCACCGCCGGTCAGGCAGAAGCGCGCCGCCGCGGGCTAACCGGGCAAGGGGGCAGCGGTCCGGACGGTCAATCGCCTTGTCATCCCGCCGGTGCGCTGCCCGTCCGACCGCCGGCGCACGCTCCCCAGGAGGCAATCGACGATGAGGGTGATCATTTGCGGCGCCGGCCAGGTCGGCTCCACGATCGCGCGCCACCTCGCCAGCGAGGGCATCGACGTGACGGTCATCGACAACTCGCCGCTGCAGGCCCGCCGGGTCGACGAGAGCTATGACGTGCGCGGCATCGTCGGCCACGCCTCGCACCCGAAGACGCTGGAGCAGGCGGGGGCGCACGACGCCGACATGCTGATCGCGGTGACCCGCTACGACGAAGTGAACATGGTGGCCTGCCAGATCGCCTATTCCCTCTTCAACGTGCGCCGGCGCATCGCCCGCATCCGCCACCACGGCTATCTGGAACCACTCTGGAAAAAGCTCTACGCCGTCGATCAGCTGCCGATCGACGTCATCATCTCGCCGGAATTCGAGGTTGCGACGAGCATCGCCCGCCGCCTCAAGGCGCCGGGCGCCTTCGACATGACGACGCTCGCCGAGCACCGCATCCAGCTGCTCGGCATTCACTGCCGTTCGCGCGACTGCCCGGTCGTGAACAGGCCGCTGAGCGACCTGCCCGAGATCATGCCCGAACAGCCGGTCACGGTGATCGCGATCATACGGGAGGGCCGCGCCTTTGTGCCGACGGAGAACGACCGTATCCAGCCGGGCGACGACGTTTACGTGATCACCGACCCGCTGTTCGTCGACGGCATCATGGCCGCCTTCGGCCACAGCGAGCAGATCGCCCGGCGGATCATCATCATCGGCGGCGGCAATGTCGGGCTGCATCTGGCGCGGCTACTCGGCAAATCGAATCTCGTGTCCCTCAAGATCATCGAAAGCCAGCGGGAGCGCGCCGATTTCATCTCGCAGGCGCTGGGCGACAGCGCGGTCGTGCTCTGCGGCGACGCTCTCGACGCCGACCTCTTGCGCGAGGCCCGCATCGCCGCGGCAGAAACCGTCGTCGCCGTGACGAACGACGACGAGACGAACATTTTCGCGTCGATGCTCGCCAAGCGGGTCGGTTGCCAACGCGCGATCGCCCTCGTCAACAAGGCGTCCTACGAGCCGATGCTGCCTGCGCTCGGAATCGACGCGGTCATCAATCCGAGCACGATCACGATTTCCACGATCCTCCGTCACGTCCGGCACAGCCCGGTCACGACCCTCTATACGCTGCGCGAGGATTTCGGCGACGTCATCGAGACGACCGCCCAGGAGGGCTCGCGTCTCGTCCGCGGCAAGCTGCGGGAGGTGCGCCTGCCGCAGGGCATGCTCGTCGCGGCCATTCTTCGCGACGGCGAACTCATCATTCCGAACCCCGACTCGCAAGTGCAGCCCGGCGACCGGATCATCGCGGTGATCGCCCACAAGGCGCTGCGCAAGGCCGAGGCGATCCTGGCGGGAACCGCGGCGCGGACGGCGTAGGCCTGCAATGGCGCTTGCCTCCCTGGCGGCGAACTGGTCGCCGCCGCCCTTCCGGCCTGTGCTCTTTCTCATCGGCGGGATGCTGGTGCCGCTGGCCGCGATGATGCTGGCGCCGGCGGCGGCGGACGCCTTGGTCGGCAATCGCGACTGGCAGGCCTTCGTCACTGCAAGCGCGGTCACCGGCCTCTGCGGCGGCGGGGTTCTCTATCTCTGCCGCGGCGGGATGACCGACGCGCTGAGCATACGGCAGGCCTTCCTGCTGACGCCGCTGGCCTGGCTTTCCGTCGCCTTCTTCGGGTCGCTTCCTCTCTATTTCTCGAATTATGGGCCGCTCGCCGACAGCTTCACCAACGCCTTCTTCGAATCGATGTCGGGTCTCACCACGACCGGCTCGACCGTCGTCGTCGGGCTGGATCGTGCGCCGCCGGGCGTGCTCCTGTGGCGGGCGCTGCTGCAATGGATGGGCGGCATCGGCATCATCGCCACGGCGATCGCCATCCTGCCGGCGCTCGGCGTCGGCGGCATGCAGCTCTTCCGCACCGAATCCTCCGACCGCTCCGAAAAAGTCATGCCGCGCGTGCAGCAGATCGCAGTCGCCTTGGCCGCCGTCTATCTCGGCCTGACCGCGCTCTGCGGCCTGTTGTACTGGGCGGCCGGCATGACGCCCTTCGACGCCGCCGCGCATTCCTTCACCACCATCGCCACCGGCGGCTACTCGACCTCCGACGCTTCCCTCGCCAACTGGGACAGCCCGGCGATCCACTGGATCGCCACGTTCTTCATGATTTCCGGCGCCATCCCCTTCGTGCTCTACGTGCAGCTCGTCCGCGGCCAGGGCGACCTCTTCCGCAACAGCCAGGTGCGCACCTTCATCGTTTTCCTGGCCGTGGTCGTCGCGGCGCTCACGATCTGGCTGGTCGCCTCGGGCCGCTACGGGGTTGCCGACGCCGCCCGCCATGCGGCTTTCAACGTCGTCTCGATCGTGACCACCACCGGCTACGCCACCACGGATTACAGCCTGTGGGGAAACGCCGCGGTCGGGCTGTTCTTCGGCCTGACCTTCATCGGCGGCTGCAACGGATCGACCGCGGGAGGGATGAAGATCTTCCGCCTCCAGATTATGGCGATCATGCTGCGGACGCATTTCCTGCAGCTCATCTATTCGCGCGGCGTGTTCACCCGCACCTACGCCGGCCGGCTGCTGACGGACGACATCGTCACCTCGGTCGTGGTGTTCTTTTCGTTGTTCTTCAGTCTCTACGGCGTGTTGACGATCGCCCTGATGGCCTTCGACCTGGATTTCCTGACGAGCGCCAGCGCGGCGGTGACCAGCCTCGCCAATGTCGGCCCGGGGCTCGG
>DASWJZ010000239.1:0-1644 GCA_036396875.1 Propylenella sp.
GAGGCGTCTGATCGCGGGGTGGGGAGTGGCGCCCGCGACGCGCTCCTAAGTCGGAGCGACGGCGGCGAGGATAAAACCCTTGCGGTAAACCTCGTCGACGGACAGGGACGACGGTCCTGAACGCCTCGGGAGGCCTCTGTCGAATCCGCCCGCGGGCACTACGACCCGCTGCCAGGAGCTGGCCTTAAGGGCGAGGACGCCGCCGGCGGGGAACCGCCGGCAGCCGGAGGAACCGGGCGTGAAGAGCGCCACGGCCTTCCGGTGCGGCCTCGTTCCGGAGCGCGAGACGGAGGCTTTGAAGAACGCCACGGCGGGTGCTCGGTCGAGCGCCCACTATCGGACTACCCGGACGGCGTTCACCGAGCGCCCGCCACCCCTTCGTTCCTTCGGGATGAAGGCGAAGCAAAGAGGGGCCGACTTTCACCCACCCGCTGGCGCGGCAACGCGGCGCGGGAACGAAGGCGTACGCGCGATTGAACATGGCGGCGGCATCCCCTCTGCCCAACCTCGCCCTGCCGCGACCTCCGATTTCCTTTGGAGGCGACTCGCCGAATCCCTACATTTCCCGGTCAGGAAAGGAGCATACCGACATGGACACCTCCATCTTCCTCGCCCAACTGCTCGGCCCGTTCTTCCTGGTGCTCGGCATCGGCATGGCGGCAACGCCACAAGCGTGGCGCGCGATGGCCGAAGAATTCCTCGATAGCCGCGCGCTGATCTTCCTGGCCGGGTTGTTTGCGTTCCTGCCCGGCCTCGCCATCGTGCTCACCCACAACGTCTGGGTCTTCGACTGGCGGCTGATCGTCACCCTCCTCGGCTGGCTCGGCCTCGCCGGCGGCGCGTTCCGTCTGCTTTTTCCGATGGAGGTTCGCGCCATCGGCAAGCACATGCTGCAAAAGACGGAGTGGCTCCGGGGCGGCGGGGTCGCGGTCGCCGTCCTCGGAGCCGTGCTCGCTTACTTCGGGTTCGTGGCCTGAGGTCTACCCGCCCTCACCCGCGAACGCCTCCCAGCTCTTCACCGCCGTCTCGCCGTTCAGGAACGGCAGCGCGGTGGGGACGAGTTCTGGCGCGAGGAAGATGTCGTAGTGGGTGCGGTTTGGGATGATCGCGAGGCGATTTTGCGCCATGGTCTCGCGCATCCAGCCGGCGTCCTTCAGGCCGCCGCCGAGCAGCTGGTACATGCGGACGACGTGCTCGGGCTTGTACATGTCGCTGTCGCCGAAGACGATCATCGTCGGCATCTGGAGGCTCTTCACGTCCTCCGACCAGTCGTACTCGACGCGCATCAGGTCGCCCATCGCCTGGAGGAGCCGTGGGAAGTCCTCCACCTTCGGCGAGACGGCCGCATAGGAGGTGTACATCGGCGTCTCTTTCATCATGTCGGCGAAGCCGGCATTCATCTGCACCTGCTGGGCGCGGATCTCGTCGTAGAAGCCGTCGGGCGAATAGCCGGAGGAGACCATCACCAGCCGGCGGACCATCTCCGGATGCTGCACGGCAAGCCGGAAGCCGGCGCCGCCGCCGAAGGAATAGCCGAAGACGTCGACCGCGTCGTAGCCGAGCTCGCTGAGGATCGTGGCGAGATCGTCGCCGATGTCGATAAGGTCGATCGGCCGTTCGCCGAGTTCCGTCCGGCCGTGGCCG
>DASWJZ010000240.1:0-2760 GCA_036396875.1 Propylenella sp.
GCTCGGGGATCGGATCGTACCCTGAAGCCCCCAGCGGCCCGCAGCGCTGGAAGCGCGCCAGCCCGATCCAGAATCCAGCCCAGAGGCCGTACGCGTCGATCGCGCCTTCCGTGTATTCCGAGCACGTCGGCAGGTAGCGACACTGCCGCCCGAGCCACGGCGACAGCAGGAGCCGGTAAAGGCGGATGAGGCCGATCCCCGCCAACGCCGGCAGCCGCGCGATGAGCGCCAATAAATCCGTCATGTTGGGCCGCTATGTCCCCTTTCGACGCATGGCACCGGTTGCCGCACGAACCGTTGGTTAACCATCCGGCCCCACTATCGCCGACGCGTCGCGCGCCGGAATCGGCAGTCCGCGATGCCCTAAAAAGGAGTACCAGATGCTCCACCTTCGTCAGCTTCTCCGGCGCTACGCCGAATACCGTCGCGTCGGCTACGGCCGCCTCGCGGCGTTCCGCTTCGCCTGGCTCGTGGTGACGCCCCGCAAACCCTTGTCGGCCCGATAGCCGCTCACCCGGGCCGCGCCGCCGCCGTTCCGCCCCTGGCTTCAATCTGCCCGACGGCATCGACGACGGCGTCGAACGTCAGCATGGTCGAGGCGTGGCGCGCCTTGTAGTCGCGCACCGGCTCCAGAAACTTCAGGTCCGCAAAGCGGCCCTCCGGCGCCGGGCCGTTCTCCTTCAGCATCTTCAGCATTGTTTCGCGGACCGCGCGGAGTTCGCCGGCCGTCGCCCCGACCACGTTCCGCGCCATGATCGAGGACGACGCCTGCCCGAGCGCGCACGCCTTCACCTCGTGGGCGAAGTCGGTAACCGTGTCGCCGTCCATCTTGAGGTCGACGGTGACCGTCGAGCCGCAGAGCCGCGAATGCGCCGTCGCGCTCGCGTCCGCCGCCGGCAGGCGGCCGAGTCGCGGGATCGAGCCCGCAAATTCGAGGATTCGCTTGTTATAGATGTCGTCGAGCATGACGGCCCGAATATAGGGGGTCGGTCGCCACCCCGCCACGGGCCGCAGGGCAATCGCCGTGCGCCCAAAACTGTCAGCAGCGAAAGGAATTTTCCCGATTCCGCGGTGGAACCGCCGATTCCAACGCTTCCAAGGCTGCCCGGCGGGACTATATAAGCGACCTCAACGCCCGGGCGGTCGCCTGGCGCCAACGGGGAAGCCCAGGATGGATGCCCTCTTCAAGAAGCCAGCCGATGCAGCGCCGCCGGCCAAATCGGCCGTGCGTCCAAGCCGCGAGGAGGCCGAGGAGGCCGTCCGCACGCTGATCGCCTGGGCCGGCGACGACCCCACCCGCGAAGGCCTCCGCGACACGCCGCACCGCGTGACGGAAGCCTACGAGGAGTTCTATGCCGGTTACGGCCAGGATCCGAACGAATCGCTCGATCGCACGTTCGAGAATGTCGGCACCTACGACGACATAGTCCTCGTTCGCGACATCCCGTTCTATTCGCACTGCGAGCACCACATGGTGCCGTTCGTCGGCAAGGCGCACGTTGCCTATTACCCGACCGAGAACAAGGTCGTCGGCCTGTCGAAGCTCGCCCGCGTGGTCGAGACCTTCGCCCGCCGCCTGCAGACGCAGGAGCGGCTGACCGGCGACATCGTCAACGCCATCGACGAGGCGCTGAAGCCGCGCGGCATCGCCGTGATGATCGAGGCGGAGCACCAGTGCATGACGCTCCGCGGCGTGCGCGCCCACGGCGCGGCGACGGTAACGACCCAGTTCACCGGCGCCTTCCGCGACGAGCCCGCCGAGCAGATTCGCTTCATGACGCTGGTCAAGGGCGGCCACCAGGGCGGATAGGCGGCGACGCGGGGGTTTGCCTGCAGCTACCCGATTTGCACGCGGGACGATCCTCCGCCACTATCCGGCCGTGGTCTTAGATTCCCCCTGCCCGGGAGGCCTCCATGAAGCACATCGCAGCCGTGCTTTTTCTCGCCCTTGTCGCCGCGCCGCTTGCCGGCCCGCTGACCGCCTTCGGCCAATCGCAGCCGTCCGATGCCGAGAAGCAGAAAGTCCGCGTCGATTGCCGGGGCGACTTCATCCGCAACTGTGCCGGCGTCACCCCCGGCGGCGTCGACGCCCTGAACTGCCTGGTGGCGCACATGAGCAGCCTGTCCGACGCCTGCGCGGCGGACATCAACGCGATTGAAGTCGAGATGGGCGACTCGGGCAGCTGACCCGGGATCGCGGCGCCTGCGGCTCTCTTGGAGCCGTAGCAGCGCAACTCGCTCCCCCTCCCCCTTGGTGGGGGAGGCCTGCCCCGGACCCCGATCCGGGGGCTTTCGGCCTTGGCGTCGCAGGGTGCGAATGCACCCGAGACGCGTAGGCCGGAAGGGTGAGGGGGAATAACGCGCAACGATCGGATATGGCACGATGACAGCCGCCCCCTTCGCCCCCCGCACTGACGAAGAGTCGATCGAAAACGGCGTCGCCTTCATGCCGAAGTTCGACGGCGACGGCCTGATCGTGGCGATCGCCGTCGATGCCGAAGCCGGCGACGTCCTGATGGTCGCCCACATGAACGCCGAGGCCCTCGCCCGCACGATCGAGACCGGCGACGCCTGGTTCTGGAGCCGGTCACGCCGGAAGCTCTGGCGGAAGGGCGAGGACAGCGGCAACACGCTGCGCGTGGGCGAGATCCGCGTCGATTGCGACCAGGACGCGATTCTCCTCAAGGTCCGCGTCGGCGGCGACGGCGTCACCTGCCACCGCGGCTACCGCTCGTGCTTCTACCGCACGGTGCCGTCCGG
>DASWJZ010000241.1:0-2762 GCA_036396875.1 Propylenella sp.
GGAGAACGTCAAGGCCGCCGTCGATGCCTGCAAGGCCGGCGCCGCGGTGTGGCACGCGCACGCGCGCGAGCCGGACGGGCTGCCGTCCAAGGACCCCATCGTGATGAGGGAGACCATCGCGCGGGTGCTCGACCAGTGCCCCGACATCGTCACCTCGGTCATCCCCTACGCCGATTACGAGAAGCAGGGGATGGAGCAGATCAAGCCGATGGTGGACGTGCTCGCGGCCGCCGGCCCGCGCTACATGCAGTCCGCCGTGCTGCTCATCATGTCGACGACGTTCTCGGAGAAGTTCACCTACGTCATCACCGAGCGCCATCTGCGCGAGACGGTGCAGTACCTCGAGGACCACGGCGTGCGGCCGGAGTACCAGGTGCACGCCTATTCCGGCCTGAAGGACGTGAAGGACTGGCTGATCGACAAGGGCATCGCGAAGGCCCCGCCGATCATGAACCTGATGCTGGGCTTCCACGGGTTCAGCCACGCGACGCCGCTCGGCCCCGACCCGTGGAACTACGTGATGATGATGTCCTTGGCGCAGACCATTCCCGAGGGAAGCGTGCGCGGCGTCTGCACCGGCGGGCGCAACTGGCTGCCCTTCACGACGCTCGCGATCATGCTCGGGTTCGACATGGTGCGGATCGGCATGGAGGATTCGGTGTTCGTCTATCCGCACCGCGACGAGAAGCTCAAGACCTCGGCCGACGCGGTCAAGAAAGTGGTCGAGATCGCCAACACGTTGGGGCGCGAGATCGCGACGCCCGACGAGGCGCGCGCCATCCTCGGGATCGGCCAGGCGAAGTCCGCCGTCGCCGGACGCGCGGCAGAATGAACGTGAGCCTGTCGGCGACGCGGCTGGTGGCCCCACCCCCACCCTAACCCTCCCCCTTCAAGGGGGAGGGGATTTCAGTGCGAGTCCCCTCCCCCCTTGCGGGGGTGGGACAGGGAGGGGGGGGTGGCTGCGCCCCTACTTCCCGTCGACGAGCCGCTGCAGCCACATGGAGATGACGGCGGGCTTGCCGGAGCGGATCTGTTCCAGGCCGCGCTTCAGCGCGGGCAGGACGTCGGCCGGATCGCGCACCGTCTCGCCATAGGCGCCGGCCGCCTCGGCCTCCTTGGCGAAGTCGATCGGCGGATCGAAATAGCCGCCGACGAAGCCCGACTTGGCGGCGTAGCCGCCCTGGTACATCTCGCCCACGCGGGTCGTGCCGGTCGAGTAGCTGCGGTTGGTGTAGACCACCGCCATGAACGGCGCGTTGTGGTGCTTCGCCGCCCAGATCGCCGGGGCCGGCGTGCCGAACATGTAGAACCCGTCGCCGGTGACCGCGATCACGTCGCGGTCGGGCGCGGCGATCTTCGCGCCGAGCGCCGCGCCGGGCGACCAGCCGCCGCTCGATCCCGGGTTGGAGAAGTACGAGCCAGGACGCGCGCACGGCATGAACTCGCGCACGCGCGGGGTGCGCAGCGTCTCGTCGATGACGATGCAGTTGTCGTCGATCAGCTTGCCCAGCTGGTAGCTGACCCACATCGGGTGCATGGGCACGTCCTTGGCGTGGTCCGTCGCCTCCTTCTCGGCGGCGGCGATCCACTTCTTGGAGCCTTCGGCGAGCGCCTTGGTGCGCGCGGCGATGCGCGCCTTGTCGTCCGCCTTGAGCATCCCCTTGGCCGCCGCCGCGATCGCACGGATAGCGAGCAGCGGGTCGGCGGCAGCGCGCACGTTCGCCGTGAACTCGTACTGCGGGACGCGCATCTTGATCGGGTCCTGCGCGATGGCCGCGACGTAGGCGTCGGGGGGCGGCGCGTTGCGCGTCGGCACCCACGGCACTTCGGCTTCGAGCACGAGCACCGCGTCGGCGCCGGTGAGCGCCGGGCCCATCTGGCACAGCGGATGGCGCATCGGGAAGCAGAGATAGCCGCGCTGGACGGCGTCGACGACGCCGATGCCCAGCATCTCGCACAGCTCGACGAGCGCCGGCACGGTCGCCGGGTTGCGGCCCGACCAGCCGACGACGACGAACGGGTTCTTCGCCTTCACCAGCTTTTCCGCGATCTCGTGGGCGACCTCGGGATCGAGCGCGGTCGGGCGCGGGATGCCGAGCTGGTCGGCGGACGGGAAGCGCGGCTCGCGCAGCGGCAGGACCACGAGCTCCTTCGCCACGTTGACGTAGACCGGCCCAGCCGGCTCGGTGCGCGCCACCTGGATCGCGCGGCTCATCACCAGGCCCGGATTGTCCTGCCAGACCAGCCGGTGGTTCCACTTGGTGTAGCTGCGCATGATGCCGTTCTGGTCGTAGCCTTCCTGCATCCAGATGTGGCCGCCCTCGTCGCGCGCGCCGTGCATCGTCCCGGCGTACGCGGTCGGCGGATAGCCGGAGGTGATGACGACGGGAAGGCCGCTGCGCCAGGCGGTGTGGATGGCGCCGCCGTAGTGCTGCGTGCCGCAATCGACGTGCGCCGCGGTGGCCGCCGGGCGGCCGCTCACGGCCGCGTAGCCGAGGGCGGCGTTGAGGCTGACATGTTCGAGCGGGACGGTGATCAGCCGGATCGGGTTGTTGTGGCCTTTGGCCTTCGCCTTGGCGATCGCCTCCTGGTAGAAGCCGATCTCCGAGCCCGAAGTGAAGAACAGATGGTCGATGCCGCCCGCGCTCAGCGAGGCGACCATCGCATCGGCCCAATCATCGGCCGGCGCCTCGACCCAACCGGCGGTCCCGTCTGCACTCATTGCCCATCTCCCTATTGGAAACCTTGGCCCGGCCGAGCAT
>DASWJZ010000242.1:0-3046 GCA_036396875.1 Propylenella sp.
CTCGGCGCCGCCTTTGCGGAAGGGGAAGATGAGGTCGAGGACCGTGTTCGCGGCGAAGTAGTAGAGCGCGCAGCCGGCGACCCCGACGGCCATCACGACGATCGCGCTCAGAAGCTGCTGCATCGCGTTTCCCCCGGCGCCGTTCTTATGCAGCACCTCTCCGCGGCGCTCCCCCGCCGCCGGGACACTCCGCCACTCCGCCAGCCTTCACGCAAGCCCGGACCGGCGGCCCGGGGCTTTGTCGTTCCCTTCGTTATTTGATCGCATCCCAGGCGCGCTGACTGTCGGCGGCAATCGCCGCCGCGTCGGAGCCGCCGACGAAGTTGACCATGCCGGTCCAGAACGACCCGGCGCCGATCGCTCCCGGCATCAGGTCGGAGCCGTCGAAGCGGAAGGTGGTCGCGCCGAGCAGGATCTCGCCCTGCTTGCGCAGCGGATCGTTGGCGTAGGCTTCCGTGTTGACGCCCTTGTGCGGGGTGAGGAAGCTCGACTGCGCCATCCACAGCTCATGTGCGATCGGCGTCTTCAGGAACTCGATCAGCACGCGCGCCGCCGGCGTATCGCGGGTCAGCGCGAAGAGCGTTCCGGCGCCGAGCACCGGCCTGCCGAGGTCCCTTTCTTCGTAAGGCGGGAAATAGAAGAAGTCCGCGTCGACGCCGAGTTCCGTCCCCTCCGGGAAGAAGGAGGGAATGAACGACGCCTGATGGTGCAGGTAGCATTTGGGCGGGGCGCCGAAGAGGCCCTTCGGACTGTCGCGGAAGTCGGTCGAGGCGACCGCCGCGGCGCCGCCGTCAACGAAATCGTCGCTCTTCGCAAACCAGCCGAACTCCTCGATCGCCTCCACCACCTGCGGGTCGTCGAAGGGTATCTCGTTCCTCACCCACTGGTCGTAGACTTCCGGCGCATTAAGGCGGAGCATCAAATCCTCCACCCAGTCGGTCGCCGGCCATCCGGTTGCGGCGCCTGAGCCGAGGCCTATGCACCAGGGCGTGCCGCCATCCTCGACGATCTGCTCGGTCAGCACCTTCAGGTCCTCCATCGTCTCCGGCACCTCATAGCCGGCGTCCTCGAAATTCTCCGGCACGTACCAGACGAGGCTCTTCAGGTCCGCCTTGTAGGGGAAGGCGAAGAGCAGCGGCGTGCCGCTCGCGTCCGGATAGGTGCTGAGTTCGACCCAGGATCCTCCGGCGGCGTAGTTGTCGAGGAGCCATTGCTTCGTGGCATCGTCAAGCGGGACGAGCGCGCCTTTGGAGGCAAGGTCCGCGGCGAGGCCGGGCTGCGGAAAGATGGAGACGTCGGGAGGGCTGCCGGCCTGCGTGTCGATGACGATCTGCTGCTCGAAGGAGTCGGAGCCGGTGTACTGGGCGTCGATTCCGGTCGCTTCCTCGAAATAGGCGAGGATGCTCTCGAACAACTCCTCGTCGGAACTGAGCCACGGCCCGAAGATCGAAACCGCCTCGCCGGCGAGGTCGCCGTGCGCCGCCTTGAAATCCTCGTAGCTCTGCCAGTTGAACCTTGCGTCTTCGCCGATCGGAAACAGAAGCTCCTGCGCGGCCGCCGGACTTCCGGCAGCAAGGCCGACCGCGGCGATTGCCGACAGCAGGAGATGCCTTGATGCCGATGCAAGACAAGGCCGGACGTCGCGCGGCCGCGGGCCGCCGAAAGCGCGGGACACAGTCACAGGATCCTCCCGGTTCTCCGTTCTCGATGCGTTGGCGGAACGAAGCTGCCGGGAACCCATGCGCAGAAATCGAGGCTCGAACAGCTGCGTTTCGCGACGCCGCCGATGCTAAACCCTCGGCAGCGCGATGGCTACCCGCAACGCAACCATTGACATGTCTCCGAGAAATCTGCCTCTCCGGGAGGGACCGACGCGCACTCGAAGCGAGTGGACCCCGAAATGCGGCGTGCGATCTCCGTCTTCGCGTTCCTGTGCAGTTTCGCCACCTTCCTCGTCCTGTTCGGCGCCGGGCTTTTCCTGGCGCTTGTCGAGAGCACCGGCGAGCGCAGCGCAGGGACGCTCATCGCGCTCGTGGCACTCGTCGCGATGGCGGCGGCGCTGATCCTGATTCTTGCTCCTGCGAGGGTGTTCGCCGGGGCACGCGGGGTCATGGTCGCGACCGCCGCGGCCGCGGTCGGCAGCGCGCCGGTCTTCGGCCTCGGGGGCGCGGCCATTGTCTTTGCGGGCCTTCCCGCCGGCAGCCGACTTCCGCTTATCGACTGGTCGGTGCTCGGAGCAGGGATCGCGCTCGCGCTCGGCGGCCTCGCCGTTCTCGCCCTCGGCTGGCTTCGCCTCAGGGAGGCGCGGCGGGCGTCGGCTCAGGCCTTGCCGGACGCGCAGATCGAACAGATCCGGTCGGCCCAGCGCCAGTTGCGGCTGGCGATGCTCGAAGCGCCGGACCCGGACGACCGCTATCGGGAAGACGATGAGGTCCGCGTGACGCCGGTCGACCTGCCGTCCATCGCCCGTTTCCGAGCGAAGTGAGATTGACCATGGGCCGTCAGGCAGGGCGGATGTAGCGGCCGGAGACCCAGCCGTTGCGGAAGGCGCCGTCGGCGTAGGGGTCGAGCCACACCTCGCACCATTCGGCGCGGATCATGTCGCGCTGCTCGGCCGCGGGAAGGCGCCCGATGCGGTCGAGCCACACGCCGCCGGTGCAGCGGCCGGTCATGCTGAGCGGAACGTCCTCGGGGTAGCCGACGAGAATGCGGGAATGGACATTGGGAAACGCACGCACCATCAACACGTCGTCCGCCGCCACGCCGGCCACGCGCCAGTCGACGAAGGCCGACGCCGCCGCCGGCACCTCGGCCGCGGCGACGCCAAGGGCGGCGACCGCCGCCGCCAGCATCCTGATCGTGGTCATCACATCTCCCGTGCCTTACGAGCGAAAACACTGGACCACTTTGGCGCGCGATTATCAGATTGACACCACAACCACTAGGAATAGTCCCTTGACCGCTTTCGGCGGAGAAATCAGCTGAGGCTGGCGCGCCCGGCACTTGCAGGTTCACTGGTCAGGAGATGGCGGAGATTGCCCGCAGC
>DASWJZ010000243.1:0-1876 GCA_036396875.1 Propylenella sp.
CTCCTTGTTGGTGAGCGCGGCGGCCCGCTTGATGATGCCGAGCGCGCGGATGAGCGGCGGCGGCATCCGCTCCGTCCCGATGCGGAAGTTGATGAGGGAACGGGCGGTCTGCGCGCCCCAATATTTGTCGGCCGGCACTTCCAGGGGACCGAAGGAATCGGTCTCCACGCGCATCTCCGTCATTCTTGTTTTTCCCCGCCGCCCCCGGCGACGATCACGTTCTTGAGGGGGTTTTCTCACCCGTGCGCCTGCGGCGCAAGGCCGGCATCGGAGGGAACGCCGCGGAATGGCACCGGTTTGCCGGCCTCAGCCATTCTTCTTTCGGAACGCGTCGAGCGACACGACGTCCGCCTTCGCATCGGCTTCCCGGGCCGCGCCCGCGGCGGGCGCGGCCGCGTCGTCCGGACCGGCAGCAGGGGCGGGCGCCTCGGCGGGCGCGACCGCGGGTTCCTCGCTCGCCACTTCGAACTTCAGCGCGAAGCCGACATGCGGATCGATGAAGGTGGTGATGGCGCTGAACGGCACGTGCAGCCGCTCGGGAACGCCGTTGAACGACAATCCGACCTCGAAGGCGGTATCGGTGACCGTGAGATCCCAGAACTGGTGCTGCAGCACGACGGTCATCTCGATCGGGTATTCCGCCTGGAGCCGCGGCGAGACCCGGGCCGCCGGGTGCCGCGTGCTGAAGCTGATGAAGAAATGATGCTCGCCGGGCAGCCCGGCTTGCGCCACTTCGGCGAGCACGCGGCGGACGAGCCCGCGCAGCGCCTCCTGGGCGAGAACGTCGTAGCGGATCAGGTCTTCGGCCATCGGCGCGAAACCTAATGTGGCGGCCATCCGCTTGCAACAAAGACACGAAAGTGGAGAACGGGAGGGAAGTGGAGGCTTCTGTTGCCAGGTGCCTCCGGACCCCGCCTGGAAGGTGCTAACCCCCCAGGGCTTGGATTGAAGCCGTCAGGCTGCGTTACGCAGCGAGGCGGGCCTCAGCATAGTTGTCGTTTGCAACTATTTGTCGGCCCGATAACGGTGGTACCATGCCGGGCGAAAGCACAGCCTTTACACCCTCGTCGATCCTGTTTCGCCCCCACATCAGCGGTTCGGCCTTTGGCCGGTGAACCGTTCATGGTGGAGGCGCCGGGTACTGCCCCCGGGTCCGATGGGTTTATTGCGCTGCCCGTTTATCGCCATAGCCGGCCGGAGCCGGCCCTCCCAATATAGGGAAGGCAAGCCCGCGAAAAAAGGCCTTTTCGCGCGACCCGGTTCGCGCCCGTCCTCCCGCTACACGGGGGCCGGCCGGGCGAATATGAGATAGGCGAACCCCGCGCCGAGCAGGATGTGAAGCACGGCGGAGGCCCAGCCGACGGCGTTCAGCAGGTCCCCGACGGTGCCCATGAAGACCAGCACCAGGTCGATCACGTTGATGGTCAGGCCGGCCCACAGAAGGCCGGTCAGCGCCGCGCCCCCCGCCAGGTCGCGGGCGATGAAATAAATGATGGCGAGGGCGATCAGCGCCGAGCCGAAGAAGCGGGCCGTCAACCGCCCCACATCGTCGGTGGTGGCGCCGTAGAGCGAAAGGACGGCGTCGGGAACGAGGAGAAAGCCGAGGCCGAAGAGGGCGGTGATGATCGCAACCGCCACAAAGAACGGGCTCTGCGTCATGGGAGCCTCCCAATCATTGCCGGCGTTTTGTCATCATAGCAGGCGCGCAGCTTGGCCGCCACGTCCGCCAACGCCGCACCGGCGCCGGCGCCGGCCACGCCCCGCCCGGGGGAGCCGTGCTACCTTCCCCGCATGACGCTGCAATCGGAGCGCATCGAGGTTCCCGGCGCGCGCCCCGCCCTATTCAGGCTCAAGGAGTGGGCGCCGGATTCCATCC
>DASWJZ010000244.1:0-2888 GCA_036396875.1 Propylenella sp.
GTCGTCGACGGACGGGTCTCCTATTCCGGCCTGTTCGGCGCCGAGGCGAACGGCGCGATCGGCGCCGGGGGCGCGCTCAAGGTGAGCTTTTCGCACAAGGACGAGCGCGTCACCGCCAAAGGCGCGCTGAAAGGGAGGAGAGGATTCGGCAGCTGGGCCTCGCGCACGCGAAGCTGCGGCGGCAGCTGGACGGCGCGCAGGGCGTGAACCGAAGTGAGATGAAACCCGGCCGCGCTAACGCGTGTCACCCTCGGGCCTGACCCGAGGGCTTTGGCGACAAGGCCGGCAATTTGTGGGTACTCGGGTCGCGGTGCGCGCGCCCGAGGATGACAGGGTGTGTCACGCCCGGGAACGTTGAAGGCTTGTCGTCGCGTCAGCGGCGGCCGGGGACGACCCGCTTCTTCGGACCCGGAATGAGGCCCTCGCGCTGCGCCTGCTTGCGCGCCGCCTTGCGCGAGCGGCGGATGCCTTCGGCCTTCTCGCGCACCCGCTTTTCCGACGGCTTCTCGTAGGCGTTCCGGCGCTTCATCTCGCGGAAGATGCCCTCGCGCTGCATCTTCTTCTTCAGCGCCTTCAGCGCCTGGTCGACATTGTTGTCCCGTACGAAAACCTGCAAACGAATATCCTCTCTTAAGAGACGCGTGACGGACATGCGGGGTGCGGCCAGCCTTTGGTCTGAGGCCGGCAGACTCGTCCCCGCTTGTCGGGAAGTCCGAGCCGATAGCACGCCCGGCGGCTTTACTCCACCGTGAAATCTTTCGGCTCCCAGTCCGGGACGGGATATTTCGGGTCCATCTTCTCCAGTCTGGCGCGGACGATATCGGCGACGGCGGCGCTGCGCACCCACTTGCGGTCGGCGGGGATGACGTGCCACGGCGCCCAATCGGTCGAGCAGCGCGCGAGCATGGTCTCGTAGGCGGCCTGGAAATCATCCCAGAGGATCCGATCCTCGAGGTCGGACGGATTGAATTTCCAGCGCTTCCGCGGTTCGTCCAGCCGCGCCTGCAGCCGCTCCCGCTGCTCTTCCTTCGAGATGTGGAGCATGAATTTCAGGACCGTGGTGCCGTTCTCGACGAGATGCCTCTCGAAAGCGTTGATCTGCTCGTAGCGCTTTTCGATCGCGTCGGCGGCGGCGAGGCCCTTCACCTTGACCACGAGCACGTCCTCGTAGTGCGAGCGGTTGAAAATCCCGATCATGCCGCGGCGCGGAACCGCCTGGTGCACGCGCCAGAGAAAGTCATGCTCGCGTTCAAGCTCGCTCGGCTGGCGGAAGGCGGTGACGGAGATGCCGATCGGGCCGGTCGCGTTGAAGACGTCGCGGATGGTGCCGTCCTTGCCGGCGCTGTCGGTCCCCTGCAGCACGACCAGCAGCGCGCGCTCGTGCTCCGCATAGAGGATGTCCTGCAGGCGGCTGATCTCCTCGCTGTTCTTCCGGGTCGCCGCCTCGGCCTCCGCCTTGTTGGGATAGTGGAGCGTGCTGCGCGGATCGCGCGCGGCAAGACGGGGCTCGCTGCCGGGCCTCACGATGAGATTGTCGGGGAATGGCATGGCGACCCTCGCCGGCACCGCCTAACCTCGATCGGCTGCCGGTGCAATCGGCGCCCGATGCGCCCCCGATGCGCCCAGACGGCAAGCGCCTCAAGTTTGCCTTCTTCCGGCTCTCAACTTTTGTTAGGAAACGTGCAAAGGCAGCGTCTCGAGGTTCGCCTTGCTCAGCATCCGGCGGCGTAGCAGCCCGCAAATTCCGGTCGCACGACCCGACCCTGCCAGCCCGGCGGCGAGACGCGGCTGGCCGCGCTGGAGCGACATGCGGCCTTTTCTCCTGCGGAGCGCCGGGATCGTGGGGCTGGCCGGCTCGATCATGGCGGTGATCTCGAGCGACGCGCTGCTGGTCGATTCACGCGATGCGCCGGGCGGCGAGATCGCTCGCCTCGCCGAGGACGCCGGGCCGGCCGAAGCGGCGGAGGTTGCCGCCGCCGCGACGCTCCGTCCGCTGATGCCGGGTTTTGAGCCGGGAGCGGGCGCATTCGCGCCGGCGCCCACCATTCTCACGCGCGAGCCGCTTGAGGAGCGCTTCGCCGCGCTCGGCGAGAAACGCTCCGCGGCTCCGGCCGTCGCTCCGCAGCAGCTGCGGGAGTCGGAAGCGGCGTCGGAACGGCAGACCGCATCGGCGGCGCCGGCAGTCGACGCGCCGGCGGCAGACCTGGCGCCGGCCGCCGTGCCGGAGAAGGCGATTGCGATGGCGGCGCCGGAAGCGGCATCGCGGGAGCCATCGTCCGCGGACGCCGCGATGGTGGAACGGATGACGGCATCGCCGCCGGAAGTCGACGGCGCGGCGGCGCTTGGCTCCCGGACCTTGCCGCAAGGCAGCGCCGCAGCGGCCGCGCCGGCCCCTCGGGCCCCTCCGCCGCCCTCCTCGGCGGGCGATGCGGCGGAACCGGCGACGGGCTCGCTGCCGGAGGAGGGCTCACAGGGCGCCGACGAATCCGTCTGGACCGAGCATGCGGTCGACTGCCCGCGCGAATGGGTCGCGGCTTCCGGCGAGGCGAGCGGCGAGACGGCGTGCGGCACGACGATGGCGCTGCTGCAGCCTGACGTGGCGGCGGACGACGACGCCGCCGTCGAGGAGGCCATGCTCGATCACGCGCGTCAGATCGGCGCGCTCTTGCCGCGCATTCCGCAGGCGCGGCCGGAGGCGCCCGCATGGGTCAAGCGCGCATCCGCGCCGCGGGCGCGCCGGCCCGACAATTCATGGCCGGACGCGCCGCCGCCCAATTGCGGCAAGCTGCACGCCTACTGGCGCTTCGTCGACCGCAAGGCGGGTACCAAGGAGTGGTACTGCAAGTAGGGCGGCGAAGCTGCTCCAAACCAAACGTGACCACCGGCGC
>DASWJZ010000245.1:0-3219 GCA_036396875.1 Propylenella sp.
TCTTGCGCGCGATCGCCAGCGCGTGGGCGTCGTCGAGCGCATAGTGATCGGCGACGCCGGAGCGGCGGGCGTGCACGTCGGCGCCGCCGAGTTCCTCCGCGGAGACGACCTCGCCGGTCGCCGCTTTGACGAGCGGCGGCCCGCCGAGGAAGATCGTCCCCTGTCCGCGCACGATGACGCACTCGTCGGACATCGCCGGCACATAGGCACCGCCCGCCGTGCACGAGCCCATGACGCAGGCTATTTGCGGGATGCCCGCCGCCGACATTCGCGCCTGATTGTAGAAGATGCGGCCGAAATGCTCGCGGTCGGGAAAAACTTCCGTCTGATGCGGCAGGTTGGCCCCGCCCGAATCGACAAGGTAGATGCAGGGGAGCCGGTTCTCCGCGGCGATCTCCTGGGCGCGGAGGTGCTTTTTCACCGTCATCGGGTAGTAGGTGCCGCCCTTCACCGTGGCGTCGTTGCAGACGACCATCGCGAGCCGGCCTTCCACGCGGCCGATGCCGGTGATGAGACCGGCGCCGTGAATCGCCTCGCCGTAGAGGCCATGCCCGGCGAGCGGCGACAGTTCGAGGAAGGGGGAGCCCGGGTCCAGGAGCGCGGCCACCCGGGCCCGCGGCAGCAGCTTGCCGCGGGCGAGATGGCGCTCGCGGGCTCGCTCGGATCCGCCGGCGGCGGCTTCGGCGCGGGCGGCGCGGTAGGCGTCGGTCAGCCGCCGCCATGCCTCGGCCGTCTCGGGCGACGGCGCCGGGTCGATCGCTTCGGTCTTGAGAGCCGTCATGACGGTGTTCCGTGTTCCGTGTCCCGGCCGCATCCAGCGATATCCGGCGCGGCGGGGCGGTTCAAGCGGCGGCCCGGTCCCTCCTCACATGGAGCGCGGCAGATGCCGCCAGGAGAGCCAGCCGCAGATCAAGGCGAAGAAGCCGAGCGTGGCGAAGACGCCGCCAAGCCCGGTGAAGCCCAGGATGACCGCGTAGAAGAGCGGCGGGACCAGCTCCGACATGTCGAGATAGGTGCGGTAGACGGCCGTCATCTCGGGCCGCTCGTAGGGGTGCACGGCGCGAAGGAACGGGGCGCTGCCGACGGCGTCGAGCGCCACCGCGAAGAGCCCCCCGGCGAGGAGAAAGAACGCGGCGAGCCAAGGCCTTGCTTCCCCCGAGAGGCCCGCGGCAAAGGATGTGGCGGCGAGCGCCGCAAAGGCGAGCACCACGACCGCGCGGACGCCGATCCGGCTTCCCAGTCGTCCCCACCCGATGGCGAAGAGGAGAAGTCCGTTGCCGAGCGAAACGGTGAGACCGCCGGCGAGCTTCCCCTCGCCCGTCGCCACCATCAGGATCGGTGCGTAGATGAAGAACGTGCTCCAGTAGCAGGAGCGGCCGAAGGCGATCAGCCAGGCGAGGCGCATCCGCGGCTGCGCCACGAACCGCGTGAGGTTGGCGATCGGATTCGCCGGTTTCAGCCGGCCGGGCGCGATGGCCTCGTTGCGCGACAGGCGGAACGACCAGAAGATCGCGATGAGGGCCAGCGCCCAGGCGGCGCTCCAGAGATAGGGCGCGGCCGGCCCGAAGCGGACGTAGAGCCAGACGCCGAGCGCAGGTCCGGCGCTCCAGGAGAGCGTCGAGATGGCGAGCCGAAGCGATTCCGCGCGAACGAACTGCTGCTTCGGGATGAAGTCCATGATGTAGAGGTTGAGCATGATCGAGAGCGTGTTGGCGCCGATCACGCGCAGGAACATGCCGGTCGCCTGTCCGGGCAGAGTGTAGGTGGCGAGCGCCGCGCTTGCGCCGACCAGGATCAGCGCGCCGAGCGTGTAGATGTAGCGGCGGGGAACCTTCTGGAAGACGAACGGCGCGAAAAGCGTCGACACGATGCCTCCTACGCCCACCGCGAAGTAGAGGAGGCTGACCTGCTGCTCGTCCCGGAGGAGGTCGTAGGCCTGGATCGGGACGATCGCCGCGAGCGAGGCCCGGCTGATCGATTCGACGGCGTAGAGGACGGCGAACGCCCAGGCGCCCGGCCGCGCGGCGGCGGGAAGCCAGATCGGGTGGCGGGCATTGGTGACCAGGGTGGGGACTCGGAACGCAAGCGCGGCGGCCAAGCCTTCGCGCAGGGCAAAAGACTCCGCAAGCAGCGGCTACGACACGCGATGTCGCGAAAAGATCAGTCCGGCGCGCCGTCCCGGTCGAGCGGAACCGAGGCCGACACCGTACGCCATCGGAGCGGGCGAGCGCCGCGCGGCGAGCTGGCGGCGCGAAAAGTCGCCCCGCGCTCAGTCCCGAACCGGCCGACGAGATCGTCTACTTTCGCCAGTCAAGGGATACACGCCGACCGGAGGGCGAGACGCACGATTTCCGGCCCCGCGTCAATCGCCGGCGTTCGTGTAGGTGTATTTGAATCGGGCGCCGTAGAACAAGGTTCCAGCGCCGACGCAAACGCCGAAGCCGTAGATGAAGGTGCGGTTGTTGACGACTGCATGCGCCGCGTCGATCGGAAATGCCACCGACGTGCGCGTGTCGCTGTCGTCCACAAAGGGCGTGTCGACAAGCATCGCACCCGTGCCGTCCGCCAGCGTGTGGCGGTGGATGCGAATATCGACGTCGCTTTGATCGTCGCTCCGGAAAAAGACCCTGACATTCACCAGTTTGGCGCCGTGGGGAAAGTTGATGCCGGTACTGAAGCACCCGGCGCCCTCCAGGGATCCGCTCTCAAAGGAGATGAAATAATCTGCACCCGACTCATCGCGCTCCGGAGAAAGCGCCATCGGATGGATGGTGAAATATCCGGTTTTCGGGGTCCCGTACTTGAAATTGTCGCTGGTGATGGCGTTTGCCGCGCCGCATGACACGGCGGCAATCGCGCCAATGGTCAGCAAGAGGCAGCATTTTCTCGGAGAAGGTACACCTCTGGTCATGTGAGCGCTCCCTATGACGAGCCCCGACTGCGCAGCCGGCAGGCGTCGACCTCACAAGACTAGCAGCAATATTCCGGGCCGCCAGATGGAATCCCCCCGCGTGCCGCCCCGGTCACGAGTCCCGCGCTCCATCATGGCGGCTTCGGGCTCGTCGCGGTCGCTCTTGCGGACGCGATGAGCCGGGACGGCTCCTCAATCCGGCGCGCCGTCCCAGTCGAGCGGAACCGAGGCCGACACCGTACGCCCATCGGAGCGGGCAAGCGCCGCGATGCGGCCCACTTCCTCCGGTGTCAGCTCAAACCCGAAAA
>DASWJZ010000246.1:0-27438 GCA_036396875.1 Propylenella sp.
CCAGGAGCGCCCAGAGCGCGGCGACCGCCATGGCCCCCGTGTAGGCGGAGACGAAGGCTGCTTCGATCGCTGCGCGCCCAGGCCCGTCCGGTTCCGGCAGCACGCCGAAGCGCGCGCCGGCCGGGGCGGCGCCCGAAAACACGAGCTCGGCGACGAGGCCGAGGACGGCGACGGCGAACAGCCCCGCGAGGCGGCTCGCGGCATTGTTCACCCCGGAGGCCGCTCCCGACAGGCTGTCCGGCACCGCGTTCATTACCGCCGTCGTCAGCGGCGAAACGGCGGCGGCCATGCCGGCCGAAAGCAGGAGAATTGGAAGGACCGCTCCGGTCCAGAAATTGGCGAGGTCGAGCGCCAGTCCCGAGCAGGCGAGGAAGACAAGCAGCGCGCCCGCGGTCAGGAAGGGGCGCGGGCCGAGCCTGTCTGCCGCCTTGCCGGCGCTGCGGGAGAAGGCGCCGATGATGAGGCCGAACGGCAACAGCGTGAAACCGACGGCCGAGGCGGACAGGCCGCGGCGCTCTACCGCGCCAAGCTCGAAGGGCGCGATCGCTACCGCATCTTTTCGGAAGAGATGGATCTGTTCATTCAGCGCCGCCGCGGGATCGAGCAGGAGCTCCGGCAGGCCATCGCCGCGGGGAACCAGCTCCAGCTTGCATTCCAGCCGCTCTTCTCGACCGCCAGTTCGAGCATCTGCGGCGCCGAGGCCTTGCTGCGCTGGAACCATCCGCGACACGGCCTGATCGCCCCCGGCGTCTTCATTCCGATCGCGGAGGAGTCCGGCCTCATCCATGCAATCGGCGACTGGGTGCTGCGCGAAGCCTGCCGCGCTGCGACCCGCTGGCCGCTCCTGCGCATCGCCGTAAACGTGTCGCCGGTCCAGTTTCGCTCTCCACGCTTTGCAGCCAAGGTGCTGGAGATCCTCGAGGAGACCGGGCTCGAGCCGAACCGCCTTGAGATCGAGATCACGGAGAGCGTGCTGCTCGAATCCGCCGAGCTGTCGGCGGTGACGCTGGACGTGCTTCGCACCGCGGGCGTCCGCATCGCGCTCGACGATTTCGGCACCGGCTATTCGTCGCTGACCTACCTGCAGAAATTTCCCGTCGACAAGATCAAGATCGACCGTTCGTTTGTGCAGAACCTGGACTCCGACGCCGCCTCGGACGCCATCGTCCAGGCGATGGTCGATCTCGCCCGCGCGATGCGGGTCGAGGTGACGGCCGAAGGCGTGGAGACGGCCGAACAGAAGGCGATTCTGCAGAAGATCGGCTGCCAGGAGCTGCAGGGATTCCTGCTTTCCAGACCGCTCGCCGCCAGTCAAATCGACCGCCTCTTCGGCCTTGCGAGGAAGCGGAGGCCGGAGCCCGTCGCGAGCGCTGCCTGAGCGGCGCGCCGAACGGCGACCCCTAAAGGTGAAATGCTTTCCCTGGCCGGCGCTTTCGCGCCCGCGTCATCTGCCCGATCCCGCGCCAGAAGCGATGCATTTTTGACCGTGTAGACAAAACAGCGCGGCACCCCCTAAGCTGCCCTTCGGCATGGGCCGGAGCGCGCGTTGGTCGGCCATGAGGTTGCAGGAGGGGCAGATGTCAATCATCCATTGTCGAATGAATCCAAGCCGCCGGACAGTCCTCGGGCTCGCCGCGGCAGCCATGATCGCCGCCGGCCTTCTGCCGGGCGCGGCCGACGCCCAAAAGGCGAAGCCGATCAAGGTCGCGGCGATCTATACCGTCCCGGTCGAGCAGCAATGGGTGAGCCGCATCCACAAGGCGCTGAATGCCGCACAGGATCGCGGGGACATCACCTATACCTACTCCGAGAACGTCGCCAACACCGACTACGAGCGCGTCATGCGCGAATATGCCGAGCAGGGCAACGACCTGATCATCGGCGAGGTTTTCGGCGTGGAGCGCGCCGCCCGGCAGGTGGCGGCCGACTATCCCGACACCGCCTTCCTGATGGGCTCGTCCTTCGGGCCGACGCAACCGAACTTCGCCGTGTTCGACAATTTCATCCACGAGCCAAGCTACCTGACCGGCATGATCGCCGGCGCCGCCACGGAATCGAGCATCATCGGCATGGTCGGCGGCTACGCCATTCCCGAGGTCAATCGGCTGATGAACGCCTTCATGGAGGGGGCGCGCGAAATTAATCCGGACGTGAAGTTCCTCGTGACCTTCATCAATTCCTGGTACGATCCGCCCAAGGCCAAGGAATCGGCGTTCGCAATGATCGATCGCGGCGCCGATATCATGTACGCCGAGCGCTTCGGCGTCTCCGACGCCGCAACGGAACGCGGCGTCAAGGCGATCGGCAATGTCATCGACACCGCCGCGGACTATCCCGGCACGATCCTGGCGAGCGCGCTCTGGCACATGGAGCCGACCATCGATCGCGCCATCCAGGCGGTGATCGAGGGCCGCTTCGAGCCGGCGGATTACGGGCAGTACAGCTACATGGCCTATGGCGGCGGCAGCTTCGTTGCCGACGAGTCCCTGGTCGACGCCGCCGTGCTCGAACAGGTAAAGGCCCGCGAGCAGGAGGTCCGCGACGGCCTGTTCCGCGTGAACGTCAACGACGCCGAACCGAAGTCGACCATGTAGCCGGCGCCGGCGCGCCCGCGCCTTCGCCTTATCGAGCCGGCATGAACAAGCAGCATTCGACCGCCGCGCCCTCGGCGGAGGCGGTCGAGCGGCCGGTCGTCCTGCGGCTCACCGGCGTCACCAAGCGGTTCGGGCCGCTCGTGGCGAACGCCGGCATCGACCTCGACCTGCGCCGTGGCGAAATCCTGGCGCTGCTCGGCGAAAACGGCGCCGGCAAGACCACTCTCATGAACATCCTGTTCGGGCACTATGTCGCCGATTCCGGTGGGGTTCTCGTGGCCGGCCGGGACGGTGCGCTTGCGCCGCTTCAGCCCGGCTCCCCGCCGGCCGCGCTCGCCGCCGGCATCGGCATGGTTCACCAGCATTTCACACTGGCCGAGAACCTGACCGGTCTCGACAACATCGTCCTCGGCACCGAGCCTATCGTGAGCTTTCGCCGCCGCAGCGGCGCGGCGCGGCGCAAGGTGGCGGAGCTGATGCAGCGCTCGGGCCTCACAGTCGATGTCGACGTCCAGGTTTCGCAGCTCGGCGTCGGCGAGAAGCAGCGGATCGAAATCCTGAAGGCGCTCTATCGGGACGCCCGCATCCTGGTCATGGACGAGCCGACAGCCGTGCTGACCCCTCCCGAGATCGAAGGCCTGTTTCAGACGATGCGCAAGCTCGCCGCCGGCGGCCTCGCCGTCGTGTTTATCTCCCACAAGCTCGGCGAGGTCCTGGCCATCTCCGAGCGGATCGCCGTGTTGCGCGGCGGCGTCAAGGTCGCCGAGATGGCGACAACCGCTGCCGACCGCCGGCGGATTGCCGAGCTCATGGTCGGGCGCGACGTGCCGCCGAGCAAGCGGACGGCGCGGACGCCCGGCGCCGCGCTTCTGGAGCTGCGTGCGGTCCGGGTCGCTGACGCCCGTCGCCCGCTCGTCCATGCCGATCTTGCCGTGCGCGAGGGCGAGATCGTCGGCATCGCAGGAGTCTCGGGAAACGGACAGGCGGCGCTGGCGGCGCTCATTGCCGGATTGGCGGCCCCCGAATCAGGCACGCTCCACCTGTTCGGCAGGGAGGTTGATCGCGGCGACCCGCGCCGCTTCGCGCGGGCAGGCGTTGCGCGCATCCCCGAGGACCGCCACCACGACGGCATCGTGGGCGCCATGACGGTCGCCGAGAATATCGCAATGGAGGACGTGCGCGAGGGCGGCTTTCAGCGTGCCGGTTTTCTGCGCTTTGGCGCGATACGCGCCCGCGCCGAGGCGGCGATCCGTGCCTATGACGTGCGTTGCCCGGGCCCGGACGCCCCGGCGCGGCTATTGTCGGGAGGGAACATCCAGAAACTGATCCTCGCCCGCGTGCTCGACCGCCAGCCGCGCCTCGTCCTTGCCAATCAACCGACCCGCGGGCTCGACGTCGGCGCGCAGCGCGAAGTGCATGAGCGCCTGCTCCGGGCCCGCGAGGCCGGCGCCGGAATCGTTCTCATCTCCGAAGACCTTGATGAGCTGATGGCGCTTTCGGATCGAATCGCCGTCATGCATGGCGGCCGTCTGAGCGAAGCCTTGCCGACCGAAAGCGTCGGCCGCAGCACGCTCGGCCTGATGATGGCGGGCCACGACGAGGAGCGTGCGGCGTGATCCGGCTGGAGCCGCGTCAGAAGGTTCCCGCGGCTCTGGCGATTGCCGCGCCGGTCGGCGCCGCCCTGACGGCGCTCGCGCTCGCCGCCATCCCGCTGGCGTTCGCGGGGGCGCCGTTACTATCCGCCTATGCGGCGATGGCGCGGGGGGCCTTCGGTTCGCTCTTCGCGTTGTCCGAGACGTTGACGCGGACGACGCCGCTCATTCTCACCGGGCTCGCTGCCGCGGTGGCGTTTCGTGCCCGACTCTGGAACATCGGTGGCGAGGGCCAGCTCTACGCCGGCGCTCTTGCGGCCGTGGCGGTCGGCAGCGGGCTGATCGACGGGCCGCCGCTTCT
The DNA here is from genome assembly GCA_036396875.1 of Propylenella sp. Classification (GTDB taxonomy): domain Bacteria; phylum Pseudomonadota; class Alphaproteobacteria; order Rhizobiales; family Afifellaceae; genus DASWJZ01. Next base: position 4,548 of record DASWJZ010000246.1, read on the forward strand.
GATGCTCCCGCTGGTGCTTATGGCCGGAGCGCTCGCCGGGGCGCTTTTGATGCTCGGCCCGGCCTTGCTCAAGCTGCGATTCGGCGCCGACGAGGTCGTGACGACCCTTCTGTTGAACTTCGTCGTGCTGCTCTTCGTGCAGATGATGCTCGAGGGGGCGCTGCAGGATCCGATGGGGCTCGGCTGGCCGCAATCGGCGCCGATCATCGACGCCGCGGCCCTGCCTCCGCTGGCCGGCCGCATGCGGGTGCATTCCGGGCTGCTGGTCGGCCTGGTCGCCGCCGGGCTCGTTTTCATCCTCATGCGCCGGACGGTGTGGGGCTTTGAAATCCGCGCCGTCGGCGAGAACGCTTCCGCGGCGCGCTTCGCGGGCATTCCGGTGACGGCAACCATGGTGCGCGTGGCCGTGCTCTCCGGGGCGCTTGCCGGCCTCGCCGGAGTGGGGGAGGTCGCCGGGCTGAAGGGCTACCTCACCTCCGATCTGTCGCCCGGCTTCGGCTATGCCGGCATCGTCGTCGCCATGCTGGCCGGGCTGTCGCCGCTCGGCGTGGTGGTCGCCGCCCTCTTCATCGCCAGCGTCTTCGTGGGCGCCGATTCGATGAGCCGCACGACGGGTGTGGCGAGCTACATTGCCGACCTTGTCGTGGCGATGTCCCTGCTTTGCGTTCTGGTTGCCGGCTTCGTCACGCGCTTCCGCATCCGCCTCCTCGGCGAACCCCTCCCGGCCAGGGGCTGAGAGATGGATATCCTGGAGATTCTGATCACCGCGAATTTCTGGGCCGCCGCCATCCGGATCGGCACGCCGCTGATATTCGGCGTGCTGGGCGCTTTGATCTGCGAGCGCGCCGGCGTTCTCAATCTCGGCATTGAAGGCATTTTCACCGCCGGCGCGATGGCCGGATGGATGTCCGTCTGGCTCGGGGTCGACCTGTGGACCGGCGTTCTGATCGCCGCGCTGACGGGGGCGCTGTTCGGTCTCCTGCATGCGCTGCTCACGGTGCCGCTCGGGCTGTCGCAGCATGTCTCCGGCATCGGCATCACGCTGCTCGCCGCGAGCCTCAGCTACTTCGTCTACCGCACCGCGCTTCCCGACGTGTCGACGCCGCCCCGCATCCTGCCGTTCCGCCCGCTGGACATCCCGCTCTTGTCCGACCTTCCGTTCCTCGGCACGGCGCTCTTCAGCCAGACGGCGATGACCTGGCTCGCCTTCGCGCTGGTCGCGGTCGTGGCATGGATTCTCTATCGGACGCCGCTTGGTCTGGCCCTCCGCGCCGTCGGCGACAATCCGGATTCGGTCGATGCCCAGGGCCTCTCCGTCTATGGCCTGAGAATCGGCGCCGTCGTCGCCGGATCGGCGCTGATGGCGCTGGGCGGCGCATTCCTCACCATGTCGGCCTTCGACGCCTTCTTCTTCGGCATGGTCAACGGGCGCGGCTGGATCTGCATCGCGCTCACGGTCTTCGCGTCATGGCGCCCCGGCAAGGCGCTGCTCGGGGCGTTCCTTTTCGGCGCCTTCGACGCCTTTCAGGTGCGCCTGCAGACCGAGGTCGGCGCTTTTCTCCCGAGCCAGGTCTTCCTGATGCTGCCCTATCTCCTTTCCATCGCCGCGCTCGTCATAGTCGCCCGCAAGGCCGACTATCCGCGCGCGTTGCTCGTGCCGTGGTTCAAGGGGACGCGGTAGGCGTGGAGCATCGCGGCCGGCGATATTTCCGTCATGCGGTGTTTCGTCGAAGGCCGCGTTGCTGGCAGAGTGAAATCCCCATACCTCTCCCCGGATGACCGCATGACCTTCGACCTCATCGTCAGCAACGCCACTCTCCCCGACGGCCGCACCGGCATCGATATCGCCTGTTCGGGCGGCCGGATCGTGGCCCTCGAGCCGGGAACGGCCGGAGAGGCAGGCCGAATTGTCGACGCCGGCGGGCGGCTTGTGTCGCCGCCCTTCGTCGATTGCCACTTCCATATGGATGCGACGCTGTCGCTCGGCATTCCGCGCATGAACGAGTCCGGCACGCTCTTGGAAGGAATCGCGCTCTGGGGGGAGCTGAAGCCGCTGCTCACGCCGGAGGCGGTGATGGAGCGCGCGCTGCGCTACTGCGACCTGGCGGTGTCGAGGGGTCTGCTCGCCATCCGTAGCCATGTCGACATCTGCGACGACCGGCTGACCGCCGTGGAGGCGCTGCTCGACGTGAAGCGGAAGATCGCGCCCCATATCGACCTGCAGCTCGTCGCCTTTCCGCAGGACGGCTATTTTCGCTCGCCCCACGCGGCCGAGAACCTGAGGCGCGCGCTCGACCAGGGCGTCGACATCGTCGGCGGCATTCCGCATTTCGAGCGCACCATGGCGGATGGCGCGGCGAGCGTGAAGGCGCTCTGCGAGATCGCCGCCGAGCGCGGCCTCTTCGTCGACATGCATTGCGACGAAACCGACGATCCGATGTCGCGCCATGTCGAGACGCTCGCTTACGAGACGCAGCGGCTCGGGCTGGAGGGGAGGGTCGCCGCCTCGCATCTCACCTCCATGCACTCCATGGACAATTACTATGTCTCCAAGCTTCTTCCCCTCATATCGGAGGCCGGAATAGCGGCGATTGCCAACCCGCTCATCAACATCGTCATCCAGGGCCGTCACGACACCTACCCGAAGCGCCGCGGGATGACGCGCGTGCCGGAGATGCGGGCCGCCGGCATCCTCGTCGCCTTTGGCCAGGACTGCGCAATGGACCCCTGGTATCCGCTCGGCAGCGCCGACATGCTGGACGTAGCCCATATGGGCCTGCACGTCGCCCAGTTGACGAGCCGCGAGGCGGCGCGTTTCTGTTTCGAAGCGGTGACGACGAACGCCGCGAGAGTGATGCATTTGGAAGGCTACGGGCTCGAGATCGGCTGCAATGCCGATATGGTGGTGCTGCAGGCGCAGGACCCGATCGAGGCGATCCGGCTTCGCGCGCGCCGGCTCTTCGTGATCCGTCGCGGCAAGGTGATCGCCGAGACGCCGGCAGAGGTCAGCGCCCTCGAAGTTGCGACCCGGCCGCGCTGCGTCGATCCGGCGGATTACGTTCCGCGCGCATGACCGATAGGATCCGCCGCGACGTCACAAAGCGATCCGTCACGCAATCAAATTCGGCCCGCCAAGAAACGAAACGGGCAGACGCCGCGTGATAAGACCGCGGGAGAGTTCAGCGATTTCGCAGATGGAGCTTTCGATGCGCAAGATTGCCGCCGCCGTCCTCGTTGTGTCCCTGGCGGGCACGTCCATTGCCGAAGCGAGACCGCTGACGCTCGCCATGCCATGCGCGCAGGCTGCGGCAACCGTCGCCCAGTACGGAGCGGTGGTGATGAGCACCGGCCCGCACACCTATAATCGCTTCGTCGTGCATGGCGGCTTCTGCCTCCACGGCGAATATGCGGAGCCCGCTGCGGCGCCGACGCTCGATACGCCCTATTGCCCGATCGGTTATACCTGCGAGTACCGTCCGCGCTTCCGCGACGATTGACCACAGTGGCGTAGCCGGACGTTCGCCGGCGGCGTTGAGCCCACTTAAGGCCGGACGGGTCGATTCCAAAATGGCAGGGCGGTCCGAACGGCCAACCCGCTCGGACCCGTCCAGGCAGCCCAACAATCGCCGGCACACGAGAAATAGGGCTGGACGGCCCTATTTCATCGGATCCGCGCCTACCATTCGGGTTTCGGATAAAGGAGGTCCGCCACGCCCTCGAACTCGTCGGTCGGATAGACGAATTTCAGCTCCCCGTCCTGCCACTGCGCGATCAGGACGGTGCGATCCGGCGGCAATCCGCGCTCGTCCCAATAGAAGGGGCCGAGGACGGTCTTCACCGGATCCTCCTTGGTGCGGGCGTGCAGCCACTCGCTGAGCTTCAGATTGTCGGTCGTTCCGGTGGCGCGGACCGCCTGCTCGACGCCTTCGCAGACGGCGAAGGGAATCGAGGAATCTTCATCCGCCGGCACGCCGAACCTGGCCTCGAAAAGCTTCTGGAACTCCTGATTGGTGATTTCCTCGCCCGAGATGAGGCCGACCCAGGGCGCATCCGCGTGCCATGAGGAATGCACGATGACGCCGGTCGCCGCGTCGCCCAACCCTTCCAGATATTCGTTCTGGGTGCCCTGGCTCAGATAGATCATCTTCGGCTGCGCCTTGACCGTCTGCAGGGCGCGCGACAGCTGCACCGCCTCTTCTGCCGAGGAGGTGAGGCCGATGACCAGCTCGGCGTTCGAGCGCTTGATCGAGTTGGCGAGGTTCAGCCAGTCGGAGAACCCTTCCTCCGGCCAATGCTCTTCCATCACCACCTCGATGCCGGCCTCCTTCAGATAGCCGGGCGCGAGGTCGGCGAGCACCCCGCCGCCGGGATTCTCCACCGTGCGGCCGAGCAGACCGGCGGCGATGCCGTTGGCGAAGAAATCGTCGGAATGCACAACCGCCGCAGTCTTCGGGCGGTCCGCTTCCGCCACTCGCTCGGTGACCATCTTGACCGGCGAGTTGCCGATCAGCTCCGCGGCGTTCTGCTGGAAATAGACCTGGTGCTTGTGGCCCTGCATCCAGATGCGAAGCGCGCCCCCGGACGGCACCGGAAAGAGCATGTCGTATTTCGCCACGATGGCGGAGGTCGGAAATGTCAGCTTCGAGGAGAAGGTGCCGAACACGATGTCGACGTCGTCGACATTGATGAGCCGCTCGTACTGGCTGATCGCCGTCTCCGTGTCGGAGCGGTTGTCGCTGACGATCAGCTCGATCGGCCGGCCGATCAGGCCGCCCTTCTCGTTGATCATCTCGACGCAGAGTTCGAAGCCCTTGCGATGCTTCTCGCCGGTGACCGAAAAGCCGCCCGTCAGGGGCAGCGACGAGCCGATCTTGATCGGATCCTGCGCAGCGGCGGCGGTGGCGATGATCGCGGCGCCGGCCAAAGCGGCAAGACGAATTCCTGTTGCACCTTTCATGACTGAATTCCTCCCTCGCGTTCGCTCTCCGGCAAACGTTTGCAAGCTTGTGCCGAGCGGCGTTTCCCGTCAAGCCAAAGCGCCCTCGGTCGCCCGGGAGCGGCGGCAGAAAAGGGAGTCCAAATTCCGAAAGTGGAGATCCCCGGCACGGCCATTGCCCCAGGAGGCGTTCCGCCGCCGGCTTACTCCCGCAATCCCCATACTTCACTTAGGACGAAATTCCGGGCCTCGACGGATCGGCGATTTTCGACAAGTCTCGCTTGCGTGAGAGGGCAGCCGGTCCGGCAGGGACAAGTCGGACAGCACGTCTGGTTCTCTCGCCCGCGCCGGCCCTGTTCGCAGAGCCGGAACGTCTCGCGGGTCACCCGGGCGGGCTGCGTGCTGCAGCAATGCGCTTGCAGCCTCCGGGTGGGCCGGTGCTCCATGAACGGCGGCCAATCCGTTCGATGGGCCGGCCGGTTCGAAAGGACCGTGCCGGAGCCTGGGACCTTCAGCGCTGAGGCGCTCAGGTTTCAGACCTAGGTGATGCGGCGGCGGGCCGAAAGGTTCGGAGTCACAAACCGGGACTGACAGGGAGGCGTTGATTGGCTCGTCCAATCGACGCCTTTCCTGATTCAGACCATCCGCAACCCCCCGCATGATTCCACTGACCTGCTTTGCTTCCGCCCGCCGGGGGCGGCGGTGCGCCGCGTCGCGCCAAGAATGGTTTTTTGACAAGGGCGCGACGGAATGTACATCCTCCTTGTCGGCCGTCAGAAGCCGCCAATCGCAGAACAGGAGGAAACCGGATGACCAAGAGAACAGGATTTTGCGTAGCGCTCGGCGCCGTCGCCGCGCTGGCGATAGCCCCCCTCGCATGGCCGCAGGCGGCAGATGCGCAGGACACCACCGCGATAACGGTGATCCTGCCGAACCCGTCGGCCCTCAACGTCTGGCCGCTCCACGTCGCAATCGGCGAGGGATATATGGCCGAGGAGGGCTTGGACGTGACCGTCCACGCGGTCGACGGCTCGGCGCCGGTCCTTCAGGCAATGTCCGCGGGACAGGCGCAGATCGGTCTGCCGGGACCCGCCCCATTGCTGGCCGCCCGCGAGCGCGGCGAGGATGTCGTGTTCATTTACAATCTCAACCCGAAGAGCATTTTCGGCATCGTCGTGCGTGAGGAATCGGACTACCAGCAGCCGGCGGATTTGAAGGGTAAGGTCATCGGCGTTGGAACCGCGGACGGAGCGGAAGTGGGCTTCGCCCGGTCGATTCTGTCGGCCGCCGGCCTGGAGGAGAATACCGACTACACCTTCCTGCCGGTCGGCGACGGCGGCACCGCGGCCGCGGCTTTCGAGCGGGGCGATATCGAAGCCTATGCTGCCGCGACCAGCGACGCTGCCATCATGACTACCCGGGGCCTCAAGCTCAGGGAAATCACCCCGGACGAGTTCAAGGCCTATTTCGGCAACGGCTTCGCCGCCTACCGCAACTACATTGAAGAGAACCCGGACGTGATCGAGGGCTTCGGCCGTGCCGTCACGCGCGGAATGAAGTTCGGCATGGACCCGGCGAACCGCGAGACGGCGCTCAGGCACTCCGCCGCCGCCAACCCGCAGGAGGGAGAAGACGCGGCGCTCGCCAACGCGCTTTTCGACCAGCTGCTGGTAAAGATGGATATCGGCGACCAGGCGGAGGGCTACGGCTACCAGGAACCGGCGAACTGGGAAACCTGGCAGACCACCCTGCTCGAGTCGGGCGGTCTCAAGGAGGCGCAGGATCTGAGCCAGGCCTTCACCAACGAGTTCGTCGAGGCCTGGAACGCGGAAGGAATGTAATGGACCTTGCTGCGGCCCCGTCTGCAGCGCATCCGGCCGGCCAGGAAGGCCGGCCGGTTTACCAGCTCCGCGGCGTCAGCAAGCGTTTTGCGCGCCGGAACGTCCACGCGCTCGATCGGGTGGATCTTACGCTCCACGAAGGAAGCTTCGCTTCGATCATCGGCGCGAGCGGATGCGGCAAGTCCACGCTCCTGAAGATCATGGCGGGTGTGCTGCCGCCCTCCGAGGGCAGCGTCATCCTTGAGGGCCAGCACGTTACCGGCCCGCGTCGCGACATCGGCATGATGTTCCAGCAGGCGACGCTCTTCCCGTGGCGGACGACGGTGGAGAACGTCGTTCTGCCGATCGAGATCCGTGACGGCAAGGCGGCGGCGCGCGCCAAGCATGCCGACGCCAGGGCGCTGCTCGAACTGGTTGGCCTCGCCGGCTTCGAACACGTCTACCCGAGCGAGCTTTCCGGCGGCATGGCGCAGCGGGCCGCGATCTGCCGGATGCTGATCACCGAGCCGGCGGTGCTTCTCCTCGACGAGCCGTTCAGCGCGCTCGACGAGCTGTCGCGCGACTTCATGAACATGGAGCTGCAGCGCATCTGCACTGAGCGGAACGCCACCGCCCTTCTCGTCACCCATTCCATACCCGAAGCGGTGATTCTCTCCGACATCGTCTATGTGATGTCGCCGCGTCCGGGCCGCTTTCTCGACGCGGTGCCGATCGGCCTGCCGCGGCCGCGCACGCTCCACATGATGACGGAGCCCGCCTTCGGCCGGCTGGTCGACCGCATCCGCGGCCAGCTCGACAAGGGAGCCTTCCTATGACTGACGCAACGTCGGCGCGCCCTCTCGGCGCGCCCGAACAGACCGTCTGGGCGGAACACGAATCGTGGGTCGACCGCATTCCTCGCTCCGTCGCTATGGCCGTCATCTTCATTGCCTTCGTCTCGATCTGGCAATTCGTCCACGAGTTCGAGATCGTCTCCAAGATCATCCTGCCTTCGCCCTGGGAAACGGCGCAGGAACTTGTCGTCGTCGGCGGAAACCTGCTTGGCGGCGGCTATCTGCTGCCCTCGCTCTGGATCACCACGCAGGAGGTGCTGATCGGCTTTGCGATCGCGGTCACACTTGGGTTCATCCTCGGCACGATCGTCGGCGAGACATCGCTCGGGGAGCGCGCCGTGCTCCCCTATCTCGTCGCCATCGACACGATGCCGAAAGTGGCCTTCGCGCCGCTCTTCATCTCGTGGCTCGGCTTCGGGATATCCTCCAAGGTCGCGCTCGCGGCGTTCATCGCGACGTTTCCGGTCGTCGTCGGCACCGCGGCCGGTCTGCACGCCACCGACGAGAATGCGCGCATGCTGTTTCGCACGATGGGCGCGAGCCGCTTGCAGACCCTCGTGAAGCTGAAGATTCCGAGCGGGCTGCCGCATTTCTTCACCGGCCTCAAGATTGCGTCGATCGGTGTCGTGGCGGGGGCGATCACGGCGGAGTTCCTCGGCGGCGGTCAGGGGTTCGGGCATCTCATCCGCACGGCTGCTTCGCAGCTCGACACGCCGCGCGTGTTCGCGCTCATCCTCTATCTCAGCCTGCTCGGGCTCGCGACCTTCTGGTTCGTGGTCTGGTGCCAGCGCCGCTTCGTTTTCTGGCACAAGGACACGGCTCGTCACGAGCCGGTGGGCTGACGCAGGTTCCGGGGGAGTTCATGCTCGACAAGGTTCGGCCGCCGGCGCGGCGGCGCCGCACTGAGAAGGCGACGGCCTCCACCCTCGTCTACGGCAAGCTGCGCCAAGATATTCTGAAGGGTGCGTTCAAGCCCGGTCAGAAGCTTCTGATCGAGCTGATCGCGGCGCGCTACGAGGTCGGGATCAACCCGGTACGCGAGGCGCTCAACCGGCTGTCGGCGGAGGCGCTCGTCGACCGCCACGACCAGCGCGGCTTCTTCGTCGCCCCGATCTCGATCGAGCGCTGGCGCGAGCTCGTGAAAACGCGCTGCTGGCTGGAAACGAAAGCACTCGAAGAATCAATCGCCAACCGGAACCCCGTCTGGGAGGAGAGGATCGTGCTGGCGTTTCATCACTTCTCCCGCACCCCGTTCGACCCTTCTCCCGGAGGGCTGGCCGGCGCCGCGGAGTGGGAACTCCGGCATCGCGCCTTCCACATGGCCCTGATTGCGGCCTGCGGCTCTTCCTGGCTGCTCGACTTCTGTGAGGACATGATGGACCAGGCGCAGCGCTATCGCTTCATCTCGTTCTCCGCCGCCCACACTTTCCGCGACTCCGTCGCGGAGCACCGGATGATCATGGACGCCACTCTCGACGCCAACGCCCCTCTCGCCGTCGAGAGGCTGACCGACCATTATCGCCTGACGCTGAAGGTGATCGAGGATCAGATCCTGCGCTAGGCCAGCCCATCCCCCGTCTCCGAGCCGCAACGACAGCCAGACTGTCCCCTGGCCGGCTCCCTGCCGATTCTTTTGCCGGTTCAGGGAACTGGCGTATAGCTCGCGCCGTTGCCCGGCCGAGCCCCGCTGGCGTTCTCGGAAAGGTCTTGGCATGCCGTCCGCGCGTCCGATCTGGAAAGGCCAGATCCGCCTTTCGCTGGTCTCGATTCCGGTCGAGCTTTTCAGCGCAACGAAGACGAACGAGAAAATCTCCTTCCGGCAGATTCACGAGCCGACCGGAAAGCCGATCCACTACCAGAAAGTGGTCGCCGGCATCGGCCCGGTCGACACCGACGAGATTCTGAAGGGATTCGAATACGAGAAAGGCCGCTACGTCCTGATGTCGGAGGAGGACATCGAGGCGGTGAAGCTGGAGACGAAGAAGACAATCGATCTGACGCAGTTCGTCGGCGCCTGCGAGATCGAGCCGATCTACTTCGACAAGCCCTATTTCGTCGTGCCGCAGGACGAACTGGCCGAGGATGCCTACCGGGTTGTCAGGGATGCGCTGCGCGAAACGGAAATGGTCGGGCTCGGCCAGCTGTCCATGCGAGGCAAGGAGTACCTCGCCGCGCTGAAGCCTTGCGGCAAGGGCCTGCTTCTGGAGACGCTCCACTATGCGGACGAGATCCGCAAGGCCGACACCTTCTTCTCGGAGATCAGCGGCAAGAAAGCGGAGGAGGATCTCCTGGCAGTGGCGAAGGAGCTGATCAAGCGCAAGGCGGCGCCGTTCGAGGCGACCGCCTTCAAGAACCACTACACGCAGGCGCTGCGGCAGCTGATCGACGAGCGTGTCAAAGGGAAGGCCCCCAAGGTCGAGACCGAGGAAGGCGAACGTCCGTCCGGCGACAACGTCATCGATCTCATGTCCGCGCTGAAGCGCAGCCTCGAGGGCTCAGGCGCCACCGGGGCCGGCGGGCGAAACCTCAAGGCGCGGGGCAGATCGAAGGCCGGGGCGCGTGCCGGCGGCGGCGCGGCGCGGAAGCCGGCGGCGAAATCGAAATCAGGTGCGAAATCCGCCCGCAAGGCGCGCAGGTCGGCATAGTAGATGCCAGGCAGGAAGACCGGAGACAGTCTCGCCGATTACCGTCGCAAGCGGGATTTCGGCAGGACGGCGGAACCTGCGGGCAAGCGTCCGGAGGTAAAGAGAGGGGGAAACAGCTTCGTCGTCCAGAAACATGGCGCGACGCGAGAGCACTATGACTTTCGGCTCGAGCTCGACGGCGTGCTGAAAAGCTGGGCGGTGACGAAGGGACCGAGCCTCGATCCGCATGAGCGGCGCCTCGCGGTCCGCACGGAGGATCACCCGCTGGAATATGGAAGCTTCGAGGGCACGATCCCGAAGGGGGAATATGGCGGCGGAACGGTGATGCTGTGGGACCGCGGCACGTGGGAGCCGGTCGGCGACCCGCATGAGGGGCTGGAGAACGGCAAGCTTTCCTTCCGCCTTCATGGTGAGCGGATGAAGGGAGGCTGGGCGCTGATCCGCATGCCCCGACGAGGCAAGGACAAGCGCGAGAACTGGCTTCTCATCAAGGAGCGCGATGAGTATGCCGACGAGGCCGACCCGCTGCTCGCCGAACATACGACGAGCGTCGCGAGCGGCCGCAGCATGGAAGAAATCGCCTCGGGCGACTTCGCCGTCTGGCGTTCCGGCCGGCAGCGGCGCAGCCCCGCCGCCACCGCTTCTCGCACCCGCAGCCGGAAGATCGGATCGCTGGCGCTCCCGGCCTTCCGCCCGCCGCAGCTCGCCACGCTGGTCGACCAGCCGCCGGACGGCTCGGACTGGTTGCACGAGCTGAAATATGACGGCTACCGGGTTCTCATTGCCGCCAATCGCGGCGAGGTGCGCTGCTATACGCGGAGCGGCCAGGACTGGACGTCGAAATTCCGGCAGATCGCCGCTGCCGCCGCCACGATGGAACTGCCGGCCGTTCTGATCGACGGCGAGGTCGTGTCCTTTTCGCCCGACGGGCGCGCCGATTTCTCTACCTTGCAGAATGCCCTGTCGGAGGGTGGAGGGCTCGAGTACTTCGCCTTCGACCTCCTGGAGGAAGCCGGCGAGGACATTACAAGGAAGCCGCTCCTTGAACGCAAGGATCGCCTGCAGGCGATCCTGGGGGGTCTGCCCGGGAAGCGCCCGATCCACTACAGCCCGCATGTTCGCGGCGACGGGAAAGCGGTGCTCGAAAAGATCTGCGCGGCCGGCCAGGAGGGCATCGTCTCGAAGAAGGCTTCGGCTCCCTATCGGAGCGGGCGGACCCGGACCTGGCTCAAGAGCAAGTGCGCGAAGCGGCAGGAATTCGTCATCGGCGGCTGGATCCCCTCCGACCGGCGGACGGGGTTCAAGTCCCTCCTTCTCGGCGCCCGCAATGACGGCGGGTTCGTCTATGCCGGCCGCGTCGGGACAGGTTTCGGCGAACGCGATCGCAACGAGCTGAGCGCCCGCCTCCAAAAACTCGCACGCAAGACTCCCCCCTTCGAGAACGTGCCGCGCGACGCGGCGCGGCGCGCGAGGTGGGTGGCGCCGGAACTGGTGGCTGAAGTCGCCTTCACGGAAATGACCCCGGACGGCAGATTGCGCCACCCGTCATTTCTCGGCCTGCGCGGGGACAAGGCAGCGCGCGAGGTGACGATCGAGCGGCCGGCGCACGTGGAGGAGGTGATGGAGGACGGCAGCAATTTCGCTCGAGCGGGGGTCCGCATCACCAGCCCCGACAAGATCCTGTTTCCGGGACAGGGCCTCAGCAAGCGCGATCTCGTCGGCTACTACGAGAGCGTGGCCGGGTTGATGCTGTCGCACATCGCGAGGCGGCCGCTCAGTCTCGTGCGCTGCCCGCAGGGGAGCGGCCACAAATGCTTCTTCCAGAAGCACGACACCGGCGGCTTTCCCGATGCCATGCACCACGTGATGATCAGGGAAGCTTCGGGCGTCGAGCGGCAATACTTCTACGTGACCGATCCTCGCGGCATCGTCGCCGGCGTGCAGATGGGGGTGCTCGAATTTCACATCTGGGGCTCGCGCATCGACCGGATCGAACAGCCCGACCGGATCGTGTTCGACCTTGACCCGAGCGCCGAGCTCGGCTTCGACGCGGTCCGCAATGCCGCGCTCGACCTGCGCGACCGCCTTGCCGATCTCGGGCTCACCACCTTCCCGATGCTCTCCGGCGGCAAGGGGATCCACGTCATCGTTCCGCTTGTGCGGCGGGCGGAATGGCCGGCAGTCAAGGCTTTTTGCAAAGGCTTCGCCGTCATGGCTGCGAACGACGCGCCGGACCGCTACGTCGCCAACATGGCCAAGGCGCGCCGCAAGGGGCGCATCTTCCTCGACTACCTGCGCAACGAGCGCGGCGCGACCGCGATCGCCCCCTATTCGACGCGCGCCCGCGACGGCGCGCCGGTCGCCGCGCCGCTCAGCTGGGAGGAGGTGGGAACCGTGCCGGCAGCCAACGCCTTCAGCGTAACCTCCATGCCGGACCGGGTGCGCGCTGCCGGCGATCCATGGCCGGGCTATTTCGATGTGAGACAATCCATCACCAAGGCCATGCTGCAAGCGGTGAACGCCGCATGAGACTGCACGCGCCGCCCGTGCTGGATCGAAAGCGGCACGCGCTGTTCCTCGATTTCGACGGCACCTTCGTGGACTTCGCGCCCGAGCCGGACGCGATCGCGCTGCGGCCCGGCAGCGTCGACCTGCTTGCCGCCGCTTCTCGCAGCCTCGAAGGCGCGCTCGCCGTCATCTCCGGCCGGCGGATCGCCGATCTCGACCGCTTCCTCGCGCCGCTGGAACTGCCGGCCTCGGGCGTGCACGGCCAGGAATTCCGCCCCGCGCCCGGCGATTTTCGCCTACGTCCGCCCTCGCCCCAGCTTGAACAGGCGCGCCGTCGGCTGGGCTCCGCCATCGCTGCGGACGACCCGCTTCTCGTCGAGGACAAGGGAGGCGCGCTTGTGCTGCATTTCCGCAAGCATCCTGAAGAGCGAGACCGTGCTTCGGCGTTGGCCGCGCAAGCCGTGGCGGGCCTCTCGGATCTTCGCGCCGTGGAGGGCCATGCCATTGTCGAAATCCGCCAGCGCGGCGTCACCAAGGCCGCGGCGATCCGCCTCTTCATGGACCACCAGCCGTTCTCGAACCGCCTTCCGGTCTTCGTCGGCGACGACACGACCGACGAGGACGGCTTCCGCGCCGTGCAGAACGCCGGCGGTTTCGGAATCAAGGTGGGAGGCGGGGAGACGGAAGCGGCCTTCTGCCTGCCCGGCGTCACCGAGGTGCATGCCTGGCTCGCGGCGCTGACCTGAACCGTGCCGCAGGCTTGAACCGGGCGCAGGCGATCGACGGCGGATCGTGTTGGCCAGGAGCAGCGCTCTTGACATGAATTGCGTTTCTCAAAGGGAATAGCGCCCCGACGCGCAGCAAGGCCCACCATGCCAACGACCCGCCGCCAGTCGATCGGCGTTATCCTGTTTGCGCTGCCCCTGCTCGTTCTGACGGCGGGCCACAGCGCGGCTCGCGAAGCGCCCCGGATAGCAGCCGCCGCCGACCTGCAGTTCGCGCTGACCGAAATGACGGAGGCCTTCACGCAGGCGACCGGCGCGCCCGTCGAACTCACCTTCGGCTCGTCCGGAAATTTCTTTCGGCAGATCCGGCAGGGCGCGCCTTTCGAAATGTTCTTTTCGGCGGACGAGCAATATGTCCTCGAACTCTCGCGCCTTGGTCTAACGGACGGCGCCGGCGATCTCTACGCCGTCGGCCGCCTCGTCATCTTCATCCCGCATGGCTCCCCCCTTGAGCCCGACGGCGCGCTGAACGACTTGCGAGCCGGATTGCGGGACGGCCGGGTCACCCGCTTCGCCATCGCCAACCCCGAACACGCGCCCTACGGGCAGCGAAGCGAGGAGGCGCTTCGCCGCGCCGGCCTCTGGGAGGAGATCGAACCGAGGCTCGTGCTCGGCGAGAACGTCTCGCAGGCGGCGCAATTCGCGGCGGCCGGCGGGGCCGAAGGCGGCATCATCGCCTATTCCCTGGCGCTGGCGCCGGACGTTTCGCGACGCGGAAGGTTCGCGCTCATCCCGGACGGCTGGCACCAGCCCCTCAGGCAGAGCATGGTCCTGCTCAAGACGGCTGGCCCTGCGGCCCGCGGCTTTCGCGACTTCGTGGCCTCGCCCGCCGGACGCGCCATCCTCAAGCGCTACGGTTTTCTCCTGCCCGGCGAAACGATGTAAGGCGACGCATGGACTGGACCGCCCTTTGGCTCTCGCTCCGGCTCGGCGGGCTGACAGTCCTCATCCTCGTTCCGCTTGCCATCGTCGCCGCACGCTGGCTCGCCGCAACGCGTACGACGGGCCGCAGCGCGATCGAAGCTGCCCTCGCGCTTCCGCTCGTTCTGCCGCCGACGGTCCTCGGCTTCTATTTGCTGGTCGCGTTCGGTCAGCAATCCTGGCTCGGCGAGCTTTGGCGCCAGCTCTTCGGTCGCACGCTCGTCTTCACCTTCGAAGGCCTGCTGATCGCGTCGATAATCGTCAACATCCCCTTCGGCGTGCAGCCGATCCAGCGTGCCTTCGAGGCCATCGGCCCGGAGTTGCGGGAGGCGGCCGAGACCTGCGGAATGTCGCTCTGGCGTTCGATCTTCCGGATCGAGCTGCCGCTCGCCTGGCCGGGCATCCTCACCGCGAGCGTGCTCACCTTTGCCCACACGCTCGGCGAGTTCGGCGTGGTCCTGATGGTCGGCGGCAATATTCCGGGCGAGACGCGGACGATCTCGATTGCCATCTACGACCGTGTGCAGGCGTTCGACGACAGCGCCGCCGCCCGCATGTCGGCCGCGCTCCTCTTCATCTCGCTCGTGGCCATCGCCATGAGCTACGCGCTGACGCAGCGGATCGGCCGCCGCCATGGCTGAGGCGGTCCTTCCGAACCTTGGGCTCAGCGCGCGGCTTGAGCAGCAGGGGCCGATCCCGCTTGGCGTGACGCTGGAAGTGGCGTCGGGCGAAATCCTGGCATTGGTCGGGCCGTCCGGCAGCGGCAAGACCACCATCCTCCGCGCCATCGCCGGCCTTTATCGGGTGGCGGAGGGTTCGGTCGTATCCGGCGGCCGGACATGGTTCGATAGCGCCGCGGGGGTAAATGTGCCCGCGCGCCGGCGGCGTGTGGGGTTCGTCTTCCAGTCCTACGCCCTCTTCCCGCACTTGACGGCGCTTCAGAACGTGATGGAAGCGCTCACCGACAGCCCGGCCGCATCCCGTGCCGCCCTGGCGCGGGCCGCATTGGCAAAGGTCCATCTTGAAGGCCTTGAGCATCGCCACCCATCCGAGCTTTCCGGCGGGCAGCAGCAGCGGGTCGCCGTCGCCCGCGCCATCGTGCGGCAGCCGGAGGCGCTGTTGCTCGACGAGCCGTTCTCCGCGGTCGATCGTATGACCCGCTATCGCCTGCAGCGCGAGCTCGCCCAGCTCCGCCGCGAACTTTCCATGCCGGTGATCCTCGTCACCCATGATCTTGAGGAGGCCGCTCGCCTCGCCGACCGCATCGCGGTGATCCATCGGGGAAAGCTCCTGCAGACCGGCGCCGTCGCGGACGTCATGACGCGCCCGGTCAGTCCCGCGGTCGCGCGGCTCGTCGGCATCCGCAACGTCTTCGACGGCGCTATCCTCGACGGCCGCTCCCCCGGCGGCGGCCTGCTCGTCGGCTGGCAGGGCCGCAATCTCGAGACGACGGTGGAAACGGGCTTCGCCCCCGGCGATCGGGTGAGCTGGTGCATCCCTTCCGACAGCGTCATCGTCCACCGGCGCGACCGCCCCTCGCGCGGCGAGCACGAGAATCCGGTGCACGGACGGGTCAGCGAAGCGCTGCGACTGGGTGAGACGACCGAGCTGATGATCCGCGTCGACGCAAGCGACGCTCATCCGCTCCATTGCTCGGTGCCGACGCATGCGGCGCGCCGCAACGGCATCGAGCCCGGCATCGAGATCGGCGTGTCGCTCAAGGCCGACGCGATCCAGCTCATGCGGCCGGAGGACGCCGGAACCGCCGCCCTCGCAGCACCGTGACTTATCCCCGGCGATTTTTAACGGACATCCGTTCGAACGCGCGTAGCTGCTTTCTGACGACGGCCCCGCGCCTCGGCGGGGCTTCCTTTTTAGGAATCGAATGCGAGAGGCTTCCTTCTTGTTGCATTGCAACATGGCGCCGCTACAGTCGGCCGCGGGAGCTCCAGGGGGCCTCGTTGCCGGAAATCCGCAAGATCCTTGTCGCCAACCGCTCGGAAATCGCCATCCGGGTGTTTCGCGCCGCCACCGAGCTCGGGCTGAGGACCGTCGCCCTGTTCTCCGAGGAGGACAAGCTGGCGCTGCATCGCTTCAAGGCGGACGAGGCGTATCCGATCGGCCGCGGCCCGCACCTTGAACGGCCGCTCGGGCCGATCGAGGCCTATCTGTCGACCGACGAGATCCTGCGGGTGGCGGAAAAGTCGGGCGCCGACGCTATCCATCCGGGCTACGGCTTCCTCTCCGAAAGCCCGGAGTTCGCCGAAGCCTGCGCCACCGCCGGCATCACGTTCATCGGCCCGTCGGCGGAGACGATGCGCCGCCTCGGCAACAAGGTGTCGGCCCGCGCGCTCGCCGTCGCCGCCGGCGTCCCCGTCATGCTCGCGACCGACCCCCTCCCCGAGGATCAGGCGGCATGGCGGAACTTGGCGGCCGGCATCGGCTACCCGCTGATGCTGAAGGCGTCGTGGGGCGGCGGCGGCCGCGGCATGCGCGTCATCGGCGACGAGGACGCGCTCCTTCGCGGCGTGACGGAGGCGCGACGGGAGGCGCAGGCGGCCTTCGGCAAGGACGAGGTCTATCTGGAAAAACTGGTCGAGCGGGCGCGCCATGTCGAGGTGCAGATCCTCGGCGACAGGCACGGAAACTGCGTCCACCTCTTCGAGCGCGACTGCTCCATCCAGCGGCGCCACCAGAAGGTCGTCGAGCGCGCGCCCGCGCCATACCTGACCGGCGAGGAGCGGAACGAGCTTTGCGGCTACGCGCTTAAGATCGCCATCTCAGCCGGTTATTGCGGGGCGGGCACGGTCGAATTCCTGCAGGACGCCGACAGCGGAAAATTCTACTTCATCGAGGTCAATCCCCGCATCCAGGTGGAGCACACGGTCACCGAGGAGGTGACCGGGATCGACATCGTCAAGGCGCAGATTCATGTCGTCGAAGGAAAGCGGATCGGCGATCCCGGTTCCGGCGTGCCGGCGCAGGAGGACATCCGGCTGAACGGCCACGCCCTCCAGTGCCGCATCACGACGGAAGATCCCGAGCAGAACTTCATTCCGGACTACGGCCGGATCACCGCTTATCGCGGGGCGACGGGCTTTGGCATCCGCCTCGACGGCGGCACCGCCTATTCCGGCGCCGTCATCACCCGCTTCTACGATCCGCTATTGGAGAAGGTGACGGCCTGGGCGCCCACCCCCGAGGAGGCGATCGCCCGCATGGACCGGGCGCTCCGCGAGTTCCGCATCCGCGGCGTCGCGACCAACCTCGCCTTCCTCGAAAACGTCATAGGCCATGAGAGTTTTCGCAGCGGTGCCTATACGACGCGCTTCATCGACGAGACGCCGGAACTGATCGCCTCGGTGAGGCGGCGGGACCGGGCGACCAAGCTCCTCACCTACATCGCCGACGTCACCGTGAACGGCCACCCGGAGACCCGCGGCCGGCCGCGGCCGGACCCGACCGCCCCGAGGCCGGTCGTGCCGATCTTCGACGTCTTTCCGGCCGATGGCACCAGGCAGCGGCTCGAGCGCGACGGGCCGGCGGCGTTCGCGCGCTGGATGCGCGAGGAGAACCGCGTGCTCGTGACCGACACGACCATGCGCGACGCGCCGCAATCCCTGCTCGCGACCAGGATGCGCACGCACGACATCGTGTCGATCGCGCCGGCCTATGCCGCGGCGCTGCCGGAGCTTTTCTCGCTCGAATGCTGGGGCGGCGCCACCTTCGACGTGGCGATGCGGTTTCTGACCGAAGACCCGTGGGAGCGGCTTTCAGGTATCCGCGAGCGCGTGCCGAACATCCTTCTCCAGATGCTGCTCCGCGGCGCGAACGGCGTCGGCTACACCAATTATCCCGACAACGTCGTCCGCTTCTTTGTCGCCGAGGCGGCCGCGGCGGGGATCGACCTCTTCCGCGTCTTCGACTGCCTGAACTGGGTGGAGAGCATGCGCGTCGCCATGGACGCAGTGCTGGAATCGGGAAAAATCCTCGAAGCGGCGATCTGCTATACCGGCGACCTCCTCGACCCGTCGCGGCCGAAATACGATCTGAAATACTATGTGAGCCTCGCGCGCGAACTGGAAGAGGCCGGCGCTCACATCATCGCCGTGAAGGATATGGGCGGGCTGATGAAGCCGGCCGCCGCGCGCGTCCTCTTCGCGGCGCTCAGGAACGAGATCGGCGCGCCGATCCATTTTCACACGCACGACACGTCGGGCCTCTCCGCGGCGACGGTGCTCGCCGCCGTCGATGCCGGCGTCGACGCGATCGACGCGGCGATGGATTCGCTTTCGGGCCTGACCTCGCAGCCCTGCCTCGGCTCGCTGGTGGCGGCGCTCGATCAGGGCGATCGGCCGACCGGCCTCGACATGGAGGCGATCCGCCGCATCTCGCTCTATTGGGAGGCGGTGCGCTTCCAGTACCGGGCATTCGAGAGCGATCTCCGCTCCGGTGCGTCGGAGGTCTATCTGCACGAGATGCCCGGCGGGCAGTTCACCAATTTGAAGGAACAGGCGCGCGCCGTGGGGCTGGAGAGCCGCTGGCACGACGTCGCCCGCGCCTACGCCGACGCGAACCGCCTGTTCGGCGACATCGTCAAGGTGACGCCCTCCTCCAAGGTGGTCGGCGACATGGCCCTGATGATGGTGTCGCAGGACCTTTCGGCCGACGACGTGCTCGATCCGGCGCGCGACATCGCATTTCCCGATTCCGTCGTGCAGATGTTGAAGGGCGAGCTCGGCCAACCGCCCGGCGGCTGGCCGCCGGCGATCCAGCGGCGCGTCTTGAAGGGGGCGGAGCCGATAAAGGTGCGGCCGGGCTCGCTGCTCGCCCCCGCCGATCTCGACGGCGAGCGCAGGGCCGTCGCGGAGAAGATCGGCCGAGCCGCCTCCGACCGCGAGCTTGCGTCATGGCTCATGTATCCGAAAGTCTACTCGGATTTCGCGGCGGCGCAGGAGACCTATGGGCCGACCGAGGTGCTGCCAACGCCGACCTATTTCTACGGCCTTGCGCCCGGCGAGGAGATTTCCGTCGAATTGGAGAGGGGAAAGACGCTGGTCGTCCGCTGCCAGGCGGTCGGCGAGCCCGACGACGAGGGTCAGGTCCGCGTCTTCTTCGAGCTGAACGGCCAGCCGCGGATCGCGCGCGTGCCGGACCGCGCGCACGGCGCGGCCGCGCGCGCTCGCCGGCCGAAGGCCGAGCCGGGCGATCCGACGCATCTGGCGGCGCCGATGCCCGGCGTGATTTCCGGCGTGGCGGTCCGCCAAGGGCAGGAGATCCGCGCCGGCGACGTGATCCTCTCGATCGAGGCGATGAAGATGGAGACGGCGCTGCACGCCGACCGTGACGGCGCCGTGGCCGAAATTTTCGTCAAGGTCGGCGACCAGATCGACGCGAAGGACCTGCTGCTGCGTTATGCGTGACATGTGCGCGCGTGTTATCCAGCCCGGAAAGTGGGATGGCGCGCCCTCCGCGACCCGCCGGCGGACTGGCGCAATCGAACTTTGGCTACCCGAACAGCGCCGGCAATTTTCGTTTGACCTGCGCGGCGAGCATGTCGAGATGGTTCTCGGTAGGCGGCTGCACCTCTTCAAGCTTCGATGCAAAGCTCTCGACGGTAAGCTCGGCGAGCGGGATGAAGCGCGCCCACCCCTTCGCCTCCATCATCTCGCGGTAGCGCGCCTCCTGCGGCTTGAACCCATGCTGCGGCGGGAGAAGGCCGATGACTGGAAGATGCACTGCGATGGCCTCCGACAACATGGAGCTTGAATCGCTCGTGCACACCATGATCTCGGAAGCCTCGAAGATGGGGCGGAGCGTTCCCGGCCCAGCGGTGCGGAAGTCGACGAAATGCTCGACGACGCCATCATCCGACGCCAGCCGGCCAACCTCGTCAGCGACGAAATCGGGCGTGCGGCGGGACGTGCTGATCAGCCAGCGCGTACCCCACTCGGCGGAAAGCCGGCGGACAAACGCCAGGATGTCGTGCCATTCCCGTCGCCGATAGCGGAACTTTCCGGAATCGCCCCCGATCAGCAGCCCGGCGCGCTTCGGCGGGTTTGTGGCCCCGTATCGGGCCGGCTCGGAGGGGCGCTTGAAGGTCTCCGGTCCAAACACACTCGGCTTCAGAGTTGCGATGTGGCGGGGATGATCAACCGCCTCCTCGTAGGAGGTGACGACGATCGCAAACTGGTCGAGGTTCATTCCGCCCCGCAACGACCCGCAAAAAATGTTCGGCCGGCCGAGCAGGCGGGCGAGCGCCACATTGCCGGCGATCGTGTCGCCGCCGCCGGAGACCACCAGGTCGATCGCGGGTAGACGGCGGGCGTCGAGCCCGTAGCCAAGCCGGAGCGCCAAGTGGAGTGCAGCCGGGCCGCCACTGACAAGCGGCCGGACGGCCCGCATGCGAAGCGAGACCATTCCGCGAACCGAGCGCTCCTCAACGTCGATCGGCCGAATTCGCGCGATCGCGGCCAGCACGCCATGCGCGAAATTGAAGTGGCCGGGATAATCATCGGAGAGGAGGAAAACCTTCAAAGGGCGCATGCGGGACGCCTTGTCACGTTCAGCATCGCACCGCAATCGCCGAGCAAAGAACGGCGACTTTTCGGGCTGGCGGAGAAGACAAAAGCGCTAGACTTTCTTCTTCGCAAATCAAAGCTCCGCCGGAGACTCCTTCGTTCCATGGCTGCGCCGACCATTTCCGACTATTTCGTCTGCGTCGGCGCGCAGAAGGCGAGCACCAGCTGGTTCCTGCAGGCGTTGGGGCGCCATCCGGAAATTTTCACCACCCCTGTGAAGGAAATCCATTACTTCGATCACGTCCGCGGCCTCACGGCGCATCTCGATGCCCGCAGGCGGCGGTCGCGGTTCCGAAAATACCTCCAGCGGCTCGCAACGGATTTGCCGCGGTTCTCTGCC
The DNA here is from genome assembly GCA_036396875.1 of Propylenella sp. Lineage (GTDB taxonomy): Bacteria > Pseudomonadota > Alphaproteobacteria > Rhizobiales > Afifellaceae > DASWJZ01. The sequence goes on from DASWJZ010000246.1 coordinate 25,938, forward strand.
TACCGGGCGCAATGGGCATGGTACCGGGCTTATCGGCAAGATCCCATCGACGATGCGTGGTACGCGCGCCTCTTCGAACACCGCAGCGGGCGGCTGATGGCGGGCGAGGCAACGCCCGAATACGCCATCCTGGGCGAGGAGGGATTCCGCCACATCAAGCGCCTGGCGCCCGACGCCCTCGTCCTGTTCGTGATGCGCAACCCTGTGACGCAGGCCTGGTCGCAGTTTTTGCACTTCGAGCACAAGAGGGATGTCCGCGGTGTCCAGGGCGGACTGGCGGGTGCGGTCCAGTTCTGGGAATCGGATTACAGCGCCCGCTTCCGCGACTACGGAGGAACCATCGACGGACTGCTCCACGTCTTCGGCGACACGCGTACGAAGTTCCTCTTCTACGAGGACATGCACGCGGACCGCGCTGGCGCTCTCGCAGGCGTCGCGGAGTTTCTGGGAGCCCGCCGCGAACCAGCATGGCTGAACGACCTCGGGCAGGCTACCAACATCTCAAGTCCGCGCGGCGTCCCGGCCGAGCTTCGCGCCTACCTCGTCGACCGGTTGCGGCCGGTCGTGCGCGAGGTCGAGGAGCGCTTGGGCCGCGTCCCGCGCAGTTGGCGCGACAGCTTATGAAACTCGGGGCCTTAACCGCTTCGACAGCCTAAACTGCTCCGACAGCCTCAACCGCGTCAGCGGCCTTCAGCGGGTCGGCCCGGATCGAAGGGCGTGAGATCCAGCGATTTCGCCGCGCCGTCGGCAATCAGCTCGGCGATTGCCTCTCCGGTCGCCGGGGCGTTCAGGATGCCCCAGACGCTGTGGCCGGTCGCGGCATAGGCGTTGGCGGATCCTGGAATCCGGCCGATCAGCGGCAGTCCGTCCCGCGTGACGGGACGGAAGCATGCCTGCCGCGTGACGATCTTCGCCCTGGCAAGCGCCGGCGAAAGCGACCGGCAGATCGCCTCCAGGCGCTCGCTGGCGCCCGGGTCGGGCGCAACATCGGCGGGATCGAGCGGGACCGGGCTGTCGCTCGAAATCGCGCACACATAGGTTGTGCCGTCCGGCCGAGGAAAGACTTCGGGCGAGCTGACGGGGCCCGCCGCCTCCTCGAACTCCAGGAACAGCGCTTCCGCCGGAACGCGGTCCCCGGTCTCGAATACCAGGCTGTGCCCCTTCAGACCGAACACGCGCGGCAGCGGCAGCCATCGGGCGGCGAGGGCCGACCATGGCCCCAGCGCAATGACGATTGCGTCGCCGGCGATCACTTCGCCGTCGACGACGACGCCTGCCGCTCTTGCACGGCCGCGCCCGTTCACCAAGCCCTGGACTTCGCCGATACGGAGACTGGCGCCAAGCGCCTCGGCGGCGCGCGTCATGCCTTCGGTGAACAGCCGGGGATGCACCTGCCCCGTCGTGGCGGCCGAGCCGAGACGGCGATCGATCGTGACGCGCTCCGACAGCCAGCCGGGCCCGCCGCCTCGCTCCGCCGAAGCGCCCTTCCGGGCGCTGCCGA
>DASWJZ010000247.1:0-1691 GCA_036396875.1 Propylenella sp.
CATCGAGACCCCGCTCGCGACGCCGGCTCAACTCGTACAGGCCCGTCGCCGCCAGCGGGCCGACGAGCGTGAATCCGGCGATCAGCGGGAAGAGGATCGGCAACAGCCCGTACCCGAGCGTGAACCTGGCAACGATGAGACACACGATGGGGTATATGAGACAGAGGAAGATCAGGTGGGTCGGCTGCGCCCGGAAGTCGGCGATGCCTCTGGCCAAGGCCTGTCCGAGGTCTTCCGCGTCGACCACGCGCACGACCGGTTGCACGGCGCACATGTCGGCCTCGGCGAGTAACTTTTTATGCGCCATGGTTATGCTTCTTGTGCCTTTGGACCGAGCGATTGCGACCCCAAAGGTGACAGATACCGCCTTCCGTCCTCTGGTTACTTCGAGGCGCGCTCCGCAGCGCCTCATCGTTTCCCGTCGTGTAGCTCCCTCGTATCCCGCTGCCCCTCGGGCCGCTATTCCGTATCCGATTTCTCAGGGTGAGCATTCTCGGCAGAAGGGCCGGTCCCGTTGCTCGCACGAGCATGTTCGTGAATCGATGTCACGATTTCAATGGCGATCAAGGAACGATCGGTTGAGTCCATTAGACCATTGCAGCCTCGTCCATGCATCGCCGGATGCATTCCGGCACGAAGCCTCGCGGCGCCTCTATCGCCATGCCGGATCTCACCGACCGGCTGGCAAGCCGCAACTCGCCGCCTGGCTTGCGGCGGCATCTCGCCACGTTGATTTGGGGTGGTGGGGATGCTGATATCGCCCGCGGTGGCGGCCCACTTCACGCCGGCTTCCGAAGGCGGCGGCGGAGCGATGGCGCTGTCGATCATCCTTGGGGTCGGGATTGCGCTCTTTCTGGTCTACCTCGGACAGAAGCGGTGGCGCAGGCGCAAGCCACGGCGCGACGGCAACGGCGAATAGCGACATCGCCGCGGCGCATTCGGCGTTTTCGATGAGGGGAGACGGCGATGGATGCTCTCCGGAGAAGCTGGCTCGTCCGGCTTGGCGCCTGCTCCATCATGCCTTCCGCGCTGGTCCGGGCGGCGCTCGCACAGGGCGACCCGCGACGCGTGATCGACGTGCGAATCGAAAGGCGCAGGGTGGTGGCGCCGAGTGCGGCGATCCGGGTCACCCAGGGAGACGAGGTCGAGCGCAGTTGGACGAGCGACGAACCGGTCGAGCTGCACCTTCATGGCTACGACCTGAAGGTCCGCGCGCGGCCGGCGCGCCGGCCGCGATGGTCGTCACGGCACGCGCCACCGGCCGTTTTCCCATCACCAGCCACGGCTGGGGCAAAGGTACCCATGCTGACGATACGCTGACATACCTTGAAATCTACCCGCGCTGAGTTGCGCATGCGGAACTTCCGCCGACCGGCATTGGCGCTGGGCGCCGCCGCGACGATGGTCCTCGGCGCGGCGCCGGTCCAGGCTCACGCGTTCGGCCCACGCTATGACCTGCCGCTGCCGCTCGACCTCTATCTCGTCGGAGCGGGGTGCGCGGTCGGACTTTCCTTCGTGATCATGGCGCTGGTCTTGCACGGCCGGCCCGCGGACACCGACCTGCTCCGTGTCGGGCCGATGCAGGTTCTGTTTCACCCGGCGGTGACCGCTGTCGTTCGTTCGGTTTCGGTCGGTCTCTTCGTCCTGGTCCTGGCCGCCGGGCTGTTCGGCGCGCAAGACACGCTCGACAA
>DASWJZ010000248.1:0-10437 GCA_036396875.1 Propylenella sp.
GATCGACCCGAACGCCTGCAGCCCGGCCTGCCCGTGAAGACCGGGATTGGATGTGGAGAAAGCCGAGCATGACGTGGTCGTCGCCGGAGCGGGGCACAACAGCCTCGTGGCGGCGGCTTATCTGGCAAAGGCCGGCTTCACCTGTCTTGTGCTCGAACACCGTGAGATCGTCGGCGGCAACACCGTTACCGAGGAGCTGACGCTCCCGGGCTTCCTGCACGACCGCTGCGCCTCGGCGCACAACATCATCCAGGCGAGCCCGATGCTGCGCGACGACGAGCTCGGGCTGTCGCGCTACGGCCTCGAATACATTCTGCCCGACCCGGTCGTCTTCATGCCGTTTCCCGACGGGCGGTCGATCACCCAGTGGCTCGACCTCGACCGCACATGCGCTGAGCTTGCGCCATTCTCGCGCCGCGACGCGGCCGCATACCGACGGCTGATCGACGACTATGCGGAGGTGGCGGCGATCTTCAACGACGCGGCTTACACGCCGATCGGTTTCGGACCCTCGCTGCCGGAGCGTCTCGCCGCGCATCCGAGCGGAAAAACCTGGCAGCGCCGCATCGCGCTTTCCGCGTGGGACGTGATCCGCCACCGCTTCGAGAGCGAGCACATCCGCGCCTTCATGCTGTGGATGGCTTTCATGACCATGGTGCCGCCCGACCAGCCGATGTCGGGACGGCTGGCATTTTCCCTCGTGGCCGGGCGCCAGCGCTGGAGCTGGGCGGTCCCGAAGGGGGGCTCCTCGGCGCTGCCGAACGCTCTCGCACGGCTGATTGCCGACCACGGCGGGGCGCTCATGACGGGAAAGACCGTCGACGGGCTGATCGTCGAGGACGGCAAATGCTGCGGGGTGACCTGCGTCGATGGCACGCGCTACCGCGCGCGGAAGGCGGTGCTCTCCACGGTGCATGTCAAGCACCTCATTCCGATGGCGCCGGCCGAGGTTTGGGGCGCGGATTTTGTGGAGGCCGTCGAGACATGGCAGACGGGCACAGGCATGTTCGCCGCCCACTATGCCACCACGGAACCGCTGGTCGCGGACGGTCCGGACGGTCCGCTTACGCCCTCGGCCGTCGGCATCATGCCGTCCGTGCAACACGCGCTCCGGATCGGCTACGACATGGCGCGCGGCGTGGCGCAGACCGACGAGCCGCCGCTCCTCGCGATCGTGACGAGCGTTGCCGACGCCTCGCGGGCGCCGGCCGGACGGCACACGCTCAAGATCGTCGGCTTTCATCCCTACGAGCTGAGGGAAGGCGCCCGGCGCTGGGATGCGATCAAGGATGACGTGGCGCGCGCCAACCTCGTCCACCTCCGCCGTTATTTCCCGGCGCTGACGGATGACAAGGTTCTGGCCGGCGTGGTGCACAGCCCGCTCGATCTGGAGCGCGCGAACCCGCACAACTGGCACGGCTCCTGCCACGGCGGCGCGCAGATCCCGGCGCAGGCGGCTGGCCTCAGGCCGGCACCCGGCTGGGCGCAGCACCGGATGCCGATCCCCGGCCTCTACCAGACCGGCGCCACGACGCATCCGGGCGGCTCGGTCTCCGGCGCGCCGGGGCGCAATGCGGCGATGGTCATGCTGAAGGATTTCGGCACAAGCCTCGAGGCGGCGATCGGGCGGCGCGACGCCTTTCGCGTGTAGGCCGCCATGTCTTCAAGGCGCCTTCGAGTCGCGCCTTGCTTCGGTTTCTTCTCCGGCAAAAGCGCCAAGCACCTCGCGCCGCACGTCGTCCTCCCGCTCCAGGTACCGGGCCGAGAAGTGAAATGGAGCGATACGCCTCGCCCCGGCACGCCGCGCGATGGCCCCGGCCTGCGCGGCGGTCAGGTGGCGGTTCTGCTCGGCGAGATCGGAATCCGCGTCGAGAAAGGCCGCCTCGATGAACAGCGTGTCGGCGTGACGCGCCAGCCCAACGATTTTTTCGGCATTGGCGGCGTGACCTGCGGCGTCCGTCACGTAAGCAAGGCGCTGCCCCGGTGCGATTCGCAACGCCTTGTCCTTGAGCCGCGCGAGCGACAGAGCCTGGCCTGGCGCCTCGATGAGAAAGTGGTCCGGCTCTCCCCGCCGGACCGCCCGCTTCGCAACGTTGAGCCAGGGTCCGACCGGAAGCCCGAGGCTGTTAAGACCTTCTTTCCAGACGTTGACCCGCATCGTCTCCCGGAACGCGAAGGCGAGACAGGGAATTCCATGGTCGAGAACCGTTGCTTCGATCCGGAAATCGTCCTCCCTGAGAAGGATGCCCGCCGGCAGATCAGGCGGCTCTCCTTCCCTGCGTCGAAAGGCGGCGCGCGCGCGGAAATCCCAGCGCCGCGCGATCCTGCGTCCGTCGAACTCGGACGCGCTGATGACGAAGTCGGGGGAAGTGTCGTCGAGCAGGTTCCATGTATAGGCGGCGAGTTTCGCGGCAACCCGCTCGGCGAAACCCGCCGGCCCGCAGAGGTGGAGCGGCTCGTTGCGGTGGAGGCAGAGGCGCAGGAGATGATCGAAGCCCGCGAAGTGATCGACATGCGTATGGGTGACGAAGACATGGCTCACTCTCAGCAGCTCGCGCGGCGATAGAGCGGAGAGGTCGCCGATGTCGAACAGGATCGCCCGGCGTCCGTAGCGGAAGTCGATGAAGAGACCCGGATCGCCGAAGGGTCCGTTGATCAATCGCGCCTCGACGAGCCAGCTCATTTGGGCAGTCTCCTCGCATGCCCGAAGAATGCGCTCGGCATGCCCCCGGTTCTAGGAAATGCCTGCTTCGACGCGGGTGAGATTCGGCCGTCGGGCGAAGATCAGGAAACCGATCGCGCTCCCGAACACGATCGCGCCGAACACGGCTGTCAGGCCGAGCACCGCAGTGAAGCCGCCCAATCCGTGCAAAAGCGCAATCATCGGCACCGCCAATCCGCTGATCGAGAACCCTAGGAAGTAGCGCAGGCCGAAGGCCTTGGCGCGGAGCTGCGGCGCGACATAACGGGCGATCATCGCGTCGTTGACGATGACCTGTCCGTAGATCGCCGCCGTCACGACGACCATGCCGAGGAGCATCGGCGGGCCGAGCGTCGCCGCCGCGAACGCGAGGCCGAGCGGCTGCAGCGCCGAAAGTCCCGCAAAGAGCTTCGGCAGTTCGATCCGGTCGACGAGCCGCCCCATGGCGAGCTGCGTGACGGCGCCGAGGAGGAAGACCGACGTGGCGATCACGCCGACCGCTTCGAGCGGGATGGCTACGCCGAGACGCTCGTCCACGACCTTCGGCAACGCGATCGTCACCACGTTGAAAGTGACGCCGCCGGCGACGACGGCAATGAGGTAGAGCGACGCGATGGCGATCGGATGCGCGATCGGCAGCGCCTTCACTGCATCGCCGGGCGCTTTCCGGACGCCGCGCCTCTCGCTTGGCACGAGCGCGAGGAAAGCGAGGCCGGCGGCGACGGCGACCCCGCCCGGAACGGCGAAGGCGGCGCGCCACCCGAACTGCGCGGCGAGGAGGGCGGTGACGCCGGAGGCGAGCGCCGCACCGAGATTGCCCCAGACGCCGTTCCGCCCAAGCTCGCGTCCGAGCCGGGTCGCGTTGCTGACCAGCATCGCGGAGCCGACCGGATGGTAGATTGCGGCGAAACAGCCCAGCACGAGAAGCCAGACGGCGAAGGCAGGGCGGCTCGACGCGGCCGACATCGCCAGGCACGACGCGCCCGAGCCGAGGAAGAAAACGGCAAGGAGGTTGCGCCGTCCGAGCCGGTCGGCCATCCAGCCGGCCGGCAGCGACAGAAGGCCGAAGGCGAGGAAGGTGCCGGTCGCCAGTCCGATCAGCTCCGCATAGGCGAAGCTGCGCTCCGCCGCGATGGCGATGATTGCGGTCGGGAAGATCAGGATCAGGAAATGATCCAGCGCATGCGCGATATTGACGAAGAGAATCGTGCGCGCGGCGAGGTCGGGCTGCATGAGATTCCTACCGGTGAGACAGCCTGACGCTATCGCAGTCGTGGAATGGCAAGTTCCAATGCGATTGGCGTCATAAGCCGCCCGCCCTATAACTCGCCCGCATGGACGTCGTCTGGCCCTTGTCGAGCACGCGCAAATCGTTCGCCTCGGGGCCGCCGGGCTTGCCGAAGGCGTTGTTCTCGTGCGTTACCGGCTCGAAGCAGAAGAAGGGGCACTCGGCGTCGAGCGAGTATATGTGGTAGTAGCGCGTCGCCGGATCGGCCTCGATGTCGACGGCGACGCCGCGATCGGCCCATGCGATTCGCGCGCGCCCGTCCCAGCCGGCAAATCCGTTGTCGATAAAGTCGTCCGGGAGACTGCGGGGCGCGCGAAAATCCCATTTCTCCGGAACCGCCGCCGGCACGGGGCTCGCCGGAAAATGAGGCGGCTGTTCCAGCCAGACGCCGCTCGCGGACGCTTGCAGCGTGACGCCCGGCGTCCGCACGAACCATGGGTGCTGGCCGAGCCCGTATGGAACCGGGTCCTCGCCGCAATGCTCCACCGCCAGCTCCATTTCGAGGTCGGCGCCGTTCAGCACAATCACCTGCGTGGCTCTGTAGTCGAAGGGCGGGATCGCTTTGCTCCTCAGGCTGAGCACGATGCGCGCCGGCGCGCGATCGACCACCTCCCAGGGCGACAGCCAGCCGTCCCCGTGCAGCGGAACCGGTTCCAGCGGATCGTTCGGGGCGATCGGATGGAACCTGCCGTTGAAGGAAAAGCCGCCGCCTGAGATGCGATTGAACCAGGGCACCATCGGGCTCGATGCGAGCGCCCGCGGATTCTCCCATGCGCCCGACCACGGCCTGAAGATCGGCACCCGGTCCGAACCCCTCTTGAGATCGAAGGCGGTGACGGAGCCTCCGAGCCGCGGCACCACTTCGACGATGGCCTTCGGCGTCTCCAATTTGATCGAATTGGCCATGGCCCCCGTGCGTCCCTCCCGCCGCTGGAGATTGGCGTAACCCTCAAGTCATACTAATAACCGGGAATCCTGGCGGCGCGCGAGCGGGATTGCGTGCTGCCTCCGCAGACTGGAGCGCTGGCGCCGGCACTCGGGAGACCGGCCATGGAGAGGAGCATGCGGCTCATACAGTTCGTTGAAATGGACGGCGCCCGGGCAGTTGGCGCGATCACAGATGGGGCGGGTCCGCGCCTGGTCCGCGGCGCGACGAATGTCCGCGACCTTGCACTCGAAGCGCATCGGGCGGGCCGATCCCTCGCCGCTGCCGTCGAAGGGCATGGACTCGGTGACCCGGTCGACTATGACGCGCTGCTTGCCGAGAAGCGCCTGCTGGTTCCGCTCGACCACCCGGATCCGTCGCGCTGCATCCTCGCATTGACCGGTCTTACCCATCTCGGCAGCGCCCAGTCGCGCGATTCCATGCACGCGAAGCTGCAGAGCGCCGACCTTTCCGATTCCATGAAGATGTTCAAGCTCGGGATCGAAGGCGGCAAGCCGGCGGCGGGCGCCGTCGGAGTGCAGCCCGAATGGGCCTATAAGGGCGACGGCTCCTGGCTCGTCGCACCGGAAGAGCCGCTCGAGCTCCCCGCCTACGCCGATGACGGCGGCGAGGAGGGCGAGATCGCCGGCCTTTACGTGATCGGCGATCGTGGCGAGGTCTTGCGCGTCGGCTTCGCGCTCGGCAATGAGTATTCCGACCACGTGATGGAGCGGAAGAACTACCTCTTCCTCGCCCACTCGAAACTCCGCCAGTCCTCATTCGGTCCGGAGCTGCTGGTCGGCGACCTGCCTGAGCATGTGGCGGGCACGATCCGCGTCCGCCGGAACGGCGCGGAAGCATGGCGCGGCGAGTTTCTGTCCGGCGAAGCCAATATGTGCCACTCCGTGGCCAACCTCGAGCAGCACCATTTCAAGTATGCGCCCTTTCGCCGGCCGGGCGACGTGCACGTCTATTTTTTCGGGGCGAGCGGGCTCAGCTGTTCCGACGGCTTTGCTCCGCGTCCCGGCGATGTCTTCGAAATCGACGTCCCGGCCTTCGGCCGCCCGCTTCGCAACCCGCTCGTTGCGGGCAGGCCGCAGAAGGCTGTATCCGTCACCGCACTTTGAACGAACCGAAGAAGGCGAGGCCTCAATGACCGCACTGCACGCCAATCTGATCGCCGGTGAATGGGTGGAGGGCGAGGGCGAGACGGAGAACGTCAATCCGTCGAACACCGACGAGGTCGTCGGCCGCTACGCCCGCGCCTCGAAAGCCGATGCCGAGCGCGCGATCGCCGCGGCGAAGGCGGCGCTTCCCGCCTGGGCGCGCACCAACATTCAGCAGCGCTACGAGGTTTTGAAGAAGGCCTCCGACGAAATCCTGGCGCGCAAGGAGGAGCTTGGGCGGCTCCTCTCGCGCGAGGAGGGCAAGACCCTGGCGGAAGGCGTGATGGAGGCCAATCGCGCCGGACAGATCTTCGCGTTCTTCGCCGGCGAGGCGATCAGGCTTTCGGGCGATCTCCTGCCGAGCGTCCGCCCCGGCGTCGAGGTGATGGTGCAGCGCGAGCCGGTCGGCGTCGTCGGCCTTATCACGCCGTGGAACTTTCCGATCGCCATTCCCGCCTGGAAGCTCGCCCCGGCGCTCGCCTTCGGCAACACCGTAGTCTTCAAGCCGGCCGATCTCGTTCCCGGCTGCGCCTGGGAACTCGCCGACATCCTGAATCGCGCCGGCCTGCCGAAGGGCGTGCTGAATCTTGTCATGGGCAGAGGCTCGGTGGTCGGCCAGGCGATCCTCGACAGTCCGGATGTGAACGCCATCTCCTTCACGGGCTCGGTCGACACCGGCAGGCTCGTGGCGAAAGCATCGGCCGAGCACATGCGAAAATTCCAGCTGGAGATGGGCGGCAAGAGCCCGCTGGTGGTGCTTGACGACGCGGACCTGAAGGTCGCCGTCGAATGCGCCGCCAACGGCGCTTTCTTCTCGACCGGCCAGCGCTGCACCGCGTCCTCGCGGCTGGTCGTGACCGGAGGCATCCACGACCGGTTCGTCGGGGCGCTGGTGGAGCGCATCAAGGGGCTGAACGTCGACGACGCGCTGAAGGAGGGAACCCATATCGGCCCGGTCGTCGACAAGAAGCAGTTCGAACAGGACGAGAAATATATCGGCATCGGGCGCGACGAAGGGGCCAGGCTCGCTTGGGGCGGCGAGCGGCTGAACCGCGCGACGCCCGGTTACTACCTGCAGCCGGCGCTCTTCACCGAGACGACGAATGACATGCGGATCAATCGTGAGGAGATTTTCGGTCCGATTGCGACCGTCATCCGCGTGAAGAACTATGAGGAGGCGGTCGAGGTCGCCAATGACACGCCGTTCGGGCTTTCATCGGGGATTTGTACCACAAGCCTGAAATATGCGACCGCCTTCCGCAATGACAGCGCCGCCGGCATGGTCACCGTGAACCTGCCGACGGCGGGCGTCGACTATCACGCACCCTTTGGCGGCAGGAAGGGTTCGTCCTACGGCCCGCGCGAGCAGGGCCGCTACGCGGTCGAGTTCTATACCGGCGTGAAGACGACCTACGTGCTGGCGGGCTGATCGAGCGACGGAGCCGCAGGAGCCGATGCCGCGGAAGGCCGCTCTGATCGGCGTCGACTGGGGCACGACAAGCTTCCGCGCCTTCCTGCTCGATGCCGAAGGCGCGGTGCTCGACCGCCGCACCGGGCCGCACGGGATTTTGAGCGTGAAGGACAGCGGTTTCGGCGGCGTCCTGACCGGCCAGGTAGGCGGCTGGCTGGAGAAGGCGCAGCTCCCCGTCGTCATGTCGGGCATGATTGGCAGTCGCCAGGGCTGGATCGAAGCGCCCTATGTCACGACCCCGGCCGGCGTGGCGGATCTGGCCGCAGCGCTCGTGCGCGTATCCTTCGAGGCGGCCGAAGTTCACGTCGTGCCAGGGGTCGAGACGGCGAACGCGGCGATGCGCGACGTCATGCGGGGCGAGGAGACGCAGGTCTTCGGCGCGCTGCTTGAACGCGGCCTCGACCGCGCGCGATTCCTCCTCCCTGGCACCCATTCCAAGTGGGTTCAGGCCGAGGCCGGACGCATCGCCCGCTTCTCCACCTACATGACCGGCGAGATCTTCGCCGCCTGCCGCGATCATACGATCCTCGGCCGGCTGATTGAGCAAGGCGAAGGCGATCCCGCCGTCTTCCTACGAGGCGTCCGCCAAGGGGCGCGGGCAGGCTCGCCCGGGGCGCTTCTCAACCGCCTCTTCGGCGTGCGCACCGCCGGCCTTTTCGGTGAGATCGCCGGCGCGGCGCTCGGCGATTACCTGAGCGGCCTGCTTATCGGCGCGGAAATTGCCGATGCCGGAAGCCAGGCAACCGGGCCGGTCTTCATCGTCGCGTCGCACGATCTGGCGGAGCGTTATCGCACGGCGACGGCGGAACTTGGCGTCGATGCCGAAGCCGTGCCGTCGGAAAGTGTGGTGCGCGCCCATCTGGCGATCGCCCGGACGGCCGGGCTTTTGCAGGCTGCGGCCGGCGCGTGAGTAGCGGAATGGGGATGCGTCTCGGCGACGCGATGGCGGAAATGCCGCTGGTGGCCATCCTGCGCGGGATCAGGCCGGACGAAGCGGTCGATATCGGGGCCGCGCTGGTCGAAGCGGGCTTTCGGCTGATCGAGGTCCCGCTCAATTCGCCCGATCCCTTCCGCTCCATCGAGATTCTTGCAGAGCGCTTTGGCGCGCGCGCCCTGATCGGCGCCGGCACGGTGATGACGCCGGATGAGGCGCGGCGCGTTGCCGATTCCGGCGGCGGGCTTGTCGTGATGCCGCACGCCGATCCCGAGGTGATCCGCGCGGCCAAGGCCGCAGGCGCGGAGTGCCTGCCCGGTGTCGCGACGCCCGGCGAGGGCTTTGCGGCCCTGACCGCCGGCGCCGACGGCCTAAAACTGTTTCCGGCGGAGGCGCTGCCCCCGCCTGTGGTCAAGGCCTGGCGGGCCGTGTTCCCGCCGGATGTGGCGCTCCTGCCTGTCGGCGGAATCACACCGGCTTCGATGGCGGACTATGTGAGGGCCGGTGCGGCCGGTTTCGGCATCGGGTCGGCGCTCTATGCTCCGGGCGCCGGCGCCGAGGAAATCGGCAGACGGGCGCTGGCCTTCGTGGGTGCGTGGCGCGCCCTGCAGCGCTGAGGACAATCGTGCCGGCATTTTAACGCAGTACCGCGCGGCGAATAGGAGTTCCCCCCGCGGCGCGCCAGCGTCTATGCTGGCGGCAGAACGGCGCCCCGAACGAGAAACGGGAGGAAACGGTGCCGAACCGCTTCGACGCGGAGAAGAAGAAGCGCATTGCCGCCGTGGCGAGGACTCTGTCGGCTTTGCCGGACGGCAAGCGGCTCAGCGCCTTCTCCGAGCTTCTCTTCGAACATGCCGCGGGCGAAGACATCGTTCAGTACGAGGCGGAAGCGCTGGCCGAGCTAGGCCGCGACGCGTTTGCGTTCTTCAGTCGGCGGTCCGAGCCCACTGCCGTGCGCGTCGCCAATGTCCCGTCGCCCGATCGAAGGGGCCGTCAGCACATCGCGATCGAGCTGTCGACGGCGAACCGTCCGTTCATCTTCGATTCCATCCTCGGCGAGCTCCAGGCGCTCGGGCATGCGGTAAGGCTCGTCGTGCATCCGATCTTCGATGTGGAGCGCGACGAGGCCGGCGCGCTCCTGCGCTTCGCACCGGCCGGGCGCGAGGTTGGGAGCGGCGGCCGGCGCGAAAGCTTCGTTCACGTTCACGTCCCGCTCATTCGTGACGCCGGGAGGCAGGCGGAACTCGCGGAGAACCTGAAGAAGCTTCTGGACGAGGTGCGGCTCGCCACCGACGACTGGAGAGCAATGCGGGCGCGCCTGCGCGGCGCGATCACCGATTTCTCCATTGACCATCCGGAGTTGCCGGATGCCGTCGTCGAGGAGACGATCGCCTTCCTGCAATGGCTGGAGGAGGACAATTTCGTCTTCCTCGGCATGCGGGAATATTCCTACGAGGGCACCGCCGACATGCCGATCGAGACGCCGAGGGCCGTGGCGCTCGGCCAGCTCCGCGATCCCGACGTGAAAGTTCTGAAACGCGGCGCCGAACTAGTGGCGCTGACGCCCGAGATACGCGCGTTTCTCATGGCGCCGGATCCGCTCATCGTCACCAAGGCGAACGTGAAGACGCGCGTCCATCGCCGCGACTACATGGACTATGTCGGCGTCAAGATCTTCGAGAACGGCAAGGTGCGGGGCGAACTGCGGATCGTCGGCCTCTTCACCTCAAGCGCCTTCACCCAATCCGCGCAGCGCATCCCGCTGATCAGGCGGAAGGTCGCCGACATCGTTGCCCGCGCCGGCTTCGACCCGGCGAGCCATTCCGGCAAGGCGCTGATCAACATCCTCGAACATTATCCGCGCACCGAGCTGTTCCAGGCCGAAACGACGTCCCTCTTCGAATCGGCGACGGCCATCCTCCGGCTCGAGGAGCGGCCGCGCGTTCGCGCGC
>DASWJZ010000249.1:0-4605 GCA_036396875.1 Propylenella sp.
CGGCGGGAACGGCGTCGCGCTCTCATCGATGTTCTGCTGATAGCCTGGACCGATCGCGAGCGGCCGCTCCGGCAACACCGACTGGTCGAGATCGGATTTGTAGTCCTTCTCCAGCCGCTGCAATTCGGTGCCGTCGGCGGCCCTGAGCAGCACCACGACATGATAGGGTTTGTCCTTCTCGACTCCCTGCACACTCGGGGTCTCGAACTCGATACGGCCGCCTCCGCGGGCCGGCTTGTTGAGCAGGATCGGATCGCCGCCCGCCGGGTTCTCGAAGCTCACCTCGATCACCGCGCCCTCGGGCGGGTCCTTCCGCGGGACGAGGATGATGCCGTAGGTCGCCTCGGCATTCCTGTAGTTGAAGATGAAGCCGCCTCCGGCCAGCTCCAGATACTGGCTGGTATCGACACAGGAAGCCGCGGCGAGCGACACGGAAAGGGCAAGGGCGGCTGCGAGACGATTCGGACGCATGGCCGCATGGTAGCGGCAGCGAAGGGGCGCTGCGCAATGCATTTTGTGTCCGCCGGCGCCGTGCTGCCCCGGTGAGCCTATCTCTTCGAAGGAGCGTGTTCGGGCTTTCCCTTGCGGCTGCCCTTGGCGAACTCCTCAAGCTGCTCCTGGCTCATGGAGTCTGCCATGCTTCTCGATGCGCCTTTTAGCTTGCTCTTCGGCGTCTCGCCCCGCTTGGCGGCAAGCGCCGCGCCGGCGGCTTTCTGCTGCGCTTTGGACTTTGCGGGCATTGGTCCCTCCGCTTGGCCGTCGGCAAGGAAATGCCGCGCGTGCCGTAGGGTTCCGGGGCTGTTGTCCGGAACGCAGCAGGCTTAAAATGAAGGCGTGACGCCATGCGTCGGCCGCCCGACGCCTTCGACGGACGCTGAAATGAGCCCTTTGATCCTGGTCAGTGCCGATATCCGCGAGAGCGACGGTCATGTCTGGCATGCGGCCGCCCAGCGCTACCTGAAGGCGCTCGCCTGGATCGGCGCGGTGCCGCTGGTTCTGCCGAGCCTCGGGGACGCGCTCGACCTTGAATCCGTGCTGCAGAGGATCGACGGCGTGTTGCTGACGGGATCGCGCTCGAACGTTCATCCGGGGCGCTATGGCGAGGAGCCAAGCCCGCGCCACGAGCCCTACGATTTCGGCCGCGACGAAACCACCTTCCGGTTGATCCCGCTGGCGCTTGAAATGGGCGTGCCGCTCCTTGCTATCTGCCGCGGCTTCCAGGAACTCAATGCCGCGCTCGGGGGTACCCTCCACACCGAGGCGCAGGAACGCGCGGGCAGTATCGACCACCGCGCTCCGCCGGGCCTGCCGACCGACGAGCGCTTCGGCCTCGCTCACGACGTCTTCTTCGAGCCGGACAGCCGGCTCGCGGACCTCCTGCAGGCCGAATCTATCCGCGTCAATTCCGTGCATCGCCAGGTGATCGGCGATCTCGCGCCGCGGCTTGTGGCGGAGGCGCGCGCGCCGGACGGAACGATCGAGGCCGTGCGCGTCCGGGACGCGGCGGGCTTCGCCTTCGGCGTGCAGTGGCACCCGGAATACTGGGCGGCGACCGACGCGCCGTCGGGCGCGATCTTCCGCGCCTTCGGCGAGGCCGCACGCGACCGCGCCGCACGGCGGCTGCCCATGGCGGCTGAGTAGGCGATGCACGAGGACGAACATGGCGGGCACCACCCGGCGCACTCGCATGGCGATCATACGCACCAGGCGGGCTCCCATCTGGAGGGCGTAGAGCTGCAGGTTCGCGCGCTCGAGACCCTGCTCACCGAAAAGGGGTACATTGATCCGGCCGCGGTCGACGCGCTGATCGACGCCTTCGAGAACCGGATCGGACCACGCAACGGGGCGCGCGTCGTTGCCCGCGCGTGGGCCAATCCCGAATACCGCAAGAAGCTCTTCGATGACGCCATCCCGGCGATCGCCGAGTTCGGTTTCTCGGGTTGGCAGGGCGAACACATGACGGCGCTGGAGAACACGCCCGAAACCCACAACATGGTCGTGTGCACCCTGTGCTCCTGCTATCCGTGGCCGGTGCTCGGGCTGCCGCCGGCCTGGTACAAGTCGCCCCCCTATCGCTCGCGCGCCGTCATCGATCCGCGCGGCGTGCTCGCGGAGTTCGGCGTCACGCTCCCCGAAACGACGCGGATCCGCGTCTGGGATTCTACTGCCGAGATCCGCTACCTCGTCGTGCCGATGCGGCCGGCCGGAACCGAGGGCTGGAGCGAGAAGCGACTGGCCGAGCTTGTCACACGCGATTCGATGATCGGCACCGGGCTTCCGCTCAGCGCAGAGGCCTCACCATGAATGGACCGCATGATCTCGGCGGTGCACACGGCTTCGGCCCGGTCGCGCCGCCGCGTGAGGAGCCGGTGTTCCACCACCCTTGGGAGGGCCGCGTCTTCGCGATCAACAAAGCCGCCGGCGCGATGGGCTTTTGGCACATCGACAAGTCGCGGCACGCCAAGGAACGCATTCCTCCGGCCGAATATCTGGCCTCATCCTACTACTGGAACTGGCTCGCCGGCCTTGAGCGCCTGCTCCTTGAGCACGGGCTCGTCACGCAAACCGAGCTCGAAACGGGCAGGATGCGGGAGCCCGGCAAAAAGCCGCGGCAAGTGCTCCGCGGCGCCGATGTCGCCGGCGTCTTGAGGACACCTTATTCCTATGAGCGTGAGGCCGCCGCGCCGCGGCGATTTGCCGTCGGAGAGCAGGTGCGCGCTCGCGTGATGCACCCGACCGGCCACACCCGCCTGCCCCGCTATGTCCGCGGCCGAACCGGAGAGGTGATCGGCATTCGCGGCTGCCACGTCTTTCCCGACAGCCATTGCGCGACCGACGACGAAGACCCGCAATGGCTCTACAGCGTGGCTTTCCGGTCGACCGAATTGTGGGGCCCACAGGGCCGGGCCGGCGACCAGGTCATCCTCGACCTCTTCGAGCCGTACCTTGAGCGCGCCTGAATCCGCCGCGGCGCTGGCGGCGCTGCCCGGCATTCCGCGCAACGACAACGGACCGGCATTTCCGGCGCCGTGGACGGCTCGCGTCTTCGCGCTTGCGGTGACTCTCCACGGACGAGAGCTGTTCGCCTGGCCGGAATTTTCCAAGATGCTCGGTGCGAAGATCGCCGCCGCTACGAACGAAGATGCCGGCGACCCGGAGGCGTACTGGCGGGCGTGGCTCGCCGCGCTCGAAGCCATTCTCGCCGAGAAAGGTCTGGCCACGCCGGGGGACCTCCACGGCCTGCAGGAAGCGTGGCGACGCGCCGCGGAGGCCACGCCGCACGGCGCGCCGATCGAACTTTCCGCTGCAGTGCGGCGGTCCTCTTCAGGCGGCAATCGCGCCGGCGAATAAGACGGCGCCAAGGACCGTAATGCCGAGCGCGGCGAGTAGCTCGAGACCAAGCATGGCCTGAGCGGCGCGGCGCCCGTTTCCGCGCGACAGACGGCGCGCGAAGTCCTTGGCGAAAACGGCGAGCGCGGCGAGCGCGGCGACCGTCACGGCGGTGCCCAGCGCCATCAGAAAGGTCGAGGCGACCCCGGCCCAGAAAATTCCCTGTGCGAGAGCAAACACCAGGACGACGAGCGCGCCGGAACAGGGCCGGATGCCGACCGAGAGGATCGCAGCCGCCGCGCCGGCGAGTCCCGGCCCCGCGTTCTCCGGCAGAGCGGCATGATGGTGATCGCAGGCCGGCTGCACGCGCTCGCCGTAGCAGTCGCGCGGGACGGCCGCGGCGCCGACGGAGGCCGGGCGCGGCTGCAGACCATGACGGTGGTGCGCGTGGCCGCCGTGCGCCATGGCCCAGGCCCGGCGGCCCTTTCGAGCGAGGAGAAAGAGGCCGAGCCCGGCGACAAGGGCGAAGCTGCCGGCCTCGAAGATCTGCGCGGTGCCGGTGATCGCCATGCTCGTCGCATTGAGGATGATCGCCATGACACCGATGATCGCGACCGCGACGACCGCCTGCGCGAAGGCGGCGAGAAAGGCAATCAGAACGCCCCGCCGCACGCGCTGCTCGTTCGCCAGGAGGTAGGAGGAAATGACGACCTTGCCGTGGCCGGGTCCTGCCGCGTGCGCGATCCCGTAGAGGAAAGAGACGCCGCCAAGCCACCAGAACGTGCCGCCCTCCTTCAGGCCTTTCAGAGCTTGGGTCAGGTCGCGGTTGAACGCCGTTTGTAGCGCGCCGATCCAGGCGACGAAGCCGCCGGCGCCGCGCAACGCTGGCGCTTCGTCCTTGCGAGCCGGCGATTCCGTCGCCGCCGCGCGTTGATTGCCCTCATCCCCCGCGGGAAGCGCCATGAGGTCGCCCGCCTCGCCGCCCGCCGCGGCCATCTGCGAAGCGGCCTCGGCGGCAGAGCGCGCTCCGCCGGATGCCGCCGCCGCACCGCCGCGGCAATCGATGTCGGCGCTGTTCTCAAGGCCGGTCGCCAGCGCCTGCATTTCCGGCGGCAGTTCCCGCTGTTCGGGACCGATCGCGGCAAGAGCCTGTGCCGCCGCCGCGTCCGGGCCGCGTGCGGGATATACCACCAGGCTGCACGCTGCCGGCGCGTTGACGAGCCGCACGGCTTCCGCATTCGGCAGCGAGAAGGCCACGTAGTATTCCGGGTCGAA
>DASWJZ010000250.1:0-3062 GCA_036396875.1 Propylenella sp.
CGCGCGCTATCGTAGCTCTCCCGTGCGGCTGGGCTTTCGCCTTTCCTCATTTTGATATCGCCGAGGACGCGCATGGCGTGGCCCTCCTCCGGTCGCATCCCGAGCTTCCGTGCCAGCACCAAGCCGTCACTAACCTGTGCCTCGGCCTGAATCGGATCTGTGGTGGCAAGCGCCGCAGCCTTCACCCGAAGCAGCTCGGCTTCCTGGGCGAGGTAACCATTCGTCCTTGCCCGGCTCAACCCCGCATCCGCCAGTTCGAGCGCGTGCTCCGGTTCGCGGGCAACCAGCGTCTCGGCAAGAAATATGGTCGCCAACACCTTCACATACGGCAGATGCATCGCATCGCTTTCATCGAGCGCCTGCCGCAGAAGCGAGATTCCCGCTTCCACCTCGCCGGTTAGCGCACGGGCATAACCGAGCAGAGCCCGGAGCCAGGGCAGGCCAAACTTCAGGCCGGCCTCGGTCGCGTGCCTGACGGAATTGTTCAACAGCGGCAAGGCCGTCGCTGCGTCGCCCCGGCGTAGGTGGGCCCGGTTCAGGTGGTATTGAGCGACCAAAATGTCGAAGGCGCCGGTGGTGGCAAGTTTGGCCGCCCGCTCAAGAAGGACCAGTCCCCGCTCGAACTCGCCGCAGCAGGCATAGATCGCACCGAGCGTGGCCATGGAGTCCAACATCAGCGAACCGGCCGTCCCGAAATCGCGTACTCGTTCGGGATCGCGGAGATTCTCCGGTAGATTCGCCGTCAGGACACTGATCCCCGCCGCGAAGTTGCCGCCCATCTCCGCCGACTGCCCAAGGCTGAAGCGCGCGCCATAGGCGAGCGCGGCGTCGTCGAGCCGGATCGCGATCTCGAGCGCACGTTCGCCGAAGCGGACGGCGTCCGTGACGCTCCCGCCATAGTGGATGAGGTCGTGGCCTTGCTGCATGGCGATTTCGGCCGCCATCACCTGATCGCCGGCGGCTTCCGCGTCCGCCGCGGCATGCTCAAGGTGTTCGCGCAGCGATTTGTGGTCGCCGGTGGCGAAGTAGGCCGTTGCGATAGCTCGGTTGGTGTCAATGCGCGCCTTCGTTGCCTCCGACATGAGCATCAACGCGTTCGTGAAGGCGCCGATGGCCTCGCGATATGCAGAATTCCTGAGGGCCAGGTGACCGGCCTTTCGCCAGCATTCCGCCGCTCTGACGGTATCTCCGGCGCGCGCCAGATGCGTCGCCAGCACCTCGGGCTCGGTCTCCGCCATTTCGGGTCGGCGTTCCGTCAGGACATCGGCAATGCGCGCATGAACTTCGCGGCGCTTGCTCTTCAGCATGCTTTCGTAGGCCGCTTCCTGCAGGAGAGCGTGGTGAAACGTGTAGCGGCGAGCCGAGCGTGAACTCTGGAAAACCACGTTGATTGCCATCAGCCGGTTGAGATCGCCCTGGAGATCGTCCTCCGACCGATTGAGGGTTGCTGCCACGAGGTCCGCCGCGAACTCGCGGCCAAACGCGGCCGCGATCTGCGCGACCTCCTTGGCGGAGCCCAACCGGTCAAGCCGCTCCGACAGCGCATCCCGCAATGTCGCCGGAATCTGGATGCGACGATCGTCCGTCGCTCGGCTGGCTTCGAGGACCGAGCCGGTCAGTTCCGCCACGAAGAGCGGGATGCCGTCGCCCTTGGCGACGATGTCGTCGGCGATTTCCGGTGGCAAGCTTTGCCCGCCTGAGAGCAGCGAATCCACGATTGCTCGCGCATCGCGTTTTCCGAGCCGGCTAAGCGAGAGCAGTCCGACATTGGCATGTTGGGCCCACGGTGGCACGAATTCAGGGCGGTAAGTGACCAGCATCATCGCCGGGCAGTGCTGGAGGCGGTCGAGAAGGCGCTCGATGAACTCCTGGGTCGTCGCGTCGAGCCAATGCGCGTCCTCGACCACGATCATGAGCGGCGCCAGATCGCACTCCTCTTTCACTGCGTCGGCAAGCGTCTCGAACGCCGCCTCGCGCTGCTCGTCGACGGACGGTTTTGCTCCACCGACGCTGTCGCCCTGCGCCTCCAGCGACATCAGTTCAGCCAGGAACTGAACGGCCATGTGCCTCCGCGGCGACTGGCTCGGAATAGCGGCGTCGAGCTTCCGCCGCTTCTCCGCCGCCGTATCGTCCGGCCCGAAGCCCGCTTTCGACTGGAGGTGCCGAACGACGGGGTAGAGGGCAGTGTTGGTATGCAGCGGCGAGCCCTGGTAGGCGATGCGCTGCGCCGCGCCGGCGACCCGGCCGAGACATTCCGCCACCAGCCGCGATTTGCCGATTCCCGCCTCGCCCGCGATCAGAACCAGCTGACATTCGCCGTCGCTCGCGGCTTCCCATCGCTGCAGCAGCAGTCCGATTTCATGCTCGCGACCGACGAACTTGCCGAGGCGAGCGCCATGCATCGCGTCGAACCGGCTCGCCGACGCCAGCTCGCCCTCGACCCGCCACACGCGGATCGGCACGTCGAATCCCTTCAGGCGCTGCTCGCCGAGATCGGCGAAAGTGAACTGACGGCCGACCAACTTGAGGGTTTCGTCGGCGACAACGATGGCATTCTCGCTGGCGACGGTCTGTAATCGCGCCGCGAGATTCGGCGTACCGCCGACGACGGCTCCCTCCTCGTCGACCCCCGCCCCCGTGAAGTCGCCGACCACCACTTCGCCGGTGGCGATTCCGATGCGCGTCGCCAATGCCGCTCCATCCGCGTTGGAAAGGCGACGGACGGCGGTGACTGCTGCCATCGCCGACCGCACCGCCCGCTCAGCGTCGTCCTCGTGGGCCTGCGGCCATCCAAAGTAGATGAGCAGCCCGTCGCCGAGGGGCTTTGCCACATAGCCGCCGAACCGAGTGACCTCGTCGCCAACGGCCTTCTGGTACCTGGCGATCACGTCCTTCATATCCTCGGGGTCAAGCCGCGCGGCCAGCTTGGTCGAATCGACGAGGTCGGCGAACATCACGGTGAGTTGACGCCGCTCGGCTTCCCTGACTTCACCGGCGGCATTCGCTGCCGGCCAAAGGGCAACCGTCGCCGCTGCTTTCAGGATTCGGCGCCGGTCGCCGAG
>DASWJZ010000251.1:0-15630 GCA_036396875.1 Propylenella sp.
CGCCATCGCGCACCAGGAGATTTGAGCCGAGGCCGATCACCGTGACGGGAATCTCCTCCGGCAGCGCCCGCATCAGAAGGGCGAGATCCTCTGCGTCGGCCGGCATGGCGAGAATCTCGGCCGGCCCGCCGGCGCGGAACCAGACGATCGGCGCAAGCGCCTGATCCCGCTGCAGCGTCCCGCGGAAGCCGGCCAGCTTTTCTCGCAGGCGGTCGAGGAGGTGCTCAGGCATGAGAGGCGCCCGTCACCCGCGCGGCCACGCCTCGCCGTCGTCGGGCCGTGGCTCGACCATGGCATCCGTTCCGCCACCGTGCCGCCTGCCGCACCCGCCACGGAATGGATTGCCGGGACAGGCCCGGCAATGACGACACGTATATTTGACGCCAATCAAGTCGGATTCTCCTGCAAGTCGGCGAGGGCTTTCGGAAGGGCGTTCGCCCATTTGGTGATCGACCCGGCGCCTAGGCACACGACCATGTCTCCCGGCCGGGCGATCGACGCGATGAGCGGCGGCAGCGCGTCCTCGCTTTCCAGCGGGCGCGCGTCCCGGTGGCCTCCGGCGCGCAGGCCCTCGACCAAGGCGTCGCGGCTGGCGCCCTCGATCGGCGCCTCGCCGGCCGGATAGACCTCCGCCACGATCACCGTGTCGGCCTCGTTGAAGCAGGTGCAGAAATCGGCAAAGAGGTTTTTCAGCCGCGTGTAGCGGTGCGGCTGCGCCACCGCGATCAGGCGCCCGCCGCCGCTCGCGCGCGCCGCCCTCAGCACCGCCGCGATCTCGACCGGGTGGTGGCCGTAATCGTCGTAGATGGCGACGCCGTTCCACGTTCCGACATGCGTGAAGCGCCGCTTCACCCCGCCAAAGCTCATCAGACCCTTGCGCACGTCGTCGGCGCCGATGCCGATCGCCCGCGCCACCGCCACGGCGGCGGTCGCGTTCGCCACGTTGTGCTCGCCCGGCATCCTGATCGCCAGGTTCCCGATCATCTCCGCTTCGCCGGTGACCCGGTCGCGCCGATCGACGGAGAAGCGGCTCATGCCGTTCTCGAAGGAGACGTCGCGAAAGCGTACCTCCGCCTGCGGGTTGCGCCCGTAGGTGACGATGCGGCGATCCTCGATCCGCGAGACGAGCGCCTGCACCTCCGGATGGTCGAGGCACATCGCGGCGAAGCCGTAGAAAGGGACGTTTTCGACGAACGCCCGGAAGGCCTCGCGCAGCGCGTCGAAGCTGCCGTAATGATCGAGGTGCTCCGGATCGATGTTGGTGACCACGACGATGTCGGCCGGCAGTTTTACGAAGGTGCCGTCGGATTCGTCCGATTCCACCACCATCCAGTCGCCGGCCCCGATTCGGGCATTGGTGCCGTAGGAATTGATGATGCCGCCATTGATGACGGTCGGGTCGAGCCCGCCGGCGTCAAGCAGCGCCGCGATCATCGACGTCGTCGTCGTCTTTCCGTGCGTGCCGCCGACCGCGATCGCCGATTTGAGCCGCATCAGCTCGGCCAGCATTTCGGCGCGCCGCACCACCGGCAGTCCCCGCGCCCGCGCTTCGGCGAGCTCCGGATTGTCCCGCTTGATGGCGGAGGACACGACGACGACCTCGGCGTCGCCGATATTTTCCGCCGCATGGCCGATCGCCACCTCGATTCCCCGCTCCCGGAGGCGCTGGACATTGGCGCTGTCGGCCACGTCGGAGCCGCGCACGCGATAGTTCTGATTGGCCAGCACCTCGGCGATGCCGCTCATGCCGATGCCGCCGATCCCGACGAAGTGGATGGGGCCGATGTTGCGCGGCAGTTTCATGCGCTCCTGCTCCTCAGGCCGCCGGCCTGGCGACGCGCTCGACAAGCTCCGCCAGCCGCGCCGCCGCATCGGGACGGCCCTGCGCCCTCGCCGCCTCCGCCGCGCGGGCAAGCTTCTTCGGAGAGTCCATAAGCGCAGCGACGCGCTTGGCAAGCATCGCCGGCGTCAGATCCTTCTCGGGCACCAGCCAGCCTCCTCCCGTCTCCTCCAGCAGACGCGCATTCTCCGCCTGGTCGTGATCGAGGGCATACGGGTACGGCACGAGAATGGCGGGGCGTCCGGCCGCCGCCAGCTCGGCGACGGTGGAGGCGCCGGCGCGGCACACGACAAGATGGGCGCCGGCGAGCCGCTCGCCGATGTCGGCGAAGAAGGGCGCAACGACCGCCTCCACCCCGATGCCGCGAAAATTCTCGCGCGTCGCCGCGGCGTCCTCGGGGCGCGCCTGCTGCGCGATCAGGAGGCGCCGCCGCTTGTCCTCCGGGAGTGCGGCAAGCGCCGCCGGGATCAGGCCGGAAAAGACGCGCGCGCCCTGGCTGCCGCCGAAGACGAAGAGCCGGAACGGCTCGCCCGGGCCGGACGGGGCGTAGGGCCGCGCGATGTCGACGACCGCACGCCGCACCGGATTTCCGACATGGACTGTCCGCCGTGCGCCCGCAGACCACTTCGGGTTCGCAAAACCGGTCGCGAGCACCGCGCCGAAACGCAGGAGAAGCCTGTTGGCACGCCCGACAACGGCGTTCTGCTCATGCACGACGATCGGGATGGCGGCGAGCCGCGCCGCCACAATCGGCGGCACGGTCGGATAGCCGCCGAAGCCGACCACGATCTGCGGAGCCACTTGCCGCAACAGTTTGCGCGCCTTCAGAACGCCGTCGAGGAGGGTGGCGATCGAGCGCGCCATCGTCAGCGGCGACCAGCCCGCGATCGTCGCCGACGACACGCGATGCGTCTCAGCCGGCGGGACGCCGTCGATCAGGCCGCCGACCCGCGGATCGGTCGCCACGTGGACGCGCCAGCCGCGATCGATCAGCACCTCGCGCAGCGCGAGCGCCGGGAAGAGGTGTCCGCCTGTTCCTCCGGCGACGAGGAGCGCCGTTTGCGTCAAGCGCGCCTCAGGCCTCGCTGAGCGCGGCGCGGCGGCCCGTGACGCCGATCCGCTGTTCGGGCGAACGTCTGGAGAGGGCGAGCAGGAATCCCATCGTCATCGCCGCGGAGAGGAGCGCCGACCCGCCGTAAGAGATGAACGGAAGCGTCATGCCCTTGGCCGGCAGGATGTGCAGGTTCACGCCCATGTTGATAAAGGCCTGGACGCCGATCTGCGTCGTCAGCCCGGCGATGGCCAGGCGCTCGAACGCGCTGTTGCGGCGCCGCGCCTGCCACAGCCCGCGCATCACGAGGACGGAGAACAGCGTCACGATCATCAGGCAGAGGAGGATGCCGAATTCCTCGCCCACCACCGCGAAGACGAAATCGGTGTGCGAGTCCGGGAGAATCCGCTTCATCATGCCTTCGCCGGGGCCGGCGCCGGACCAGCCGCCGCGCTCGAACGATTGCATCGCCGTCATGATCTGGAAATTGTCGCCGCTCGCCGGATCGAGGAAGCGGTTGATGCGCCCGGCGACGTGCGGAAACGCGACATAGGCGGAGAGGAGGCCGGCGACGCCGAGCCCGCCCAGTCCGGCGATCACCATGGTGCGCATGCCGGCCAGGAAGAAGAGCGCGCTCCACACGGCGACGTAGAGGATCGTCTGGCCGAGATCCGGCTCCGCGACGAGCAGCGCCGCGGTGATGACGAGGAGCAGAACCGCGAGCAGCCGCCCCGGCACGTCCGGCCGCTGGCTGCCCTCCGCCAGCAGCCACGCGGTGATCACGATGAAGGCCGGCTTCATCAGCTCCGAGGGCTGCACCGACATGCCGGCGACGAACAGCCACCGCCGCGACCCCTTGATCTCCTCGCCGACGAACAGCACCGCCACCATCAGCGCCAGGCAGACCAGGAGGAGAAGCAGCGCGCTCCGCCGCACCTGCCGCGGCGTGAGGCAGGAGACGGCAATCATCACCAGCGCCGCGAGCGGCGCGAAGACAGCGTGACGCACGACGAAGTGCAGGCTGTCCAGACCGAGCCGCTCGGCAACGGGAGGGCTTGCGGCAAACGAGAACACGAAGCCGGTGAGAAGCAGGAGGAGAACGAGGGAGATCGTCGACCGGTCGACGGTCCACCACCAGTCGGAGAGCGGCGAGCGATGAGCGCGGCTGATCATGCCACGGCCTCCATCAGGTTTTCGTCGAGGGCGTCGAACGCCTGCCGGAAGGCTTCGCCGCGCGCCTCGAAATCGGCGAACTGGTCGAAGGAGGCGCAGGCGGGAGAGAGGAGCACGGCCGGCTCGGGGCGGCCGTCGAGCGCGGCGTCCGAGGCGGCCATCGCGACGGCGGCGGCGAGATCGCCGGCGATCACGTGCGGCACCCGCCGCGCCAGCGTCGCGGAAAAGGCGTCGGCCGCCGCCCCGACCAGATAGGCCTTCGCGATGCGCGGAAAGAAGTCGGCGAGGCTGTCGATACCGCCCGCCTTCGCCTGCCCTCCGGCGATCCAGTAGACCGGGTCGAACGTGGCAAGCGCCCGCGCCGCGGCGTCGGCGTTCGTCGCCTTCGAATCGTTGACGAAGATGACGCGCCCGCGCCTGCCGACGATCTCCATCCGATGCGCCAGCCCGGGGAAGCTCCGCATGGCCTCGACAATAGCCGCATCGTCGACGCCGAGCGCCTTCGCCGCCGCCAGGGTGACGGCGGCGTTCTGCCAGTTGTGCGTGCCGCGCAGCGCCGGAAGACCGGCGAAGGACACCGTCTCCGCACCGCCCTCGAACAGGTTGCCGTCGCCGTCGACATAGAGCGAGGCGTCGCGGTGGCGCTCGACCGAAACGGTCACCGCGCGGGGCCGTCCGGCGTTCTTAAGAGCCACCGCCACCGCCTGCATTTCCGGCTCGTCGACGCCGAGCACGGCGGTGTCGGAGGCGCGCATGTTGAGGAGGATATGCGCTTTCGCGCGTGCATAGCCCGCAAGGTCTCCATGGCGGTCGAGGTGGTCCGGCGTGAGATTGAGCCAGACCGCCACGTCGGGACGGAAGCGGCGGGTCAGATCGAGCTGGTAGGACGACATTTCGAGCACGTAGACGCGGCCTTCATCCGGCGCCTCGAGGTCGAGCGCGGCGCGGCCGATATTGCCGCCGACGGAGACCGTGAGCCCCGCCGTCTCCAGCACGTGCCCGATCAGCGCCGTCGTCGTCGATTTTCCGTTGGTGCCGGTGATCGCCACGAAACGGGCGCTGCCGTTCGCCTCCCGCCAGAGAAGCTCGATGTCGCAGATGACCTCGACGCCCGCTCCGCGGGCCATGCCGACGATCGGGTGCGGCGCCGGATGCGTCAGCGGCACGCCCGGCGAAAGAACGAGCGCGCCGAGATCCTGCCACGGCCATTCCTCCGGCGGGACCGGCTGCCCGCCGAGCGCCTCGCCCGTCCGCCGCGCGTCCTCCTTGTCGTCCCACGCGAACACCTCCGCCGCTCGCCCCGCCACGGCCGCCCGGATCGTGGCGAGCCCGCTGCGCGCCAGTCCGAAGACGCCGATCGAGCGAGCCTGCAGATGCGTCAGCGCCACCGCCATCCTCACCTCAGCTTCAATGTCGAGAGCCCGACGATCGCGAGCACGACGGCGACGATCCAGAAGCGGATCACCACCTGCGGCTCGGTCCAGCCGAGCTGTTCGAAATGATGGTGGATCGGCGCCATCTTGAAGACGCGGCGGCCGGTCAGCTTGAAGGACGCGACCTGGATGATGACCGACAGCGCCTCCATCACGAAAATGCCGCCGATGATGGCGAGCACGATCTCGTGCTTGGTGGCGACGGCGATGGCCCCGAGCATGCCGCCGAGGGCGAGCGAGCCGGTGTCCCCCATGAAGATTGCCGCCGGCGGCGCGTTGAACCAGAGGAAGCCGAGCCCGGCGCCGATCAGCGCCCCGATCAGCACCGCGAGCTCGCCGGCGCCCGACACGTGATGGATCTGCAGATAGTCGGAGAAGACCGCGTTGCCGGTGATGTAGGCGATGAGGCCGAAGGAGGCGGCGGCGATCATCACCGGCACGATCGCCAGGCCGTCGAGCCCGTCGGTAAGGTTGACCGCGTTTCCCGCGCCGACGATCACGAACGCGCCGAAGAGGATGTAGAAATAGCCGAGATTGATCGCCGCCTCCTTGAAGAAGGGAAGCGCGAGCGTGGTGTGCAGCGCCCTGTCGCCGAAGAGGATCATGATCAGGACGGCCGCGCCGGCGATGGCGAACTCGATGGTGAGCCGCGCCCTGCCGGAAAAACCATGGTTGGTGGCCCTGGTCACCTTCAGGTAGTCGTCATAGAGGCCGATCAGGCCGAATCCCGCGGTGACGAGGAGCACGGCCCAGACATAGATATTCGACAGGTTCGCCCAGAGGAGCGTCGACACCAGGACGCCCGACATGATCATCAGCCCGCCCATCGTCGGCGTGCCGGCCTTGGAGAGGTGCGTCTGCGGCCCGTCGGCCCGGATCGGCTGGCCCTTGCCCTGGCGGAGTTTTAGCGCCTGGATGATTCCCGGCCCGAACAGGAAGACGAAGAGGAGCGCCGTCATGGTGGCGGCCCCGGTCCTGAACGTGATGTAGCGGAAGACGTTCAGGATCTGGACGTCGCCGCCAAACTGACCGAGATAGGCTAGCATCGGAAGGGTCCGCCTCTCGTCATCCGGGGCGCGCCGCGTCGGCCGGGAAGCGGCGCTTGACCGCTTCGACCAGCGGCCCGAGCCGAGTGCCGAGCGAGGCTTTGATCATAATCACGTCTCCCGGCCCGATCGTCTCGAGCAGAATCGGTTCGATTTCCGCCGCGCTTTCGGCATAGGCTCCCCGGCGCGCTTCCGGCAAGTCCTGCCACAATTGCTTCATGCTCGGCCCGGCGAGGAAAACGAGATCCGCCCCCGATTCGCCGACGGCCGGGGCAAGGCCGCGGTGGAAGCGGGCGGCGGCCTCGCCGAGCTCCAGCATGTCGCCGAGCACCGCGATCCGGCGCCCGCGCCCCCGCGGCGCCGCCTGCCCGAGGAGCGCGAGCGCGGCGCGCATCGATGCGGGATTGGCGTTGTAGCTTTCATCGATCAGCGTGAAGCGCCCGGACGGATGGGCGAGCGTGATCCGCTCACCCCGCCCCCTCGGCGCCTGGAAGCCGCGGAGCGCCGGCAGGACCCTCGCCATGTCGGCGCCTGCCGCCTGGCAGGCCGCGATCACGGCAAGCGAATTCTGCACCAGATGCCGGCCGGGGGCGCCGAGCCAGTAGGCGATGCGCTCGCCGAAAAGCAGCGCCTGCACGCTCGATCCGTCGTCCTTCAGCGCGACCCGCTCCAGCCGGACGTCGGCCTGCGCATGCTCTCCGAAGGCGACGACGCGCGCGCCCCTTTGCCGGGCGCGTGCGGCGAGCAGGTCGAACCAGCGATTGTCGCGGTTGATCACCGCCGTCCCCCCCGGCACCAGCCCTTCGAAAATCTCCGCCTTCGCCTCCGCGATCGCCGCCTCGCTTTCGAAATGGGCGAGATGCACGGGCTCCACCGTCGTGACGATCGCCACATGCGGGCGCACCAGGCGAGTGAGCGGCCGGATTTCTCCGGCGTGGTTCATGCCGATCTCGAACACCCCGCAGGCGGTGTCGGCCGGCATCCGCGCGAGTGTCAGCGGCACGCCCCAATGGTTGT
Source organism: Propylenella sp. (assembly GCA_036396875.1). Classification (GTDB taxonomy): domain Bacteria; phylum Pseudomonadota; class Alphaproteobacteria; order Rhizobiales; family Afifellaceae; genus DASWJZ01. The sequence continues at coordinate 7,561 of DASWJZ010000251.1, forward strand.
TGAACGAGCCGACCGGCGCATGGGTCGGCCCTGCCGCGGCAAGCGCCGCCCGCAGCATTTCCTTCGTGCCGGTCTTGCCGACGGAGCCGGTGACGGCGATGACGGCGCCACGCATGCGCGCGCGCGCCGCGGCGCCGAGGCGTTCGAGCGCCCGCAGCGGATCGTCCGGCACGACGAGGAGCGGACGCGCGCTAAGAGGCGCATGCCCCTCCTGCACGACGGCAAGCGCGGCTCCCACGGCGAGCGCCGCCGCCGCAAAATCATGACCGTCGAGGCGCTCGCCCCGGATGGCGACGAAGGCGTCGCCCGATCCGACCGTCCGGCTGTCGATGGAAATGCCGGCGATGCCCGTCGGCGGATCGCCCTGCAGCCTGCCGCCCGCCGCCGCGAGGAACGCCTCGGTCTTCCAGAGAAAGCTCACCCTTCGCCTCCGGCCGCCTTTAGCGCGGCCCGCGCCTCCTCCTGATCGGAGAAAGGCAGGATGCTGTCGCCGATCTCCTGGCCGGTTTCATGACCTTTCCCGGCGATGAGCAAAATGTCTCCCTTCCGCAGGTCCCCCACGGCCGCGGCGATCGCCGCCCTGCGGTCGCCGATCTCCTCCGCCTTCGGGGCACCGCCGAGCACGGCCTTGCGGATGCGCGCCGGATTCTCGCTCCGCGGGTTGTCGTCGGTGACGATCAGGCGGTCGGCGTTGGCCGCGGCCGCCTCCCCCATCAGCGGACGCTTGCCCGGATCGCGGTCGCCGCCAGCGCCGAATATCACGACGAGCCGCCCTTCCGCATGCGGCCGGAGCGCCCGCAGCGCATTGGCAAGCGCATCCGGCGTGTGAGCATAATCGACGAACACCTTGGCGCCGCTTGGATGGAGGCCCACCAGCTCAAGACGGCCGCTGGCGCCGCGGAGGCCCGACAGCGCGTCGAGCGCCTTCGCCGCTTCCACGCCCGTCGCGATCGCCAGCGCGGCGGCAATCAAGGCGTTGGAGATCTGAAAATGGCCGACGAGAGGAAGCGGGACGTAGTACTTCTCGCCCCATGCCTCGACCAGCAGACGCGAGCCGTCATGCATGCGGGTGGCGGATACGAGCTTCAGCGTCTCGCCGCCGCGGCCGACGCTCAGATATTCGAGCTCGCGATCCTTCGCGAGCCGCTTCACCATCTCGGCCTGCGGCTGGTCGGCGTCGGCAACGGCGGCAGCGCCACTCGGCAGGAGTGTGTCGAAAAGCCTGAGCTTGGCGTTCAGATAATCCTCAAGCGTCGGGTGATAGTCGAGATGGTCGCGCGACAGGTTGGTGAACGCCGCAGCCGCAAGGCGCACGCCATCGAGGCGCCGCTGCTCAAGCCCGTGGCTCGAGGCTTCGAGCGCCACGTGCGTGACCTCGGCGCCCGCCAGATTGGCAAGCATCTCGTGCAGCCGCACGGGATCGGGCGTCGTCAGATTGCCCTTCACCGACCCCGCCGGGGAAACGAGCCCGATTGTCCCGAGGCTCGCCGCCCGGTAACCGGCCGCTTCCCAGATCTGCCTGAGGAACACCGTGACCGATGTCTTGCCGTTGGTGCCGGTGACGGCGGCCACGGTGCGGGGCTGGCGCGCATAATAGTGCGCCGCGGCAAGCGCCAGCCCGCGCCGCGGATCGTCAAGCCGCACGACGGGGACGGGGCAGTCGCCATCGATCGGCTGGCGGCCCATCAGGATCGCGGCCGCGCCCGCCGCGATCGCCTGGGGAATATATTGTGCGCCGTCCGATCTCGTGCCCGGAAGCGCGGCGAACAGCATGCCGCTCACCACCGCGCGGCTGTCGGCGGTGATGCCCTGGACCCAGACGTCACCCTGCTCCGCGGGAATTTCGACGTCGCTGGCGAAGAGAGAGGAGAGACGGCGCGGGCCGTAGCGTCTTCCGCCGTTCAAACCGATGTCCTCATTGCGCGAAGGCGAGCGCCATTGCCGGATCGTCCGCCGGGTCGACCGCCTTCGGCTCGACGCCGAGCATCGGCGCGATGCGGCGCACGATGCCGGCGACGGTCGGCGCGGCATTGAGGCCGGCCGTCGCGCCGATGCCAGGCTTTTCGGGCTTTGGCTCGTCCAGCACGACGACAACGAAGTATTTCGGGGCGTCCATCGGAAAGGCGGCAAGAAAGGCGTTGCGCCTCTTGTTGCTCGAATAGCGGCCGTTTTCCACCTTTTCCGCCGTGCCGGTCTTTCCGCCGACGCTGTAGCCGACGACGCTCGCGCGCCTTCCCGACCCTTTTATGACGTTGAGGCGGAAGAGATGCCGCATGAGCTGGCTGGTCTCGGGGCGCAGGATCGGCCGTGCGGCCGCCCTCGCTTCCTCCGCCGTGCGCGGCAGGAAGGTCGGCTGCATCAGCAGCCCGCCATTGACCAGCGCCGCAGCGGCCGCAGCCGTCTGCAGCGGCGAGACGGAGATGCCGTGCCCGAAGGCGGCGGTGACCTGGGTGACCTTCGCCCACGGCATCTTGGGCACGATGGGCGCTCCCGCTTCCGGAAGCTCGGTGCGCAACGTGTCGAGCAGGCCGAAACGCTTGAAGTACGCGTACTGTCTCTCGTTGCCGAGCGCGAGCCCCATGCGCGCCGCCCCGATATTGGAGGAGTAGATGAAAATCTCCGGCACGGTGAGCCAGCGGCGCTTGCCGTGGAAATCGCTGATCGTGAACCGGCCGACGGTGAGGCCGCGCGTGGCGTCGAACGAGTCGGTGATCTTCACCAAGCCGGAATCGAGCGCCATCGCGACGGTGAAGCCCTTGAAGGTGGATCCCATCTCGTAGACGCCGACCGTCGCGCGGTTCATATTGTCGGGATCGAGCACCTCGTCGCGATTGTTCGGATCGTAGTCAGGCACCGAGCTCATCGCAACGACCTCGCCGGTATTGACGTCGAGCACGATGCCGATTCCAGCGATCGCCTGGTAGCGCTCCATCGCCTGCATCAGCTCGTCGCGCACAACATGCTGCGCGCGGAGGTCGATCGACAGGCGTACCGGCTCGAGTCCCTGCCCCGTCGCAAACCCTGCCGCGTGGAGATCGCTGAGGAATGCTTCGTCGATATGCTTCTCAATGCCGGCGATGCCCTGATTGTCGATATTGACCGCGCCGAGGATGTGCGCGGCGGTCGGGCCGCCGGGATAGAAGCGGCGATTCTCCACCCGAAAGCCGATGCCCGGGATTCCGAGCCTGTGGATGGCGTCCTGCTGGCGCGGCGTGATCTCGCGCTTGATGTAGGCGAACTTCGCGTCGGTTGACAGCAGCCGGCGCAGGCGGTTGCGATCGACGTCGATAAGGACCGTGGCGAGAAGCTCGGTCGCCTCGTCCGGGTCGATCACATAGCGCGGCTCGGCGAAGAGCGAGGCGGTCTTGATGTCGGTGGCGAGCGTCTCGCCGTTTCGGTCGACGATGTCGGGACGGGCCTGCGAGGCGGCGCCGATAAAGCTGTGCCCGTCGTCGTCAGCGGCCTGCGCGGTGATCCCGAGCACGGCGAGCCGGACCGCCAGCGCGACGTAGAGGACGCCGAAGCCGGCCATCGCGAGACCGACGCGCCGCCGTCCGAGCCGCTGCTCGCTGTCGTTTTCCCGGGCGGCCGCCGCATGGCGCGCGTGCCGCCACATGGTGGAGGCGCAAGCTGCCGTCATTCTTCATCTCCCGCCGGTAATGTTTCAAGGATGGCCGACAGCGCCGCTTCGTCGTCGGGGGCAGGGCCGCGCGGGCGCAGGGGCAGGTTCTCGATCCGGGTGATCTGGGCGGGATCGAGCGGCTGCAGCTTCAAGAGATCGGCGTGTCGCTGGACCAGCTCCTGGATGCGCGCCGGCTGGATGAGCAGGCTCCACTCCGCCTCAAGGAGCGAGACGGTTTCGTTCTCCTTGTCGAGGGACCGCTGTAGCTCTGCGACCTGTTGGGCAACGGCTTCGGCGCGATACTTCACATGGAACACGAAGATCGCGGCGCCCGCCGCGGCGACGACGGAAACGACCTGCAGCCAGCGCATCATGCATAAGCCTCCGGACCGCTGACGTCGCCGAGCTGCGGGACGCCGATTGAATGGAAGTCGAGCGCGCGCGGCGGCGCGCCGGTTCGAACTGCGGCCCGGAGCCTCGCGGATCGGGCGCGCGGATTGGCCGCGACCTCGCTTTCGCCGGGCTCCACGGCGCCGCGCGTCAGCAGACGGAAGGTCGGCGGCTCCGGCCGCACTGCCGGCGCATGGCGCGAGCCGCTCCGCTCGCGCGCGCGTTCCTGCAGGAAGCGCTTGACGATGCGGTCCTCCAGCGAGTGGAAGGCCACCACGACAAGCCGCCCGCCCTCGCGAAGCACGGATTCCCCCGCCGCAAGACCGCGGGCGAGCTCTTCCAGCTCACGGTTGAGGAAGATGCGAAGCGCCTGAAAGGTGCGCGTGGCGGGATGGATGCGGGATGCGCCGGCTGGACCGGCGGCGCCGGCGACGATCTCGGAAAGCTGCGCCGTGCGCGTGATCGGCGTCTGCCGCCGCGCCTTGTCGATCGCGCGGGCGATGCGGCCGGCATTCCTTTCCTCGCCGTAGGTGCGGATGATCGCAGCCAGCTCGCGGACAGGCGCGCCGTTCACGATGTCGGCGGCCGTCGGGCCGCCTCCCCCCATCCGCATATCGAGCGGACCGTCAAACCGGAACGAGAAGCCGCGGGCGGGATCGTCGAGCTGCATGGAGGAAACGCCGACGTCGAGCACGACGCCGTCGGCCGGGGCAAACCCGGCCGCCTGAGCGTGATGGCCGAGGTCGGAGAAACGGCCCTCGACAAGGGTCAGCCGTCCGCCCGATTCAGCGGCGAGCGCAGCCCCCGCCGCAACCGCCGAAGGGTCGCGGTCGATGCCGAGCACCCGTCCGCCGCGATCGAGGATGGCGCGGCTGTAGCCGCCTCCACCGAACGTTCCGTCGATGTAGCGGCCACCCCTGGTGACGGCGAGGGCGTCAAGCATCTCGGGCAGGAGGACCGGCAGGTGGCGGGCCGGTCCGCCAGCACCGTCGATCGACGAGGTGCGGCCCGCGCTCACGCCGGGTCTCCCCTGCCCTGAGATGTCGGGTTGGACTGGCCAAGGCCGCGCGTCACGGAGCGGAGATGCGCGCGCGTCTCGCGCTGCCGCTGCGCGAAGCGGTCCGGCTCCCAGATCTGGAACTTGAAGCCCTGGCCGACGAAGACGGCGGTGTCGACGATGCCGGCATAGGCGCGGAACTCCTCCGGCAGCACCACCCGGCCGTCCGGGTCGATTTTCAGGATGCGGCTCTCGCCGTAGAAGGCGGTGGACAGGCTTTCGTGGTCCTCCGAGAACGTCTCGAACACGTCGAGCCGCTTGGCGATCGCCTGCCGCAGGCGCGCGCCGCCGCCGTCGATCGCCGGCCGGTCCAGCGCCGGGTAGCAGTAGAGGCCTTCCTCTCCCTCGCGTGCGAGGACGCCGCGAAACGGCGCGGGCACCGACACCCGACCTTTTTGGTCGAGCCGGTTCACGAAAGTCGCCACGAAACCGTCCATCACCCCCTCGCGCCCGCCCGCGCCGCCGCCGGTGACGAGGGCCGGGACGCCGCGCCCGGCCCGAACCAGGACGCGCGAGTACTCAGGCGCCGCCGGCGCTGCCGGCGGTCGTGTTCATCGCGCCCCCGAAGTCGAACCGGGATGATATGGAGTATCATGGGATTGCATGGGCGGTCAATGGAACAGGATGGATCGAAGATGGATCGGAGATGGATCCGGCGGGCGGAGGCGCTTCCTCGGGACGAGCGGCCGGCAAGTGCGCAAACGTTGGAAGCAGCGCGACGAAGCGGGTCGCAGCTGCCGAATGCCTTTAAGGCGGGTCTTTTCCGGGCCGCCCGGGGCGGCTAGTGAAGGCCGCCCCTTCGGACCTGAGCGGCAATGGGAATCTTTTCGCAGATCGCCGGCCTGGCGTCCGCCAGCGCCGGCCGCCTCGGCAATGCTCTCTCCGGTGTCCGCGCCGTGCTGGCAAGCCTCGCCGGCAGCGAACTCCGGCGCGAAGGCGCCTTCGCCATTGCCATGATCGCCCTCTCCGCCAAGATGGCGAAGGCCGACGGCGTGGTAAGCCGCCAGGAGATCGACGCCTTCTGCAGCCTCTTCACAATCCCGCCGGGCGAGGAGCGCAACGTCAGCCGCTTCTACAATCTCGCGCGCCGCGACGTGGCCGGCTACGAAGCTTATGCGCGCGACGTCGCCCGCCTGCTCGGCGACGATCCCGAAACGCTGGAGGCGGTGCTCGACGGCCTTTTCGACATCGCCCGGGCGGACGGCGCCGTGCATGAGCGCGAGCTTGCCTATCTCGAGCGCGTCGCCGAGATTTTTGGACTGGACGAGATCGCCTTTGCGCGGGTCCGCGCGCGGCATGTGCTCAACGGCGCCGATCCGTACCTCGTCCTCGGCGCCGAACCGGACTGGGACTACGCACGGCTGCGGCGCCGGTATCTGAAGCTCGTCGCCGAGAACCACCCGGACCGTCTGGTCGGCCACGGGGTGCCGGAAGAATTCCTGCGCATCGCCAGCGACCGCCTCGCTGCGATCAATGCGGCGTGGGAGAAAATCGAGCGGGCGCGCGCATGACGGGGCCGAGGGTCGAGGAACGCCCCTCCCCCAATCACGGCGAGCGGCTGGCCGCGCCGGTCGACATCCTGCTTCTGCACTATACCGGCATGCCGGACGACGATCAGGCGCTCGCCTGGCTGTGCGATCCGCGGAGCCAAGTGTCCGCGCACTATTTCGTCCACGTCGATGGCCGCGTGCTGCGGCTTGTGCCGGAGCACCGGCGCGCCTGGCACGCCGGCGCGTCGCGCTGGGCGGACACCGACGACGTCAATGCGCGCTCGATCGGAATCGAGATCGCCAATGCCGGACACCCCGGCGCCCTGCCGGACTATCCGGACGCGCAAATCGACGCCCTGACCGCCCTCTGCGCCGGCGTCATGGGGCGGCATCCCATACCGCCCCACCGGGTGCTCGGCCATTCCGACGTGGCGCCGGGACGGAAGCTCGATCCGGGCGAGCGTTTCCCCTGGCAGCGTCTTGCGGCGGCGGGCATTGGGCACTGGGTGGAGCCGGCGGAAATCGGCGGCGGACGCTTCTTGCAAAGGGGCGATGCCGATAGTCGATCCGGCGGGCCGGTCGAAGCCTTGCAATCGATGCTGGCGCTCTACGGCTACGGGGTCGAGATCACCGGCGGCTTCGATGAGCGGACGGCCGACGTCGTTGCCGCCTTCCAGCGGCATTTCCGCCCGGCCCGCGTCGACGGCGTCGCCGACCGCTCGACAATCGATACGCTAAGGCGGCTGCTTGCAGCGCTGCCCTGAGGGCTCATTGCGCGCCCGAATGCCCGCCGTGATGATGCATTGGCGCGGAATTGCCGGAATAGCCACGCAGCGCATTGTAGCGCCACACCTGCTCCGGCAGGAGAAGGTCGCGGGTGGCGAGATGGTAGCGGAGATGGGTGGCGCGGAGATCCGCCGCGATCGAGCCGATCGCCCGGGTGGCGGCATCGAGGCGGGCGGGCGTGATCGTCCGCTCGGCGAATTCGCGGTCGAGCGCCGCCTCCTCGGCGATCAATCTCTCGCCGGTATCGACAGCTTCGCTTCGCATGGCGTCGAACAGAGCCCGCACCTCCCTGCGCTGCTTCTCCGTGAGCCGAAGCTCGTCGGCGAGGTCGAGGACATGGCGCGGGCCCGGATAGCCGTTCAGCTCCGCGGCAAGCGCCAGACCCATGCCCTCTCCCGCTTTGAGCTCGGCGATCTCCTCCGCCGAGAGCGCTTTGATCATCCGCGTCTCAAGACCCGCATGGGGACTCTTCGCCAGGGCCCCTCCGCACGCGAATGCGGCACAGGCAATCGAGAGAATCACAAGCCTTTTCACGGCGGCCTCCGCTCGACCGAAAAGATGGGTTAGACAATACGCGATCGCTGCCCGCTCCGCATAGGCCGCGTGCGACCTGCCGGAGCTGAAGGCGCCAGCGGCCTGTAAGCCGGTTCTGTAGGGCCGCTTCCGCGGCGCGACGGCCATTCATCCGGAGCGACCGTTCTGGACGCTTAGCGCGACCTGGGGCT
>DASWJZ010000252.1:0-7676 GCA_036396875.1 Propylenella sp.
TGATCCCCGGGCGATCTACGCCGTGGGGGGCGGGACGCGGAACCGCGCCTGGGCGCAGGCGACTTCCGACATGTCGGGAAAGAACCAGATCGTGCGGCAGAAGACCGTCGGCGCCTCCTATGGCGACGCATTCCTCGCCGCGCTCGCCGTCGGCGACGTGAAGGCCGCCGACATCAATCGGTGGAACCCGGTCGCATCGGTGATCGCGGCGGAGCCTTCTGATGCCTATCGGCGCCAGTACGGCATCTATCGGGAGATCTACGCGCGGACGAAGGACCTCATGCGGGAGGTGGAGGAATGAGCGCGATCAACATGCTGCTCGCCGGCGAATCATGGGTGAGCACGGCGACCCATGTGAAGGGCTTCAACCATTTTTCGGCGAGCGAGTACCAGACCGGCATCGGCGGACTGAAGCGCGCGCTGGAAGGCAGCAGCATCAATCTCGTGCATCTGCCCGGGCATCTGGTCCCCACCGAGTTTCCGTCCACGGCAGAGGAGCTCGCGGCATACGACGTGATCGTGTTGAGCGACATCGGCGCCGACTCGCTGCTGCTTCACCCCGACACCTTCCTGCGCGGCCAGCGCACGCCAAACCGGCTGAAGCTGATCGCCGAGCGGATCGAGGCGGGCGGCGGCTTCCTGATGGTCGGCGGCTATTTGAGCTTCCAGGGCATCAATGGCAGCGCCCGCTATCGCGGCACGCCGATCGAGAGAATCCTGCCGGTCACGATGCTTGCCGTCGACGACCGCGTAGAAGTGCCGGAGGGATTCGAGCCGGTCGTCGCGGGCGCGGACGGTCACCCCGTTCTGGCGGGGCTCGAGGGCCCGTGGCCCTATCTCCTCGGCTTTAACGAGGTGGCGGCGAAATCGGACGCGAGCGTGCTGCTACGGACCGGGCCGGGCGACGCTCTGCCGCTCCTCGTCGTTGGCAGTCATGGCGCCGGCCGCACAATGGCGTGGACCTCGGACATCGGGCCGCACTGGCTGCCGAAATCCTTCGTCGCCTGGCCGGGCTACGGCCACTTCTGGCGGCAGGCATTCTCGTGGCTCGCCGGCCGCTGAAGACGCGGAGGACCGCCGCAATTCGCTTCCGCTATTTCACGGCGCCGGTCGACAGGCCGGCGACGATGTAGCGCTCGAGCAGGATGCCGGCGATCGCCAGCGGCGTGATCGCGGCGGTGGAAAGCGCCGCCATCGCCCACCAGTTGATGCCTTGCGAACCGGTCTGACTCGCCACCATCACCGGTAGCGTCTTGGCGTCGGTGCTGGTGAGGAGCGCGGCGAAGAAATACTCGTTCCAGCAGAGCACCAGCGACAGGATGAAGGCCGCCACCATCCCGGGCAGCGCGATCGGCAGGATGATGCGGAAGAACGCACCCCAGGGCGACAGGCCGTCGACCAGCGCCGCCTCGTCGAGCTCGATCGGGATCGAGTTGAACTGGTCGCGCATGATCCAGATCACGATCGGGAGCACGGTCAGCGTGTAGAGCATGACGAGGCCGAACGTGGTGTCGAGCAGCGCCAGCTCGCGGTAAAGAACGAGGAACGGCAAAGCGAGGACGACCGGCGGCAGAATGAGCTGCGAGACGAAGAAGAACAGGATGTCGTTGTTCCGCAGCGGTCCGAATTTGTAGGGAAAGCGGCTGATGCCATAGGCGGCGAGCGAGCCGAGCACCAGCGCAAGCAGGGAGGCGCTGAACGAGGTTATGATGCTGTTCCGAAAGCGTGCGAGAAACTCCGTGCGCACCGTCGAGGTCTGAAAGATTGTGTCCGGCGACAGGCCGAGCGAACGGAAGCCCTTCCAGTCCGGACGGAAGTCAACCCAGGGAATCAGGTGGCCCTGCGTCACGTCGGGCGCCGTCTTGAACGAGGTCGTCACCGTCCAGTAGATCGGGAAGAGGCAGATGAATGCCCAGAGAATGAGCGCGCCGTAGACAAGCGCACGGCCTGCGATGTGTTTGGCGCGACGGGCCGCCTCATCGCTCTGCCAGCGGGGGGAAGGCGCTGCCACCGCGCTCAGTTCGGCCGGTCTCCTCAACATGCAGGGCGCCGGGACGTCATTGGATCGTCTGCGATTCCCGCGTCCAGCGGTTCGCGGTTCGTAGCAGCACTGTCAGCACGATGATGATCATCACCAGGTAGACCATCGCGAGGGTCGTGCCGTAGCCGACGTTCGAGCGGTCTCGGTATTCGCGGTAGATGAAGCTCGACACCGTGTCGGTGGCGCCCCCCGGCCCGCCCGCCGTGACGTTGATCACGATGTCGGCGAGCTTCAGCTTGAAGATCAGCCGGATCAGGATCGCCGTGATGCTGACCGGCAGCATCATCGGAAAGGTGACCCGCCAGAACGACTGCCAGGCGTTGGCGCCGTCCACCTTGGCGGCTTCAAGAATCTCCTTCGGCATGGCCTGCAGTCCGGCAAGCAGCAGCACCATGACGAAGGGAATCGAGACCCAAGCGTCGAGCGCCTCGATGCTGAAACGCGCAACCCACGGTGAGGCGAAAAAGGCGGGGGTGTCCCAGCCGAGCAGGCGGGCGAGCGTGGCGGCAGGGCCGAAGCGGTATTCCATGATCGACTTCCCGATCATCCAGCTGACCGCCACCGGGCTCAGCATGAACGGCAGCAGGAAGGCGACCCGGAAGAACTTGCGCGCCCTTATCTCGGCGCTGAGCAAAAGCGCGAGGCCGAAGGCGATGGCGTACTCCACCAGCACCATGGCGGAGTAGAAGAGCATGTTGCCGAGCGCGTTCCAGTAGTACGGATCGCGGATGAGTGCGGCGAGATTGTCGAGGCCGGCGAATTTAGGGCCCTCGAAGGAACTCAGGTTCCAATCAAGCGATGCAATGTAGAATCCGAACAGAGTCGGGAAGACAACGACCGCAACGGTGAAGAGCGCCGCAGGCAGCACGAAGAGCGCGCGCGACCCGGCTTCCCCGCGGATCATTACCTGCCCGGCGCCGAGCGCAATGCCCCACAACACGTAGGCGTAGAGAACCGGCCGCCAGTTGCCGAAGCCCGCGGCGATCACCCCCGAGACATGGAGGATTTGAAGAAGCAGAATCGCGACGAAGACGAGCGATGCGAGAAGAATGAGAGCCCGCCCGGCGGTCCTGCGGTTGGCGGAAGCGCGATCGAAAACGATGTGCGCCCGATGACCCCTTAGCGCTGACGATTGGTCCATGGGAAGCGCGCCTTGCCGATTCGGGGTCCTGCCGCTTCGCAGCGTCCTACGCAATTCGGCTGGCGGCGAGGTGCCGCCGCCAGCCGAGAGCACTTCGCGCCCGGCGGAGCCGAGCGATCGTTACGTTCCTACAGGCCGAGCGACGCCTTGTAGAGGGCGATCTGGTTCTCGCGGCCGATCTGGTCCGTCAGCTTCTCCCAGGCGGCCGCTATGTTGTCCGCGCCCGTCTGCGCGTCGTACTGACCGGCGTAGATCTTGGCAAGTTCGTCCTCCGCCACGCTGTAATACTGGAAGATGCCCGGAATGCGCGGCTCGACCGCCGGGTTCGCGTGGTTGTAGGAGTTCGATTCGGAGTCCAGATACGACGTGATGAACGCCTCGTCGTAGCCTGCGGCAACCCACTCCGGAATGTTGAAGTGGCTGTTCCGATACGGCTGGAAGCCGGACGGATAGGCCGCCATCCAGAGCGAGATGTCCTTGCCGCCGAGATGCGCCGCGGCGCTCCACGCCGCCTTCTGCTTCTTCGCGTCGCTATCGACGCGCGCCATAACGTAAACGCCCCAACCGATATAGGCCATGTTCGGGGCATAGTTCGGGCCGCTCGGCAGCGTGTCCCACTGTCCGGTCGCGGAATTGTAGACGTCGTCGGAGCCCGGCAAGATGTCGAAGCCGGTGACGTCGCCGACCACCGACTGGTCGTTGGTCTTGACGTTCGAACCGATGTCGCCCCACCACGCAAGAAGCGAGCCGGTGCCGCCGAGGAACTGCTGGAAGCCGGTGGTGTTCGGATCGGCGTTCAGCTGGTCTGCCGGCTCATAGGGAAGCGCGTCGAGCACGTCCTGAATGGCGCGCACCCAGGCCGGATTGTTGACGCGCGGCTTCATCGTGTCCGGATCAAACAGCCAGGCCGGATCGTCCGGATGCTTGGCGTAGGCGCTCGCTCGGCTGCCGAGGAAATAGAAAGCGAAACCGCCCCAGGGCTTGGTCGGATCGAGGTAGCCGTAGAGATCCTGGCCGTTCAGCTGCTTGCCCTTCAGGAATTTGGTCACCGCCTGCACCTGCTGCCAGGTCTTTGGCACGCCCCATTCGCCTTGGCCGCCTTCAGCCTTCCAAGCTTCCGCCAGGGCGGGGTCGGAGAAGACGTCGGTGCGGTAGTTGAAGGTATGGCAGTCGCCGTCGATGGAGATGCGGTAGGTCTTGCCCTCCCAGGTTCCGACCGGCGCCTGCAGGTAGCCGACGTAGTCGTCCATCTCGATCTGCGACTTGACCCAGTCGGGCATCTCCGACGCAAGCCCCTTGCCGCAGACGTCGCCCTCGAACGGCGCGCCCATCTCGATCACATCGAAGTCGACCGTGCCGGTCGCGATCGCCTGCTGCAGGCGCGGATTGTAGTCGGCCTGCGAAAGGTCAATCCAGGTGATCCGCGCGCCCGTATAGGCCTCCCACGGCTTCAGGAAGCCGCGAAACAGGAAATTGTGCAGGTTCTGATTAGTGATCCCCATGAAGGAGATCTCGACACCGTTGAATTCGCCTTCCGCGACGTTGGCTTTCGTTGGACCGAGACACAGTTCGCCGACCTTCTGCCAATCGGCGTCCCCCGGAGAGCCCATGTTGACACCGGGAATCTTCAGGATCTCCGTCCGCAGATCGCCCTGCGCGAAGGCGCGGCCGAGCAGGCCCGACGAGCCGAGCGCCGCGGCGGCGCCGATGCCGGCCGCTCCCTGCAGGACCTTGCGGCGGCTCGCCTGCATGGCCAGCAGCCGGTTATAGAATTCGACTTTCATGACGGACCCCTCCCACCTTTGACGCTATCCTCCCCGCCGCCGCTTGCCGTCGCGATCATGCGATTGCGCTCCTGTCGAGGCCCAATTCGACAAGCGACCAAAGCGGTTATCGAGTATGCAGGAGCGTTGGACCGTGTCAACGAATCGTGCGGGGCCCGATCGCTGCATCCTTCACGTCACCTTCGCGAGCAGCGCCTCCACCTCGGCGAGCGTCGGCATCGATGGCGCGGTGCCGGGGCGGGTGACGGAGATGCCGGCGGCGGCGCAGGCGAAGCGGACGGCGGCGAAAGGCTCGTCGCCCCGCGCAACCGACGCGGCGAAGCCGCCGTTGAAGGCGTCGCCCGCCCCCGTCGTCTCCACGACCGGCCCTGCCCGGAAGGCCGGCACGAGCCTCGACTGCCGCCGCGTATGGAGAAGCGCGCCTTGCTCGCCGAGCGTGATCAAAGCGGCGCCAGCGCCCTTAGCGAGGAGCACGTCGCCCGCTTTCCGCGCATCCTCCATCCCCGTCACCGGCACGCCCGTCAGCAGCGTCGCTTCGTTCTCGTTCGGCGTCACGTAATCGCAGAGCGCGTAAATCGCCTCGTCGATCGGGGCCGCCGGCGCCGGATTGAAGATCGTGACGACGCCCGCCTCGCGCGCGATCTCAAGCCCGCGCCTTGCCGCCGCCACCGGCTGTTCGAGCTGTGTCACGAAAACGGCGGAGCGGCGGATGACATCGCCGGCCGCCTCCACGTCCTGCGGCGAGATGGCGCCGGCCGCGCCCGGCACGACGATGATGGCGTTCTCGCCGGTGTTATCGTCGACATAGATGAAGGCCGCGCCGGTCGGCCGCCCGGCATCCTCCACGACATGCGCCTTCACGCCCTCCTCCCGCCAAGTGGAAAGGGCGACGGCGCCGAACGCGTCCTTGCCGATCCGCGAGATGAAGGTCACGTCGCCGCCGGCGCGCGCGGCGGCGACGGCCTGGTTGGAGCCCTTGCCGCCCGGGCCCATCTTGAAGCCGGAGCCGATGATCGTCTCGCCCATCACAGGCATGCGGCCGGCGCGGAAGGCGAGGTCGGCCACGAAGACGCCGAGAATGGCGACGCCCCGCTTCGCCTCAGTCATGATCGCCGCTCATCCTCAATGCGCATCGGGCGGGATGACGCCCTTCTTGAAGACGAAGCAGCCGTAGAAGCGGCGCTCGCCCGTCTGGACGACGCAATAGGCCTTCTTCGCCAGATCGTAGAAAGCGAAGCGCTCGATCGAGCCCATCGGCCAGGACCGGCCTTCCGCCGCGTCGATCTCCTCCTGCACCTCCGCCTGCACCGGCGGCACCTCGTCCGGCTTGCCGACGACCTCCATCCTGAGCGCCGCCTTCTCGACGAAAGCGTCGAGCGGCATGACCGAAAGGATGGCGCGGGCGGCGCGCCCGGCCGTCACGCAATCGATGCGGAGGAGGCGGCCGAGCACGGTCCGCCGGGCGACCGAGTCGGAGGGAAAATTGGTGTCGGCAAGAATGATATCGTCGCCATGCCCCATCGCGCGCAACGCATAGAGCACGTCGGCATTGAGGATCGGATCGATCGATTTCAGCATTGCACCCCCCACACGCGGCTGTTTCGGCCGATCGCCGTTCTTGCCCAGGTGCAGCGGCTTCCGTCAACATTCGCGGGGTGACGGAAGAAGCCTTCAGGCAGGAGAACTCCGATGCGATACGAATTGATGCTGCCGCACCAGATCCGGGCGGCAGTCGAAGCGAACTGGCCGGTCGTCCTGCCGCTCGGAGTGCTCGAATATCACGGGGAGCACCTCGCCGTCGGCATGGATGCGTTGGTGGTCGTCAGGACACTCGACATCGTCGAGAAGGAGATGGACCTCGTCATCCTGCCGCCCTTCTATTACGGCGCGGCGAGCCACGCCGTAGCGCCGCCGGAAGGAAACGGCTCGCTGCACATCGATTCGCAGGCGCTTCTTCCTTTTGCGCGCGACCTGTTCCGCGCGCTCCTTCGCGTCGGCTTCCGCAACATCCACTTCTTCATCCACCATCAGACGGAGAACTTCATCGCCGGCATGCCGACCGATCTCGCCTTCAAGCTCGCCGCGCGCCAGGCGATCTTCGAGTTCCTCGAAGAGACGCGCGGCGAAGGCTGGTGGGGGCGCGAGGCGATGGCGGATTATTACGCCGCGCAGGCGGGCGGCGACGACCCCTTCAACTGGATCAAGGGCCATCCTCTCATGACCGCCGAGACGATCCAGAGCTATCCGTTCGACCATGCCGGGCAGGGCGAGACGTCGCTGATGATGGCGCTTTGCCCGGAAGCGGTGGACATGAGCCGGCTTACCTCCGAAGCATGGTACGCGCGGAGCGCCGCCGAGGCGTCGGCGGGGCTCGGTGCCGAAGGCCGCGACCTGATTCTGGCGCATCTGCGGACGGTGCTTTGCGAACGCGCCTGTACGTGATCATGCGGCGCGGCCACGAGTGCTGGGTCGGGGACGGAGCGACGCGGGATTTCATTTGCCGACCAATATGTTGACGATCTCCGTTCAAATGCCGCCGTGTAAAGTTGTCTTATTCGCCGAGAGTTTTCCCGCTTGTCACTTGCGCGGCGCAGGAGTAAGCATCTTCTCCTTCTTGCCAAGGACTACAGGGGCCGGTGGTTCGGCATCGGCGGCTTATCCCTCGCTCCGTTCGGGTCATTGGCGGCAAGCCTACTTGCATACTCGAACC
>DASWJZ010000253.1:0-5560 GCA_036396875.1 Propylenella sp.
ATGCCGAAATCGACATGAAGACGCTGCATCAGCGGATCGGTTCGGCCCGCCTCTCCTTCGGCAAGCCCGAATTGCTCGCCGAGCTGCTCGGCGTCATCCCCGGCGCCGTGACCCCCTTCGGCGCAATCAACGACCGGAGCCGGCGGGTCACCGTGATTCTCGACCGCGCCCTGTTGCGGCACGAAAAACTCAACTTCCATCCGCTTGAGAACACCGCGACCACGACGATCGGCCGCGACGATTTTCTGCGGTTCCTGCACGACACCGGGCACCAGCCGCGAATCCTGCCGGTCTCCGGCGGAGCCGTTGTCGAGGAGGGATTGGAAAGCCGTCAGGAACTTGCCACATAGGCCGGGAATCCGAAGGTGGAAAACTCATGAGTGCCGAGAGCCTCTTGTTCGGTCAGAACCGCAAGCCGTCGGCGCCGCCGGCGGAGGCCGCTGAGATCAGGGACACGACCACGCAGACCTTCCGTGCCGACGTCCTGGAGGCGTCGCGCACGACGCCGGTCCTGGTCGATTTCTGGGCGCCCTGGTGCGGCCCCTGCCGGCAGCTGACGCCGGTGCTGGAGAAGGCGGTTCGCGCCGCCAAGGGAAAGGTGCGGCTGGTCAAGATGAACATCGACGAGCATCCGCAGATCGCCGGCCAGCTCGGCATCCAGTCGATCCCGGCGGTGATCGCCTTCAAGAACGGCCAGCCGCTGGACGGCTTCATGGGCGCCGTGCCGGAAAGCCAGGTCACGGCCTTCATCGAGCGCGTCGCCGGCCCCCTCGGCCCAAGCGAGGGCGACGGCGTGATGGAGGCGGCGGCGGCAGCGCTTGCCGCGAAGGATTATTCGACCGCCGCCGGCCTCTACAGCAGCGCCCTGCAGATGGACGGCAACAATCTCGCGGCGCTCGCCGGGCTTGTCCGCTGCTTCGTCTCGCTCGGCGAGCTGGAGCAGGCGCGCGGTCTGCTCGCCGGACTGACGCCCGAACAGGAAAAGGACGCTGCGATCAGCGGCGCGCGCGCCGCCCTGGAGCTCGCCGCTCAGGCCGAAAAACTCGGCCAGCCGTCGGATCTCGAGGCGCGCCTCGCGCGCGATCCGAACGACCATCAGGTCCGCTTCGATCTGGCGGTCGCGCTCAACTCGCGCGGCGACCGCGCCGGCGCAACCGAGCAGCTTCTGGAAATCGTGCGACGCGACCGCGCCTGGAGCGACGAGGCGGCGCGCAAGCAGCTGCTGCAGTTTTTTGAAGCCTGGGGGCCAAAGGATCCCGCCGCGGCAAAGGGACGTCAGCGCCTGTCAGCGTTGCTGTTCTCCTAGTTTCTCCGGCGGGTCGTCGCGGAGCGCGCGTTATTATGCTTGCCGGCAATCAGCGCTACGAGTCGGCGGAAGACGTTCCCGACGTCATTCCGCTCTTTCCGCTGGCGGGTGCGCTGCTCCTGCCGGGCGGACAGCTTCCGCTCAATATCTTCGAGCCGCGCTACGTGGCGATGATGGATGCCGCGCTTGCCGGCCATCGCCTTATCGGCATGATTCAGCCCGCTCCCGAAGCGTCGGACGTAGCAAGCCGCCCGCCTCTCTGCGGGGTCGGCTGCGCCGGCCGGATCACCCAGTTCGCCGAAACGGGGGACGGGCGCTATCTCCTCACCCTTTATGGCGTCAGCCGCTTCCGGATTCTGGAGGAGATCGACGCAGGATCCCCCTATCGCCGGGCCCGCATATCGCTGGAGGGATTTCCGGATCTGGCCGAGCCGCGGAAGGGCGAGGGCGACGTCGATCGGACCGCCCTCCTGCGTACCTTCCGCGACTATCTGGAGGCGAACGGCATGGAGGCCGACTGGGACAGCGTCAACCGCGCCTCCACCGCCGGGCTGGTGACGGCGCTCGCGATGATGAGCCCCTGGGGGCCGTCGGAGAAGCAGGCTCTGCTTGAATCGTCCGACCACGCCGCGCGTGCGAAGATGCTGATCGGGATTGCCGAGCTCGCACTCGCCGGGGCAAACGCCCCCCGAGCCCCGTTGCAGTAGAAGAGGAGCATATGATGCCGGACCGTGAGGCGTCTTCCGGCCGCGTCGTCGACCCGAAGCTTCTGGAGATCCTGGTCTGTCCGGTCACCAAGACGACGCTCGAATACGACCGCGAGCGCCAGGAGCTGGTGAGCCGCGCCGCGCGCCTCGCCTTTCCGATCCGAGACGGGATTCCGATCCTGCTCGAAGAGGAGGCGCGGCGGCTCGAGGATTGAGCGCTCGCTTAGAGCGCTTCTCCCTTCATGAGTTTCGGCAGCTCGCCGCCGAGTCCGGCGGCTTCGCCGATGAAAAAATTCTTCAGCCGCGGCAGCCGGTCGACCATGCCGAGTCCGATCCCGCGGAGCGCGCGCAGCGGCGAGAAATCGTTCGAGAACAGCCTGTTCAGGACGTCGGTGGTCACCCCCATCTGCCAGGTGTCGTAGCGCCGCCAGCGTTCGTAGCGACGGAGCACCTCCAGCGATCCGATGTCGAGTCCGAGCCGGTGCGCATCGACGATCGTTTCGGCGAGCGCCGCGGCGTCGCGGAAGCCGAGATTGAGGCCCTGCCCGGCGATCGGATGAATGCCGTGGGCGGCATCGCCAAGGAGCGCAAAGCGCGGCCGCACGAAGTCGCGTGCGAGTATGAGACCGAGCGGATAGGCGCGGCGCGGACCGTCCAGCTCCATTTGCCCGAGGCGATGGCCGAAGCGCCGTTCGAGTTCGACGAGGAACACGAAATCGTCGCTGGCAAGGAGCTTCCGCGCATCGTCGCTGCGTTCGGTCCAGACGAGCGAGGAACGGTTTCCCTTGAGCGGCAGGATCGCAAACGGGCCGCCCGGCAGAAAATGCTCGACCGCCACGCCATGATGCGGCCGCTCGTGGCGCACATTGGCGACGATCGCCGTCTGCGGATAGCGCCACTCCACGACCTTGATCCCGGCGAGCGACCGGAGCCGCGAGCGGATTCCGTCGGCAGCGACCAGGAGCGCCGTTTGGCGTTCCTCTCCGGAGGCGAGTGCAGCTGAGAGGGAGCCGCCGTCAACCTGGAAGCGCTCGACCGAGTCCGGCGCCGTCAGCGCGATCCCCGCCTCCCCGGCAGCGTCGCGCAGAGCCTTCGCGAGGGCCTCGTTCGGGACCATGTGGGCGAACGGCTCGCCCTCCGAAAGCGTCCCGTCGAAGGTGAGGAAGATCGGCCGCACCGCGTCGCCGATCCGGCTGTCGGTGATCTCCATGGAAAGGATCGGTTGCGCCTCGCCCTGAACCCGCGTCCAGACGCCGAGCCTGTCGAGCATGCGCCGCGCCGACGCGGCGATGGCGGAGGCGCGCTCGTCCGGAACGCCGCCGACCGCCGTCTTCGCATCGACCACCTCGACGGCGAGGCCCGGCGCGCCGTGCGCGATCGCGAGCGCGGCCGTCAGCCCCGCGGTGCCGCCGCCCGCGATCAGAACGTCGCTTCTCGCTCCTCCGGCCGCCATCGCCGCTCCTTCGCTTGACTTCCGCGCTTTCCTCTGCCGACCTTCCGCTCGCCGCCCGGCCCCAAATCCCTCCGCAGAAAGGACGCCGATGACGGCCGCCATCGAGAGTCTGCTCAGCATCCTCGACCTTGAGCCGCTGGAGCACAACCTCTTCCGCGGCCGCAGCCCCGAGAGCGGCTGGCAGCGGGTGTTCGGCGGCCAGGTTGTCGGCCAGGCGCTGGTCGCGGCCACCCGGACGGTGGAGCCGGATCGTCCTGCGCATTCGCTGCACGCCTACTTTCTACGCCCGGGCGACCCGGAGGTTCCGATCGTCTACGAGGTCGACCGCATCCGCGACGGCAAGAGCTTCACCACCCGCCGCGTGGTGGCGATCCAGCACGGCCACGCGATCTTTTCCATGTCGGCCTCCTTCCAGGTGGAGGAGGCGGGCCTCGACCATCAGCTGCCGGCGCCCGACGTCCCGCCGCCGGAAAAGCTGGTGACCGAGGAGGAGCTGAAGCGGCAGTACCTGCAGAGCGCCAGCGAGCCGATGAAGGGCTATTGGCGGCGCGAGCGGCCGATCGAGCTCCGCCCCGTCAGCCTCCGCCGCTACATGGGCCGCGAAAAGCTCGATCCCGTGCAGCACGTCTGGTTCCGCGCCACCGGGGCGCTGCCGGACGATCCGGCGATCCACCGCTGCGTGCTCGCCTACGCCTCCGACATGCTGCTGCTCGACACCTCGCTCTATCCGCACGGCCGTTCGCTGTTCGACCGCGACCTGCAGGTGGCGAGCCTCGACCACGCTTTGTGGATCCACCGCCCCTTCCGCGCCGACGGCTGGCTGCTCTATTCGCAGGACAGCCCCACCGCCTCCGGCGGGCGCGGCTTCAGCCGCGGCGCCATTTACGGCAGCGACGGCGTCCACGTCGCCTCCGTCGCGCAGGAGGGGCTGATCCGCGTCTGGCCTACGGAGAAGTAGGTAAGCTATTCGGAAGCTGTGAGGTACTGCACAACAATATCATTGTAATCTGCAAAAGTGACTTCTTCAGAGCTTAAATTTCTTGCTCTGTATATTTCAGGTAATGCCGAGCCGAAAATTTCAAATTCGGCCGCGATACGGACACCGCCCGGGATGTTCCGCAAGCCACTTTCGTTGCGGAGCCAGGCCGTCAGCTCTCCAATCAGCGTTGCTATATCGCCACCGTGAGCGTGGATATCCTGCCCTGCGATATCGGACATGAAGCGCTGATACCTATACCGCTCGCGGTCGAATATGATGCACTTCTTCTCGCTCTGACGTCGTCCTCCGAAGCGCTTGGCACCCAGGAAGAGCCCAACTTCAAGGGGCATGTTGAAGCGCGGCAGAGGCGGGTCGCCGTCCGCTTCGGTTCTGGAAATGTCGTGAACGCCGTAGCGGGACGAGTCGATGATCCTGCAAATCTTTCCGAAGCGGTTCTCTGCAGCGTCGTCGGCTTCAAGCGCGCACCGCACACGAAAGCCGCATCGAACCACCGTGAACACGATGGCGTTAAAGGTCGGCTTGTAGGCAGCATCGAACGGGCAGTTGACGAATACGTCGCGGGGGTTCGGCGACACCATTACCGCTTTGATTCGGAGCGATTGGAGCCGGTTTTCATGCTTTCCCTGGATCGCCCGGTGGCAGCGTCGCGGCGTAGCTCTGTGATGGTCGTGCGAATCTCGCGCGTGGTGAAATGGGTTGGCTTCGTCTTCTGCATCAGGATGGTCACGCCGTCGGGGGTCTTGCCGGCGGCAACGTAGCGGCCCGATCGAGCGTTACGCGCTGTTTTTGATACCTTTGCCATGAAGGGAATGTCGGTCCGTTCCGTGCCAAAGACAAGTTTGATTCTCATTCGGCAACTGCCGCCTGTTCGGAAAAGCTCCAAACTGGCACGACATTTGAACCGGCCAGCCCGGGCGGCCGGAAATCGGCCGATTTACGGGAGAATCAAAGCCAATGAAACTGATCATCGCCATTATCAAGCCCTTCAAGCTCGATGCGGTGCGCGACGCGCTGACCGCAATCGGCGTGCAGGGGCTCACCGTCACCGAGGTGAAGGGCTACGGCCGCCAGAAGGGCCACACGGAAATCTACCG
>DASWJZ010000254.1:0-4194 GCA_036396875.1 Propylenella sp.
CGACAGCGGCAAGCGGGCCGGCGTTCCAACCGAGGTCGGCGAGCGGCTGAAAGCTCTGGAGCGGGAGAACCGCGAGCTTCGGCAGGCCAATGAGATCCTGCGCAAGGCGAGCGCCTATTTGCGTAAGTCTGGTTAGGGTGAACCTGATAGCGCTGGGCCAGGTCGGCCACGCTCGTCTGCTCATGCAGCGCCTCCAGCGACATGTTCGCAGGATTGGGATGGGGACCCGTGGCCACCGAGACGGAGCGTGCGCAGCACCCGAGTGCGATTGCGAAGAGCGAGTTGGTGCAAGGGTCCCTTCCCTCCGCCACTATGCAGATTTTGCTGCAACACGCTGCTTTTCGCTCCGATGCGCAGCGGCTCGGGTATTTTGCCGACAGGGGTAGGGCGAAGCACCAGGACCGATCGGCGGCGGCGCGCTGGAACCGTCGCTTCATCCGCGGTGAGTTTCGCAATATTGTCGCATGAAAAGGGTTGTCGCGGGCACGCCGTCGCGGCCTAATTTCACGGAACCGATTCGCGCCGGAATCGCGAGGCACGCCTTCTGTTGTCGGCGGCGAGGGGCCATGCCACGTCCAGCATTGCGTCAATCCGACCTGTTCGCAGATGCGGCCCGCGAATCCGACGTCTGGATGCAGCGGCTGCTCGCAGCCTTCGCTGATCCCAACCTCCATTCGGGCTTCCTGCCGCTCGCGGAGGAGGCGATCGGGGCGTGCCCCGGCGATCCCATTATTCTCATGCTGGCCGCCACGGCCGCGCTGCTCGATGAGCGGCCGGAGCGGGCGCTGGCCCTCCTGAAGCGATTTTCCAAGCGCGCGTCGGCACCGGCCGAACATCTCTTGCACGCTCTGGCGCTCAACCAACTCAACAAGCCGGCCGCGGCGAGGGCGCTGCTGGAGCGCAACGGCCTGATCAGCCGGTTGGCCGCCGTCAAGGCCTTTCCGGGTGGGGCCAAGCGACTGCCGTGGCTGATGCGGCAACTCGATAGTATTCTGGACCGCGAAGCGCCCTTCCCCGGCCGGCGTCCGGCAGCGCGTGCCAAGGTCAAGCCAAGAACTGCGCCCAAGGGCGAAAAGGCGGCACGCCCGCGCACGGCGCCGGCCGCGGCGACCGAGCAATCGCCGCCGCCCTTGCCGCGCGTCGACATCGAAATACCAATTACGATCGAGTTCGACGTCGCGCCGCTGTTGTCGGCCGTGGTGCGCGACATGGAGCAGGACGGCCATTGGCTTGGTTTGCGCGAGCGGTTCGCCCATCTCGGCCTGGCGCAGGGGTTCGACGAACTCCTGTGCTTGCCGCATCTCAGCGGCGTCGAGCCCCTGTCGCATCAGATCGAAACCGTGCGCAAGGTGCTCAAGCAGTTCCGTGGTCGCGTCCTGCTGGCCGATGAAGTCGGGCTCGGCAAGACCATCGAAGCGGGCATGGTGCTGAAGGAATATGCAATGCGCGGTATGGCCGAGCGCACCTTGGTCCTCACGCCGGCTTCGCTCGTCGGCCAATGGCGCGAAGAACTGGAGACCAAATTCGGTCTTGCGTTCGCGACGACCTATGATCCGCTCCTGCGCGACCAGCGGCAGGCGTTTTGGGCCCAGGATCGCATCGTTGCCTCGATCGCCACCGCACGGCGGCGCGAGCACGCCGAGCGTCTGGTCGAGCGCCAATTCGATCTGATCATCGTCGACGAGGCGCATCATCTGCGCGACCGATCGAGCCAGAGCTGGAAGCTCGTCGACTCGCTCAACAAGCGCTTCCTGCTCTTGCTGTCGGCGACGCCGGTGCAGAACGACCTGATCGAGCTCTATAATCTCCTGACGCTGCTCAAGCCCGGCATCTTCAAGACCTTGAAGGAATTTCGCCTCGCCTATATGACCCCCGGCAAGCCGCGCCAACCGGCCAATTCGGAAAGCTTGCGCGCGCTGATGCGCGGCGCGATGATTCGCAACACCCGCGCCGTCGTCGCCCTCAAGCTGCCGCGACGCCACGCCACCACCATCAAGGTCGATGGCGGACCCGGGGAGGCCGAAGCCTACGCCGACCTGGCAGCGGCCGCGCGGCGGCTGGCGGCGGAGGGCGAGGCCAAGCGCGAGCGGCTGGCCCTCCATCATCTCCTTGCTGCGGCCGGCTCGTCGCCGAAGGCCGCTGCGGGGGCGGTCGCCCGGGTCGCGGCGCGAAACGCCGGCGATCCGATTTGGGCTGAACTTGCCAACCGATGGGCGACGATCAAAACCGGCGGCAAAGAGGCGGCGCTCATCGACCTCGTCCGGCGCAACCCGACGGAGAAGAAGCTTGTCTTCGTCCATTCGCGCGAGACCCTCGCCCATGTCGCCGATCGTCTCGAAAAGGCCGACGTTTCGCTCGCGCGTTTCCACGGGAGTCTCAGCGGGCCGGAGAAGGACGCGGCGATCACGGCGTTTCGGGACCATGCGACGGTCCTGCTGTGCACGCAGTCGGGTGGCGAAGGGCGCAACATCCAATTCTGCAATACCTTGATCAATTTCGACGTCCCCTGGAATCCGATGGCGATCGAGCAACGCATTGGCCGCATCGACCGCATCGGCCAGAGCCGCGAGGTGTTCGTCTTCAATCTCGTCACCCGCGGCACCTTGGAGGAACAATTGTTAGGGCTGCTTGATGAAAAGATCTCGATGTTCGAGTTGGTCGTCGGCGAGGTCGGCGCCATCCTCGGCGGCATCGAAGAGGAGCGCGAGTTCCCCGATCTCGTGCTGGACGCCTGGTTGGGGGCGACCGAGGCCGCCCGCCTGCAGGCCTTCCACGCGCTTGGCCGGCGGCTCGAACAGGCGCGCCAGCAGCACGAAGAGGCCAAGGCGCTCGACGAGAAGCTGTTCGGCGACGATTTCGAGGCGGCGTGAGGGCGAACAATGGGAGCGTTGCGCGAGTTCGTCGCCGACATTCTGGAGAGCGAGGGCGCGGCCATCGAGCCGGTGGAGCCGGATGGGCTCGAAGTGCTGGCGCCCGAGCCCTTGCGCGCCGCCATGGGCTGGCCGGAATTTGCCCGGCTCGGATTTGGCGCCGCGCTGCCCGCGGGCGCGATGCCGATCGGGCTCGAAGGCGACTGGCTCGACCGCTTCGGCGCCCTCCTTGGCGAGCGCGGCCGCTTCGCCGAGCGGCAGCTTGTCGTCGCTGGCAACGCCGCGGCGCCGAGCGATCCAGAACGGCTCCTCGACCGCGCGCTCGAACTCCCCAACGCGGTCTGGCGCCTGCATGACGCCAAGCCGGCGTGGACGCGCTGCCTGCTGCTCGCGTTCCGCTATACCGCCATATCCGACGAAAAGCGCGAGGGACTGGTCTGGCTCGGCTTCAACCAGGGCACGGGCGCGGTCATGGACGGCGACATTCTGGGACGGCTCCGCACGCTGTTGGCGAGCGTGGTGGATTGGCATGCGCCCGAGCCCGACGCACGCCGCGCCGCGGGCGCGGGCTGGGACGCGACAACGCTCGCGGCGCGGGTTCTGCCGCTGGTCGAGCATCATGTGGGGCGCGATCTGGAGCCCTTCCTCAACGCCATGCGCCGCCGGCTCGACCGCGACCGCGGACGGATTCACGAGTATCACGACGATCTGCGCCGGACCGCGCAGATGAAACTCGCCGCGCTTGGGTCGGCGCCTGGCGAAAAGGCGGAGGCCGACCGCAAGCGCGAGACCATGCGGGTCGCCGCCATCGAGCGCGAATATGCCGCCAAGCTCGACGATTTGCGCCACAACTACGCTTTGCGGGCGACAGTCGATTGGATGCAGGGATTGACGCTCTTCGCCCCCGTGCATCGCTACGACTTGCTGATCAAAAGGCGCAAGGGCGAACGGATCATCCGCATCGACTGGCATCCGGCCATTCGCATGATCGAGCCGCCGTCGTGCGATTGGGGACTGGGAGTCGGGCGGGCACGCCTGGTCTGTGACGATCGTCTGCATCTCACCGATTTGAGCGGGCAGGCCCCCTGCCCGTCCTGCGGCAAAGCCTGGTGTCGCGCCTGCCATCCGGCCGCCTGCCCGCGCTGCGGGCGGGCGGCCTGATGCGGCTTGCCCGCATCATCATGGGCCCGCAACCCCGGCCCACCTCCGCGATCCAGCGCACAAGATCAAAGGCCCGCTACGGCCTTTGGACGAGTTGTGCTGTTATCACTTCCTAGCCTTGCGGGTCGCTACTTCCTGGCCTTGCGGGCCGCATAGCGAGCAT
>DASWJZ010000255.1:0-7184 GCA_036396875.1 Propylenella sp.
CCCGGGCCGGCGCGCACCGACAGGGGCGAAGGCGAAGCCGGCGGCCCGACGGCTCGGCCGCTCAGCCATGAACGCCGTCGATGCGCCGTCCGCTGTCGAGAACCCTGGCGATACCGGCCTCCCTTTCTTCCAGCGCCTCGCCGCAGATCAGCTTCGCGGCAAGCGCCGACAGCGCAGGCGACGTCTGGATGCCGTAGCCGCCCTGCCCCGCGTACCAGAAGAAGTTCTCCGCATCGGCATCGAAGCCGACCACCGGCAGCCGGTCCGGCGCGAAGGTCCTGAGCCCCGCCCACGTGGCGATCGGCCGGGCGGGCGGCACGATCGTCGCGGCGTGGAAGCGGTCGAGCGCCAGCGCCACGTCGAAATCGTCGGCCCAGGCGTCGCACGGTTCCGAAGGCGTCTCGTCCGACAGGCTCACCATGATCGCGCCGGCATCCGGCTTGAAATAGAAGCTCTCGTCGGCCGGCGCGACGAAGGGATGGCGCGCCAGCAGCGGCTTCAGTTCGTCCGGCACGCCGACCGTCGCCGCCGTCCGCCGCATCGGCTGCAACCCTCGCTTCGCGACGCCGGCATGCGCCGCCACATCATCCGCCCACGCGCCCGCCGCATCGACGAGAATGCGGCAGGCGACGTCCTTCTCCCCCGCCCGGACAAGCCAGCCGTCGGCCCGCCTCTCGATCCGCTCGACCGGCGCGTGCGTAAGGATCGTCGCGCCGCCGCGCTGCGCCATCCGCGCAAAACCCTGCAAGAGCGCGTTGGCGTCGAGATCGAGCGCGCCGGGCTCCATGAAGCCGGCTGCGGCATGGCCCGGCTTCAGCAGCGGGGAGGCGCGAAGAACGGCTTCCGCCTCCAGCCAGACGACCTCGGTCGTGCGGCGCGCCAGCTCATATTCCCCCCGCAGCCGCTCGAGCCCGTCCGGCGGGGCGTAGACAAGTCCACCGCGGACACTCGCAAGACCGGCATCGGCGAAACCCTCCGGCGGATTCTCGAAGAAGGCTCGGCTCATGGCCGTCAGGCGCCGGATGGGCGGCGGGCCGTAGGCCTCCACCAGCAGCGCCGCCGAGCGCCCGGTCGCCTGTGTTCCGAGATGTTCCTCCGCCTCCAGAACGGCGACGTTCGCTCGGCCGGCAAGCCGTGCGGCGAGGCTCACGCCGGAAATGCCGCCGCCGATGATCAGGATGTCCACGGATTCGGTCACTTACGGGAGGTCTTTCTTTCTGCCGCGCAACGGAGAGCCTCGCTTCAGGGAGGTGGTGCGCGCCGTGCCGCTATCGCGCGAGCCAGCCCCCGTCCACGACAAGGACCGAGCCGTTGACATAGCTCGCCGCCGGCGAGGCGAGGAAGACGGCGGCCCCCGCGATTTCGTCGGCCTCGGCGAAGCGCCCGGCCGGAATGCGGGCAAGGAGATCGCGCATCCGCGCCGGGTCTTCCCTGAGCGCCTTCGTGTTCTCCGTCGCGACATAGCCCGGCGCGATGGCGTTCACGGTGATCCCATGCGGCATCCATTCGTTCGCCAGCGCACGCGTCAGGCCGACGAGGGCGTGCTTCGCGGCGGCGTAGCCAGGGACGCGAATGCCGCCCTGGAAGGAGAGCACCGAGGCGATGTTGATGATCCGTCCCTCGCCGTGCTCGGCCATATGCCGCGCGGCCGCCTGCGACAGCAGCCACACCGCGTCGAGATTGACGGACATCACCGCCCGCCAGTCGGACCACGAATGCTCCAGCGCGTCGGCGCGGCGGATGATGCCGGCATTGTTGACCAGGATGTCGAGGCCGCCGAGCCGCCCGGCGGCGTTGGCGACAAGCTGGGCGATGGCATCCTTGGAGAAAGTGGCGAGATCGGCTTCGAGAGCTTCGGCCCTGCGGCCGAAGCTGCGGATATCGTCGAGGGTCTCGTCCGCATCCCGATCGTGCACCGTGATAGCGACATGCGCGCCGCAGGCAGCGAACGATTTGGCAATTGCAGCGCCGATGCCGGCGGCGCCGCCTGTTACGAGCGCCCGGCGCCCTGCGAGCGAAAAGGCCGACGAGTCGATTGTCAATCTTCCTCCGGGGTTTCGAGACCTGTCGGTACGGGCCTCTCCTCCGGCTTGAGCCGCATGCCGGCGGCAAGGGCGCCGGTCTCCAGCAGCGCCGCAAAGTCCTTCTGCAGGTAGGCGTCCGGGTCGGGCTGAAGCCGCGCCGCGCCGAAATGCGCCTGCAGCGCCTCGCGGGCCGCGGCCGAGACCGGCATCGGAACGCCGAGGTCGCGGCCGTGCGCAAGGCCGAGGTCGAGGTCCTTCCTGAGCAGCGCGGGCGTAAAGGTCGTGGTCCAGTCGAGATTGACGAGCGCATTCGACTTGTAGCGGGTGAACATCGAGCCCATCACCGAATTGTTGATGAAGTCCAGGAAGGCGTACCGCGGCACGCCGGCCTTTTCGGCGAGCAGCGTGATCTCGACAAGGTTCTGGGTGACGACGCCCAGCATCACGTTGTGCGCGATCTTGCAGATGCGCGCGCGCTCGCCCTCGCCGACATAGGCGACGCCCTGCGGCGCGACAGTTTCGAGGTAGGGCCTGACGACCTCGAAAGTGCCTTCGGGTCCGGAGACGACGCAGGACAGCCGACCCGCCTTCGCCACTTTCCCGTTGCCGGAGACGGGCGACGAGAGCAGCTCCGTTCCGAGCGCCTTCAAGCGTCCGCGGATCGCTTCCGATTCATCGACGCCGATCGAGGAGCAATCCACCAGGATGCGGGGGAGCGGTCCGGCGCGACCGTTCACCACGCCGTTCTCGCCGAAGATCACCGATTCCAGGTCCGCGCCGGTGGAGACCATGGTGAAGAGGATGTCACGGTCGGCGAGATCGGCGGGCCGCGCCACGACGGCGGCGCCCATGGCGGCAAGCGGCTCGGCCTTGGACCGCGTCCGGTTCCAGACCGACACGTCGTAGCCGCCCTTCACCAGCCGCTCGGCCATGGGAAAGCCCATCCGGCCCATGCCGATCCAGCCGATCCGGTGCCTGTTCTCCTGCATCGTCTCCCCTCCCTGGGGTGCGGCCGCCGAAAGCAGTCACCATTCGGCCGAGATGTACTGCGGCTCGAGATATTCCATGATCCCGTGATGCGCGCCTTCGCGGCCGATGCCGGACTGCTTCATGCCGCCGAACGGCGCCGCCGGGTCGGAGACGAGGCCGCGGTTGAGGCCGACCATGCCGAAGTCGAGCCGCTCGGAGAAAGCCATGCCGCGCTTCAAATTGCCGGTGAAGACATAGGCGACGAGGCCGTATTCGGTGTCGTTGCAGCGGCGGACCGCCTCCTCGTCGCCGGAAATGCGCACGATCGGCGCGACCGGCCCGAAAATCTCCTCGTGCAGGCAGCGCGCGTCGTCCGGCACGTCGACCAGCACGGTTGGCTGGTAGAAATAGCCCGGGCCGTTCCGGATGCCGCCGCCGGTCAGCACCTTCGCGCCGCGCTTCACAGCGTCCTGAACAAGCTCGACCACCTTGTCGAGCGTCTCCTTGTTGACCAGCGAGCCGACCTCGACGCCCTCCTCAAGGCCGTTGCCGATCTTCATTGCGCCCATCCGGTCGGCGAGCTTCCCGGCGAAGGCGTCATGCACGGTCTCATGCACGTAGAAGCGATTGGCCGCGGTGCAGGCTTCGCCGATATTGCGCATCTTGGCGACGATGGCGCCGGCGACCGCCGCCTCGATGTCGGCGTCTTCCAGCACCACGAAGGGCGCGTTGCCGCCCAGCTCCATCGCCGGGTTCACGATGTTGTCGGCCGCGACCTTCAGAAGCTTGCGCCCGACCTCGGTCGAGCCCGTGAAGGAGAGGACGCGGACGCGGAGGTCGTGCAGGAGCGCATCGACCAGCGGGCCGGAGCGGCGCGAGGGCAGCACGCTGATCACGCCCTTCGGCACGCCCGCCTTCTCCATGATCGGCATCAGCGCCAGCATGGTGAGCGGCGTGGCGGAGGCGGGCTTCAGGATCACCGGACAGCCGGCGGCAAGCGCCGGTCCGATCTTCCGGGTGGCCATGGCGGCCGGAAAGTTCCACGGCGTGACGAGCACTGCGACGCCCGCCGGCTTGTGCCCGACCACGATGCGCGCCCCCGTCGAAGGTCCGCGATAAAAATCGCCGATGATCCTGACTGCCTCCTCCGCGCTCCAGCGGAAGAATTCCGCCGCATAGGCGATCTCGGCGCGGCTGTCGGGAAGCGCCTTGCCGTTTTCCATCGTGATCAGGCGGGCAAGCTCCTCCTTGTCCTGCATGATGAGCTCGAAGGCCCGGCGGAGCACCTCGCCGCGCTCGCGCGGCTTCTTCGCCGCCCAGTCCGGGAATGCGTTGTGGGCCGCGTCGAGCGCCTTCATCCCGTCCTCGACGGTGGCGCTTGCCACCTTGGCCAGAATCTCGCCGGTCGCAGGATTGTCGACGTCGAATGTGCCGCCGTCGGACGCGTCGCGCCATTCGCCGCCGAGATAGAGCTGCGTCGGCACCTTCGGAATGGACTCGTGCTTCATGGCTCGCGCCTTTCTCAGTTCGTCGCGCGGCTGATCTTCTCGACGACGTCGTCGTTCGCACGGCTCCCCTCCCGCTCCTGCGCGGGGTCTTTCTGAGGGGTGACGGAGAGGTTCATCCCTTCACTCAATACCGGTTCGCGATCGGCAGGTCCTCGGCCGGGAACTGCGTGATGACCACGGAGCCCGTGTCGGTGACCACCACTTCCTCCTCGATCCGGGCCGCCGAATAGCCGTCCGCCGCCGGGCAATAGGTCTCCAGCGCGAAGACCATGCCGGTCTTGATCTCCATTGGATTGTCGAGCGACACGAGCCGCGAGATGATCGGCCGCTCGTGCAGCGCCAGTCCGAGCCCGTGGCCGAACTGCAGCCCGAACGCCGCCAGCTCGCTCGGAAAGCCGAACTCCTCCGCCTTCGGCCAGACCGACGCCACCTTGTCCGTCGTGACGCCCGGTCGGATCAGTCCGATCGCGTCGTCGAGCCATTCGCGGCAGCGCTTGTAGGCGTCGCGCTGCGCCTCGGTCGCCCGCCCGACATTGAAGGTGCGGTAGTAGCAGGTGCGGTAGCCCTGATAGGATTGCAGGATGTCGAAGAAGGCTTGGTCTCCGGGCCGCACGATGCGGTCGGTGAAATTGTGCGGGTGCGGATTGCAGCGCTCGCCGGAGATGGCGTTGATCGCTTCCACGTCGTCGGAGCCCATCTCGTAGAGCATCTTGTTGGCGAGGGCGACGATCGTGCTCTCCTTCACGCCCGGCTTCAGCTCCTCGAAGATCATGTGATAGACGCCGTCGACCATCGCGGCGGCCTGGTTCAAGAGAACGATCTCGTCGATGTTCTTGATCTCGCGCGCATCGAGCATGACCTGCTGGCCGTCGACGACATTCATCCCCGCCTTCTGCAGCTCGAAGAACATCGCCGTCTCGGCGAGGTCGACCCCGACCGGCATGTCGGCCACGCCCGCTTTTCTAAGCAGATCCATGATCTCCTCGGCGTGGTTCTTCATGAGGCCGGCGGCGGGCGGCACCGTGCCGCGCATGCCGAGCATGCCGGCGCGGCAGTTCTCCGGGTAGAGCCAGTCGCAATAAAGCCTGTGGTGCACGGCGGCGGAGCCGAAGTCCCAGACGATCGGCTCTTCGTCGCCGGCCAAGAGTGCGAAGCGGCAGAGCTTGTCGCGCTCCCACTCGCCGATCTTGGTGGCCGACACGTAGCGGATGTTGTTCACGTCGAAGAGCAGCAGCGCTCCGCACTTGGAATTCTTGAGCGCCTGCCGCGTGCGCTCCAGCCGGTAGCTTCTCAGGCGGTCGAAATCCACCCGGCGTTCGAAATCCACCGACATGTGCCCGGGCGCCGGGATGTGGCGACCCCAGTTCCACTGCGGATCGAGCGCCGTCCGTTCGGGGCTGTCCTCGACGGCGTGCGTTCGAAGGACCTTCGTATCCATGGCGGCCCTCCCTCGGGCGCTCGGCGTAGCCGCTGCAATCGTTTGCAGTTATCGGCGTTCGCACCCGCGAGTCAATCGCATGCAGGGCTCCAATGCCATGCAGTTTTAGCCGATTACAGCCTTTAGATTTGATTCAGCAGAATTCCGATAAATTTTAGATAAACCATTTCGGTTCAGCACCTTGTTCGTAGGTCCCCCGTATTTTCGGCAGCCTGTTCGCCGGCTCGCAACGCCGGCAGCCACCAGATGACAGGGTGCTTCAATGACCCCTCGCAGAAATAGATACCTCGCGCCGGCGATCGCGCTTTTCCTGCTTTCGTCGTCCGCTTTGGCGGCCGCCGTGTCCGGCACGACCCAGGCGCCCCGAGTGGTCGCTTCGGCCGGCGATGCCGGCCTTTCGGTCGGCAAGGCCGAGCTCGCCGGCGGCCGTCTTCTGATCGCGGGGATCGCCAACCGGCCGGGCGCGGTGATCCGCATCCGCGGCACCAAGTTCAAGACGGTGTCGAACGAGAGGAACCTGTTCCAGTTCGAGGTCGATTACCGCACGCCGGATTGCCGCGTCACGCTTGCCACGAAATCGGGTTCTGTCGGACTGATCGTCAGCGACTGCGCGCCGCAGGGCCTGAACCCGCGCGGGAAGTGGTCTCCGCGGGCGGAATACGCGCCGAACGACCTCGTCCTCTTCAAGGACTCGACCTGGCGGGCGCTTCAGCCCAGCCAGAACAAGAATCCGAAATCGAACAAGGTCGAATGGGAGATGTTTGCGGCCCGCGGGGCGCGTGGCGCTCCCGGGCCGGCCGGTCCGCAGGGCGAGATGGGTGCGCAGGGCGAACTGGGCCCGCTGGGTTCGGCCGGCGCCGACGGCGCGGTTGGCCCCGAAGGGCCGCAGGGCGAGATGGGCCCCGCTGGCCCGATCGGGCCTGCGGGCGCAAAGGGGCCGAAAGGACCGAAAGGCGATCCGGGTGAAGTCGGTCCGGCCGGTCCCGACGGTCTGCAAGGTCTGCAGGGCGAAATCGGTCCGGTTGGTCCCGAGGGTCCGCAGGGCCCGCAAGGCGAGATGGGTCCGCAGGGCGAGATGGGCCCGCAGGGTCCCGCCGGCGCCGACGGCGCGGTTGGCCCGGTAGGCCCGCAGGGTCCGAAAGGCGACACCGGTGACGTGGGTCCGCAGGGTCTCGCTGGCGCCGACGGCGCAGTTGGCCCGGTAGGCCCCCAGGGTCCGAAAGGCGACACCGGTGACGTGGGTCC
>DASWJZ010000256.1:0-4321 GCA_036396875.1 Propylenella sp.
GGTCGGGCGGCCGCTGCCGCTCGCCCGTTCGCTCACAATGTCGCTGAAATTCCTCGGCGTCGTGCTGCTGGTGAACGCCGTGGCGCTGCCGCTCGCTTTCCTCGTCGGCTTCGGCTTTCTGGTTTTCCTCATTGCCAACGCCTACCTGCTCGGGCGCGAATATTTCGAGCTTGCCGCGCTTCGCCACCATGACGGGGCGACGGCGCGGGCGATGCGGGTCCGGCACACGGCGACGATTTTCATCGCCGGCCTGATTGTCGCGGGCTTCATCGCGGTGCCGTTCCTGAACCTTCTCGGCCCGCTCTTCGCCACCGCCTTCATGGTTCATGTCTACAAGCGGATCGCCGCGTCCGAGCGGAAGGCCGGGGCTCTATGAGGCTCCGCCCGTCAGGGGTTCTTCTCCAGCCACGCTTTCAGCACGGCGATCTCCTTCTCCTGCGCTTCGATGATTTCGGCCGCGAGCGCGCGAAGCGCCGGGTCGTCGCCGTGCTCGAGCTCCACTCTCGCCATGTCGATCGCCCCCTGGTGATGCGGGATCATCATCGTCGCAAAGTCGCGGTCGGCGTCACCGGTCGGCGCCATGTGCATGTCGGCCATCATCCGCTCCATTGCGGCATTGAAGGCCTCTGCGGCCGGATCTTGGGCGAGAGCGCCCGGCGGAATCGCAGCCGCCAGGGCGACGATCAGGAAGAGGCGGGTCCACATAGAAATCGATCTCCCGTTTTGGCGTGCGGAATGCGCTAGTCCTTCCCGCCGCTGGAAGGTCAATGAGGGGCTCGCGCGCCTTTGGAGGTGGCTTGCCTAAAGATCAAAACCACGTCGCGGAACGTACGGAACCCGAAGGCTGACCGGCGTATCGGGCAGCCTTAGTGCGCCTCGTCCCAATTGTCCGCCGCGCGCGCATCCACCTTGAGCGGCACGCGGAGCTTCACGGCCGGCTCGGCGGCCGATTCCATCACGCCGCGGATGACCGGGATCGTGTCGTCCACCTCCGCGTCGGGCACCTCGAACACCAGCTCGTCGTGCACCTGCAGCAGCATCTTCGCGTGAAGGCCGGCGGCCTCCAGCGCCGCGTCCATGCGGATCATCGCGCGGCGGATGATGTCGGCGGCGGAACCCTGGATCGGCGCGTTGATCGCCGCGCGCTCCTGGAAAGCGCGGAGCGACGGCTGCGAGGAGCGGATGTCGGGATAGTGGGCGCGCCGCCCGAACAGCGTCTCCACGTAGAGATGCTCGCGGCAGAAGGCGCGGGTCGCGTCCATGTAGCCGCGGATGCCGGGGAA
Organism: Propylenella sp.; assembly: GCA_036396875.1. Classification (GTDB taxonomy): domain Bacteria; phylum Pseudomonadota; class Alphaproteobacteria; order Rhizobiales; family Afifellaceae; genus DASWJZ01. Next base: position 1,284 of record DASWJZ010000256.1, read on the forward strand.
GCGCTCGAAATAGCGGTTGATGTAGTCGGCCGCCTCGCCCCGCGGAATGCCAAGCTGGGCGGCGAGCCCGAAGGCCGAGATGCCGTAGATGATGCCGAAATTGATCGCCTTGGCGCGCCGCCGCACGTTCGGGTCCATGCCCTCGACCGGCACGCCGAACATTTCCGAGGCCGTCATGGCGTGGATGTCGAGCCCGTCGGCGAAAGCCTTCACCAGCTGCGGGATGTCGGCCATGTGGGCGAGCACCCTGAGCTCGATCTGGCTGTAGTCGGCGGAGACGAGCTTGAAGCCTTCCTCGGCGATGAAGGCGCGGCGGATGCCGCGCCCCTCCTCGGTGCGGATCGGGATGTTCTGCAGGTTCGGCTCCGACGAGGAGAGCCGCCCGGTGGAGGTGGAGGCGAGCGCGTAGTCGGTGTGGACGCGGCCGGTCTCCGGATGGATGTAGCCGGGCAGCGCGTCGGTATAGGTGGATTTCAGCTTGGTGAGCTGCCGCCAGTCGACGATCTTGCGGGCGATCGGCACGCCCTCGGCGGCGAGGTCGTCGAGCACCTTCACGTCGGTCGACCATTGGCCGGTCTTGGTCTTCCGGCCTCCCGGCAGGCCCATCCGGCCGTAGAGGATGTCGCCGAGCTGCTTGGTGGAGCCGATGTTGAAGGTCTCGCCTGCGAGCTCGTGGATCTCCGCTTCGACGGCGGCCGCCTTCTGCGCGAACGAGCCGGAGAGGCGGGAAAGGATCTGCCGGTCGACCTTGATGCCGCGCCGCTCCATCTGCGCCAGTACCGGCACCAGCGGCCGCTCCAGCCGCTCGTAGACGCGCGTGACCCGGTCGGCCGCGAGCCGCGGCTTCAGGATCGACCACAGCCGCAGCGCGATGTCGGCATCCTCCGCCGCATAGCCGGTCGCCCGCTCGATCGGCACCTGGTCGAAGCCGACCTTGTCCTTGCCGCTGCCGGTCACCTCCTTGAAGGCTATCGGCTCGTGGCCGAGAAACTCGGCGGAAAGCGCGGCGAGGCCGTGCCCCTCCTTCCGCGCCCCCGCGTCGAGCGCATAGGACATGAGCAGGGTGTCGTCGATCGGCGCCATCGCGATGCCGTGGCGCGCGAACAGGATCCAGTCATCCTTGATGTTGTGGCCGATCTTCAGGACGGCCGGGTCTTCGAGCAGCGGCCTCAGCGCGTCGAGCGCCTCGCCGAGCGGCGCCTGGTCTGCCGCGCGCCCGGCGCCGAACATGTCGCCGTCGCCGCTCCGGTGGGCGAGCGGCGCGTAGCAGGCAAAGCCCGGCTCGAGCGCGAGCGCGACGCCGCAGAGTTCCGCCTGCATCGGTCCCGCCCCGGTCGCGTGGGTCTCGAGCGCGACGAGCCCGTGGTCGCGCGCCGCCTCGACCCAGCGTTCGAGGTCGGCGAGAGTGCGGACGCAATGGTATTTCTCGACCTCGATCTTCGGCTCGCGCGCATCCTTCTGCCGCGCCGCCGCGAGGTCGGCCGGGCCGCCGAGCGCGGCGAGCGGCTCGCGGTGCGCCGGCTTGACGCCGGGCGCCGCCTCGGGAGGCGCGCCGAGAGGCAGCGTCGTTCTCGCCCGCGCGGCCTGCGGCGCGCCGCGGGAAGGATCGTAGTCGGGGCCGTGCGCGGGGGCGCCGCCGTCCGGCGGCCATCCCTCGATCACGAGCTCCGCCGGCGCGATCTCTTCGGTGGCGGCGCCGGTCTTTTCCGCGATCCGCCGCGTCAGCGCGCTGAACTCCATCGCCTTGCAGAAGGCGATCGCCTTCGCCCCGTCGACCGGCTCGAGCGCGAGGTCGTCGAGCGGCGTCTCGAGCGGCACCTCGCAGCAGAGCTCGACGAGCTTCCGCGAGATGCGCGCCTGCCCGGCGAACTCTATGAGATTCTCGCGCCGCTTCGGCTGCCTGATCTCGCCGGCCCGCGCGAGCAGCGTTTCAAGGTCGCCATATTCGTTCAAGAGCTGGGCGGCGGTCTTCGGGCCGATTCCCGGCACGCCCGGCACGTTGTCGGTGGAATCGCCGACCAGCGCCTGCAGCTCGATCATCTTCTCCGGCCAGACGCCGAATTTTTCTCTGACGGAGTCGCGGTCGATGATCTGGTTCTTCATCGTATCGACCATCGTGATGCCCGGCCTGACGATCTGCATCAGGTCTTTGTCGGAGGCGACGATCGTCACCGTCGCGCCGGCCTTTCGCGCCTGCGTCGCGTAGGTGGCGATAAGGTCGTCGGCCTCCCATCCCCGCTGCTCGATCATCGGCAGGCTGAAGGAGGTGGTCGCCTGGCGGATCAGCCCGAATTGCGGGACGAGGTCGGCGGGGGGATCGGGGCGGTGCGCCTTGTAATCGGCGTAGAGGTCGTTGCGGAAGGTTTTTGCCGAATAGTCGAAGACGACGGCGAAGTGCGTCGGCTCGTCGCCCGGCTCCGGCGTCGGCCCTTCCTGCATCAGCTTCCAGATCATGTTGCAGAAGACCAGCACCGCGCCCGTCGGCAGCCCGTCGCTGCGCGATATGGGCTGCGACTTCTGGATGGCGAAGAAGGCGCGGAACAGGAATGTCGAGCCGTCGACCAGGATCAGGTGGTCGCCGGTCTTGACGGGTGCCCTGGCTACGGGGGCGCGGGCTTTTTCGGGCATGCCGGACATGTCGCCTGCCGGCGCGGCGAATTCAAGCTTGCTGTGGAATCTTCGAGGAAGGAGATCGGCGCGACTGCGGAGAGGTTCGGATAAGGGCTGTGGGGTTGGTTGGCATCAATTTCTTCCAAGTCGTTTATACAGTCCGAGGCGACATCCATTTTCTCGGCGCGACGTGCGAGCAGGAAGGAGCGTAGAATATGGCGATCCGAACGTTAGAGGAGATCTTGGCTTCCAAACCTGAAGTGGACCAAGCCAAGCTGGACGCGACGACCGAAGAGGACATCCGTCGCTACATGATCGAAGACGGGGAAGACCCGGATGAGGAAATTCCGGACACATGGGAACTCGTCGTGCCGCCGCAGCGCGTGCGCGAAAAGCTCGGAATGACGCAGGAGGAGTTCGCCAAGGCG
>DASWJZ010000257.1:0-7289 GCA_036396875.1 Propylenella sp.
CCGGTGACGATCTTGCCGCCCTCCTCGATGCGGACCGAGACCTCCGCCTGCGCGTCGGTGCCCTCGGTCACCGCGCCCACCTGGAACAGCGTGAGCTTGCCGGAATGTTCGATGATCTTCTTGATGGCGTTGAACGTCGCGTCGACAGGGCCGTCGCCGGTCGCCTCGCGCGTCTCCTGCCGGCCGTCGACGTCGAGCGTGATCGTCGCCCGCTGCGGCCCCCCGGTGCCGGCGATGACGGTCAGCGCCACGAGCTTCACCCGTTCGCCGGCCGCCGCGACCTCGTCGCCGACCAGCGCCTCGATGTCCTCGTCGAAGACGAGCTTCTTCTTGTCGGCGAGGTCCTTGAAGCGGCGGAACGCGTCCTCGAAGGCGTTGTCGCCGAGCTCGAAGCCGAGCGCCGCGAGCTTCTCGCGGAACGCATGCCGGCCGGAATGCTTGCCCATCACCAGCGAGGACTGGCTGACGCCGACATCCTCCGGGCGCATGATCTCGTAGGTCTGCGCGTTCTTCAGCATGCCGTCCTGGTGGATGCCGGCCTCGTGTGCAAAGGCGTTCTTGCCGACAATCGCCTTGTTGTACTGGACGGGGAAGGCCGACACCGCCGAGACGAGCTTCGAGGCGCGCATGATCATTCTGGTGTCGATGCCGGTCCAGCCGGTGAGCGCGTCGCTGCGCGTGCGAAGCGCCATGACCAACTCTTCGAGCGAGGCGTTGCCGGCCCGCTCTCCGAGCCCGTTGATGGTGCATTCGACCTGGCGCGCGCCGGCGGCGACGCCGGCGAGCGAATTGGCCACCGCCAGCCCGAGGTCGTCGTGGCAATGGGTGGAGAACACCGCCTTGTTGGAATTCGTCACGCGCGCGCGCAGCATCTGGATAAGCGCGAAATATTCCTCCGGAATCGTGTAGCCGACCGTGTCGGGGATGTTGATGGTGGTGGCGCCGACCTTGATCGCCGCCTCGACGCAGCGGCAGAGGAAATCGTGCTCGGTGCGCGTTCCGTCCTCCGGGCTCCATTCCACGTCGTCGGTCGTGTTGCGCGCCCGGGTGACGCTGTTGACCACCGCCTCGTAGACCTGCTCCGGCTCCATCTGCAGCTTGAATTTCATATGCAGCGGGCTGGTGGAGATGAAGGTGTGGATGCGCCGCCGCTCCGCCGGCTCCAGCGCCTCGGCGGCGCGGTCGATGTCCTTGCTGCCGGCGCGGGCCAGCCCGCAAACGACGGCGTTCCGGGTCCGCCTGGCGATCTCGCGGACCGCCTCGAAATCGCCGTTCGAGGCGATCGGGAAGCCGGCTTCGATGATGTCGACGCCCATCTCGTCGAGAAGCTCGGCGACCTGCAGCTTCTCCTCCAGCGTCATCGAGGCGCCCGGCGACTGCTCGCCGTCGCGGAGGGTGGTGTCGAAGATCAGAACGCGGTCCTTCTCGGATCGCGGAGCTGGCGTTGCGCTCATTCTCGTCATGTCCTCTTAAGGTCGGGCGGCACGCATGGCCGCTGGGTCTCGTCTCGGCTCGGTCCGTCTCCCCTGAAGGCCCGCCCGCGTCGGTTCACATCCGGAACCCGGGGCCGCCGGCGCTCAGGGGCGCCTAAGGAGGAGGGTAAGGCCGAGCGGAAGGCAGGACGCGCAACGCGCGCCCAACAGCGACAGCGGCATTTGATCGATCCGCATGGCCGGGCCTTCGCAAACTCGCGCCCTTTTACCGGCTTTCATCAGCCGCCGCAACGGGATGTGCCGCCGCGCCCGCCGCGACCCGGCATCGGAGCACAGCCGCCGGTACCGGCCGGCTCAGACGGCGAGCACGCCCTCGGCGAACTGCACCGCCTTGCCGCCGATCCGGACATTCGCCAGCGCGCCGCCGAGGACGCTCATGTCGAGCCGGATCAGCGACGGCCGCCCCATCTCGTAGCCCTGCTCGATGAAGGCGGTGTGCTCGCCGTCCGGCATCGCGTCAAACTCCTGGATCGGGCCGGCGAGCGCAACGACGGCGGAGCCCGTTGCGGGGTCCTCTTCGATTCCCATGACCGGCGCGAACATGCGGGCGCGGAAATCGTGGTCGTGGCCCTCCGTCTCGCGCGTATAGAGATAGACGCTGGTGGCTGCGAACGCCTTCTCCCAGGCCACCCGGTTGACGGCGGCCCTCGAGATTGCCGCCATGTTGCGGACCGGCACGAAGTGGAACGGCGCGCCGGCGGACCAGACGCCCGGCACATGGTTCTCAAAGCCGATCTCCGCCGGGGTCAGCCCGACGGCCGCGGCGATGAGCTCCTTCGACGCCGCTTGGCCCGCCCGCATCGGCAGACCGGGACTGTCGAATTCGGCGAAACTGTAGGCGGCGGCGAGCCGAACGCCGCAGCGCACGATGCCGATCGCCTCCTCCAGCACCACCACCGCGTCCTGCTCGCCCGGTCCGTCGAAGCGCTCACGGGCGAGGCAGACGGCCACGCCGACGGTCGGGTGGCCCGCAAACGGCAGCTCGACCGTCGGCGTGAAGATGCGGATGCGGGCCGTATGCGCCGGATTTTCGCTCGGCAGCACGAAAACCATCCCCGATAGATTGAATTCCCGCGCGATCGCCTGCATGGCGGCATCGCTTAGGCCCTCCGCCTCCAAGACGACGGCGAGGCCGTTGCCGGCGAGCGCGCGGTCGGTGAACACGTCGAAGAGCCTGAAGCGCCGCATCGTCCTTTCACTCGAACGAAAGCCTGCGGACCAGCCCGCGGAACGTCAATCCCTGAACGACAATGGAGAAGATCACGACGCAATAGGTCGCAACCAGAATTTAGCCGCGGGCGCCAGCGAAACGCCCTGCGCAGCGGCTCCGTGCGTGGAACACGGTACATGGCTGCGCAGCGCGCAAGACGCGGGCGGCTCCCGCCGGATCGAGGGCGGAATCGCAGAAGATTCAGCGGCTTGAGAAAGCGCTGGCGGCGGCGAGGCGAAGAAACATTGATCCCGGCCGCGCAAAACAATCGCCGGGCGGCGAAACTGAATTCCGTCGCCGGCGAAAACAAGCTGTCGCAGAACGCCGCTATTTCTCCCCCCATCGAAGCCGGGGTGCTCTTTGAACCGGCGATCGCAGGAAGACGGGAGTCTTCCGAAGGCTGAGAAACCGGTGCGGAGCGCCCGCGCGCAGCACCCATTTGGGGAGAACAGAGATGACGAAGCTTCTGACCACGGCTCTTGCCACCACCTTCCTCGCGGCGGCCTCGGTCGCGACAATGTCCGTCCCGGCGAGCGCCGGCAGCTTCCACCTGCACGTTGGCGGCTTCGGCGGCTACGGCTACGGTTACGGCGGCGGCTGGTATCCCGGCTACGCGGCCCCGGCGCCGATCTACGTCGCGCCGCAGCCGGTCTATGGTGGCTGGAACGCGCATGTGCAGTGGTGCAGCGCGAAGTACGTCAGCTACAACCCCGCCACCAACCTCTTCTTCTACAAGCCCGGCAAGGCGAAGTACTGCAACTCGCCCTACAACTAACGGCCGAGCGCCGGAAAGCCTCCCCGGTTTCCCGGGGAGGCTTTTTCCGTTTTTCCCCCACTACTTGCTCGGTTTTCCTGCGGCGGCTATTGCCGATCCCGAAACCTTCGCCTGACGAATCGAGAAACGCGGTATCCGAACCGCTGGCACCTTCACTGGAAGAGGAGTATTCTTTCCCATCGGCTGAAGGCCGGCTGCGGCTTTGACCGCCGCGCCTATCTGGGAGAACGACATGAAAAGGATAATGGCTACGGGTGTGGCGACCTTGGTCACCGCAATGATCGTGGTTGCCGCAAGCAGTCCAGCAAACGCCAGCCATAGGAAGCACATTTATTTCGGCTTCGGCGGCGCTCATGGCTGGGGCCATCACGGCTGGGATCCGCACGGGCAAGTCTATATCGACCTCACTCCGCCTGCTCCGGTCTATGTGGCGCCGGCGCCGGTCTATGGCAACGCGCACGTGCAGTGGTGCGCCGGCGCATACGTGACCTACAACCCGGCGACCAATCTCTATTTCTACGCGCCGGGCAAGCAGCGGCACTGCGACTCGCCCTACAACTAGGGCCGACCGCGCCTCAAGCGCCTCCCCGCGAAGCGGGTGAGGCGCTTTTGCGTACGCCCCTCAATTGCGCGCCTTGTCGACCAGCTTGTTGGCGCCGATCCACGGCATCATGGCGCGAAGCTTCTCGCCAACCTCCTCGATCGGATGCGCGTCGTGCATGCGCCGCGTCGCCTTGAACATCGGCATGCCGGACTTCACCTCGCCGATCCATTTCGACGTGAACGCGCCGGTCTGGATGTCGCGCAGGATCCGCTTCATCTCGGCGCGCGTCTCGTCGGTGATGACGCGCGGGCCGGAGACGTATTCGCCGAACTCCGCCGTGTTGGAGATCGAGTAGTTCATGTTGGCGATGCCGCCCTCATAGATCAGGTCGACGATCAGCTTCACTTCGTGCAGGCACTCGAAATAGGCCATCTCCGGCGCGTAGCCCGCCTCGACCAGCGTCTCGTAGCCGGCGCGGATCAGCTCGACGAGCCCGCCGCAGAGCACCACCTGCTCGCCGAAAAGGTCGGTCTCGCATTCCTCCCGGAAGGTGGTCTCGATGACGCCGGAGCGCCCGCCGCCGATGGCCGAGGCGTAGGAAAGCGCGAGATCGTGGGCGTTGCCGGTCGCGTCCTGCGCGATGGCGATCAGGCAGGGAACGCCGCCGCCCTTCTGGTATTCGCTGCGGACGGTGTGGCCCGGTCCCTTCGGCGCGATCATGATCACGTCGATCGTGGCTCTCGGCTCGATCAGGTTGAAATGCACGTTCAAGCCGTGCGCGAAGGCGATCGCCGCGCCGTCGCGGATGTTTCCCGCGATCTCGCCCTTCCAGATGTCGGCCTGCAGCTCGTCCGGCGTCGCCATCATCATCACGTCCGCCCATTTCGCCGCGTCGGCGACCGCGCGGACCGGCAGGCCGTCGGCCTCGACCTTGCGCGCCGTCGCCGAGCCGGGACGAAGCGCCACTGCGATCTCCTTCACGCCGGAATCCTTGAGGTTCAGCGCATGTGCCCGCCCCTGGCTGCCATAGCCGACGATGGCGACCTTCCTGTCCTTGATGAGGTTCACGTCCGCGTCGCGGTCGTAGTAAACGCGCATGTCCCGCCCTTCCCGTTCGCTTCGGCGCCAAGGCCCGCCCGATTGTCGATGGAGTTCGCAGGTTTCTAGCTTCCGCGGCGGATGCGGGCAACCGGCGACAGATGGAACGAAAATCTGCATGCGCGGTCGTTCTCGCGGCTGTGTCCAGTCCGAGGATTGAGAAACGAGGGAGCGGGGCGCCTGGGCAATGCCTCGACTCTGATATGCGTAGCGTTGCGCAAGCGCCCCGCGCGGCGATTACGAACCCGATTCGTCCACTCTTGTTGTCCGCGATTCTTGCGACTCGCGAAGGTTCAGCCGAGCGACATCCGGCAGAGGGCTTGCGCCCCCGGGTGGACCCTTCCGGGCTCGCCGTGCCGGAGGCTTCCGGAGCCTCCGTCGCGGCGCCGCCCGCCCTTCCCATGAACGCTCCGGTCGCGACACGGACCCTCTCGCGAAGGGCGGCAAGGCGCATCATAAGCCGAAACTTTCGGGCGGGGATAAACGAGAAACCTGTGCGTCGCGCCTGGGGGTTGTCGCGCAGTCGGCTCGCACCTCAGCCGGTCTCCCGTCCGCCACCGCATCCTCGGATTTGAGGCAAATGTGCCGGGATCCCGCGCGCCGACGCGAGGGGCAACTGTCTCCGCGGGGGAGGAAGGTGATCTCCGGGCGCGCGGCCGCGCGGCGGGCTCAGTCGAGATATTGCCAACTGCCGGCGCCGTCGAACTGCCGGATGCGCAACCCGGCGATGTCCTTCGGGCCGGCCAGATTGCAGTTGACGGCCATGCGGTTGTAGCGCGCGGGATCGAGGCTCTCCCAATGCGAGGTGCAGCCGCAGGTTCGGCACGTATGGAAAGCGAGCGTCCGATCCCCCCAGATGTAGCGGACCGTCGCCCCGTCGCCGGCGAAGATTGTGATCTTGTCGACCTCGGCGTGCGCCCACAGCGCGCCGATGCGCCGACGCATCGAGCAGTTGCAGCGGGTCAGCCATTGCGGGGTGTCCGCCAGTTTGAACCTCACCGCGCCGCAGTGGCAGGACCCCGTGATGCGACCCATGTTGCGTCGAGTCCTCCCGTCCTGGAAGCGCCGCCGTCCGCGCTCCTCTTAAATCTCCTTCCCGCCGCAACGCGATGCGCTACGCTGCCTTGGCCGTTCGGGTTCCCCCGCAGTGGGGCGAAGGAGGTTTCCATGCGCATGCACCGTTTCATCAATCCGGCTTCGATAGGCGCCGCTCTGGCAGGCGCGTCGCTGTTGATTGCCCTATTCGTTCAGTCTGGTGGAGTCACCCCGGCAGGGGCATCGAACTCACCCTCCGATACCGCCGGTTCACTCAGGGTAACGCTGCCCCCGCCAAGCGGCGTCAGCCGGCCGTTCCGCATCTACAAGGAGGGCGCCGACTGCAGCGCCGGCCTTTGCTTTGTCCGGATCTTCAAGGTGCCGGCAGGCAAGCTGCTCGAAATAGACCATCTCTCCTGCGACTGGAACAATGGCAGCGGCGACCCGGATGTCCTGGTGATTTCCACGACCAACCCTGCCATTGAGTTTGTCGCCTTTGTTCTCGCTACGGAGGTCAGCACGAACAATCCCGTCGCTGTCGCGGCCGGACCTTTCTTTTTCGCCGAGGGTGAAAAGGTCTTCGTGCATGCCCCGGGTACGGGTTCGCTCCGCTGCGCCGTCTCCGGCTTGATCAGCGCGACTTGACCAATATGCGCACCGCGTTACCCCTCGCCCGGCCCCCTCCCCGCAAGGGGGAGGCAACGAGCCGCGGTCAACGCGTCAACGCCGCGCCTCCATCCTCGCCCTTCGAGGCGCCCGATCAAGCTGCCGCGTAGCGCGGCACCTTGATGCGCCGTGCGCGGCGGCGCGCCTCCGCAAGCGCATATTGCGCCTGCATCTGCAGGAGCAACGCTGCGTCCACGCCGAAAGCCTTCTCGAAACGGACGGCCATCTCGGCGGACACGGCAGCGCGGCCGTTGAGCAGCGCGGAGAGCGCCGGACGCCCGACGCCGAGCGCTCGCGCCGCTTGCGTGACGGTGAGGCCGAGCGGCGCGATCAGCTCCGCAGCCAGGAAGACACCGGGATGGGTCGGGTTCTTCATCTCCATCGCGCAACCTCAGTGATAGTCGACAAGGTCCACATCATGCGCGCGGCTCGCCCGCCTGGCGGGAGAAGGAGGACCTGCTCGCCTCC
>DASWJZ010000258.1:0-2360 GCA_036396875.1 Propylenella sp.
CCGGAGCGGCTGAAGGCGACGCTGAGCTTTTCGCTCTTGAGCGGGAGCTGAGCGCTGCGATCGAGCGATGGCGCGTGGCCGGCAAGATTCACGATGCGGCTGAGGAGCGTTTTTTCTCGGCCGTGCCGCAATGGCCTGCGCCACCGCCGCTGCCGGATTGGTATTCCGGCGACGGGATGACAGTCGGCGAACTGGAGTTCTTGCAGAAGGTCGCGCCCGACCATCCTCTGGCGTCATGGCTGCATGAGGCCCGCGCCTCGAATGCGGACGCATGGGCGGCATGCCATGCCGAGCGGGAAAGGTTGCGGGAGGAGACCGGCGTCAGCGAGACGGAAGCCTTACAGGAAGCCTGTCTCGACGAAGCCGATGCGCTATGTCGGCGGATACTGGAGCTGCCGGCGGCGACGTTCGCGGGCATGCAGGTGAAACTGCGGCTGCGTGAGCATTTCGATGGCCCCGACAACCACGTCGACATACTCGAATCCGTTACGAAGGATATTGAGGCGATGGATGCGGGAGGCGGTAATGGGTGAGGTCACCCGCCTCGTTTCCGTGCCCGGCGGACGCGGCGCCTCTGTCGGCGGTCGCAACGGCGGCAATCATATTCTCCTTGATCGCATCAAAGAGGTTCGCGACCGCGCGGACCTTCTGCGGTTCGCAATGATGGGGGCCGCGAGCGGAAACGGGTTGGATTTCGCGGCGGACACACTGCTGGAGGCGTCGCATGATCTCGCGGCCGATCTGTGGAGGCTATCGCGGGAAGCAGGAGGGGGCGATGCGTGAGCATATCAACGAGACCGCTGACTTGTGATCCGCCCGACGCTCCACCTCGCCGCCATCCGAATCTGCCTTTGAAAATGAACCCTAGCGCCAGTCGTCGAGCACGAAGACGTCGCCGCGACTGTAGCCCGGCTCATTGGGCCTGTGCATCGTGACCCCTTGAATTTCGGTTCGAAAGCCACGCCCGACCAAATGCCGGTACGCCTCGTCGCGGGCCATGTTCACCCCGGCCAACAGCTTGGGCATCCCCACCGCTGCGGCAAGCGCCTCGCAGGCATGCAGCAAGCTGTCGAAGGTCTCACCAGCCGCTGATCCCGGACGCACGGCCCCGAACTTGATGAAGCAAGCGCCGTCGCCTGCTTCGCTGCGCGGCCCATGGTGGCACACGGCGAAACCGTCCAAGCCCGCACCCGCCATGTCCCCGAACAGGACAGTCTCCCCAAGCCCCTGCGCCTGTACGGCCTGGATTTCCGCCCCCAGGTCGAGCCCTTCGTAAAGGGTGCCGGTCAGGTCACGGCAGGACTTCAGGCATGCCACCCTCTGCTCCTCTGTCAGATGGGAATACCGCGACCAGCGCACCGGCTCGGTCTGGTTGTGGCGGACCGGCGCCGACATGATGGCGGTAAGGAAGCGCGCCCCGTAGCCGTACTTTTGGTACAGGCCCACGTGCTTGGCGCTCTGGGCGAAGGTGAACAGGCCTGCATGCCGCGTGCCCCATTCATCGAGGCGCGCCGTCGCGGCCTCGACGAGCCGCGCGCCGATGCCCCGGTCCCAAAGGTCGGGGTGAATCGTCAACGGTCCGAAGAAGCCGACGCTGCCCCAGCGGGTTGCGAAGTTGGAGCCCACCAGTTCACCGCCAACCTCCGCGGCGAAGGCCGCAACGTGGGGCGCGTGCCAGCGGCCGCGTACGTAGTCGCGGTCGGACCAGAACGTCTCCGGTTCGGGTGCTCCCAAGAAGGTGCCAAAGGCCAGCCGGAAAATCCTTTCGGCTTCCGGCAGATCGGTCTCGGACAGCGTGCGGATGGATACGCTCGGTGCTGCTGATCCAGCGGCTGACCGTGCTGTCTGGTCTGCCGCCGTTCCCATCTCGCCCTCCCTGGTCCGCTAAGGCATGCAGCGCCCGATGCGCGGCCCAAGGGCGCTGCGGTCAAGGTGTACTCTACTCCTCTCCAGAGGCCTAGTCACGTCGCATGGGAGATGTCGGTTTCCCACCGAACCGAACCTCTGGCGGCGGGTACCATCCATCAGGCTTTTGTCACTAGGTCCTGGTCCGAAAGCGGCCCGCCGCGTGGGTTTGAAAACACACCCTAGGTCGCAAGCCCCCCCCACACCAACCGCGCCCTACCGTCGCCCGATCTTCTGTGCCTTCCTTCCCGGTATAAGGTTCGCGAGCAGCTCACGACGGATATGGGCTGACCGCTAGCGCCCGGCATCACACACAGCACCGCTCTATCCTTTGCGGCATGCGATTCGATGCTGCCCGCTGGCCGAACGCCGTCACCGTAGCAGGGCTGATTGAGCAGGCGATGCAGATGGGCGTCCATTGCTTCAAGTGCGGGCGGCATGTCGTGGTCGATCCG
>DASWJZ010000259.1:0-5308 GCA_036396875.1 Propylenella sp.
AACAATGTCGAAACGCTCTACTGGGTGCCGGATATCCTGAACCGCGGCGCCGAATGGTTCGCGTCGCAGGGGAAGAACGGCGCCAAAGGGCTCCGCTCCTATTCCGTTTCCGGCCGGGTGAGGGAGCCGGGCGTGAAGCTCGCTCCGGCGGGCACCACCGCGCGGGAACTGGTGAACGACTATTGCGGCGGCATGCTCGATGGCCACCGGTTCAAGGGCTACCTGCCGGGCGGCGCCTCGGGCGGCATCCTGCCGGAGCGGATGGCCGACCTGCCGCTCGAATTCGGCAAGCTGGAGGAACATGGCTGCTTCGTCGGGTCGCATGCGGTGGTCATCCTCTCCGACCGCGACGATATGGGCGATGTGGCGCTCAATCTGATGAAGTTCTTCGAGGACGAGAGCTGCGGGCAGTGCACGCCCTGCCGGAACGGCACCGAGAAGGCGGTCAGGCTGATGTCGGAGCGGCGCTGGGATGCGGCGGCGCTGAACGACCTCGCGCAGGTGATGCGCGACGCCTCGATCTGCGGGCTGGGCCAGGCGGCGCCGAACCCGCTGGTCGCCGTGCTGAAGTATTTTCCGGAGGATGTGGCGAAGCGCAGCGAGCCCGGCGGGCTGACGCCGGACGGCGCGCCGGCGGACGAGCCGCCGCCCGGCGGCGAGGAACGCACGAACTTATGACCGGTTGAACGATTATGGCCGACAAAATCACCTTCATCCTCGACGGACGCGAGGTCGAAGCCGCGCCGGGCGAGACCATCTGGCAGGCCGCCGAGCGGCATGGCGTCACCATCCCGCATCTCTGCTGGCTGCCGAAGCCGGGCTACCGGCCCGACGGCAATTGCCGCGCCTGCATGGTCGAGGTGGAGGGGGAGCGCGTGCTCGCCGCCTCCTGCATCCGCAAGCCGGCCGCCGGCATGAAAGTGAAGACGCAGTCCGAGCGGGCGGTGAAATCGCGCGAGATGGTGTTCGAGCTTCTGCTCGCCGACCAGCCTCCCCTCGCCGATTCGCATGACCCGAAGTCGCGCTTCTGGGAGTGGGTCGGCGCGATGGGGATCTCGACGGCGAGCCGCTTCCCGCAGCGGCATCAGCCTGAGCCCGATCCCTCGCATCCGGCGATGCGGGTCAATCTCGACGCCTGCATCCACTGCAATCTCTGCGTCCGCGCCTGCCGCGAGGTGCAGGTGAACGACGTGATCGGCATGGCCTATCGCGGCCATGGATCGAAGGTCGTGTTCGACTTCGACGACCCGATGGGCGCCTCGACTTGCGTCGCCTGCGGCGAGTGCGTGCAGGCCTGTCCGACCGGTGCGCTGATGGAGGCGAGCCTGCTCGACGACGCCGGCGTGCGGACGGAGTTCGAGGACCGGTCGGTCGATACGCTCTGCCCCTATTGCGGCGTCGGCTGCCAGACAAATGTCCACGTCCAGGGAAACCGCATCCTCTATGTCGACGGGCGCGACGGTCCGGCGAACGAGAACCGCCTCTGCGTCAAAGGCCGCTTCGGCTTCGACTACATCCGCAACCCCGACCGCCTCACCAAGCCTCTGATCCGCCGCGACGGAGTGGCGAAGCACCCCGAGATGCGGCTCGACCGCGACACGATGATGGAGGTGTTCCGCGAGGCGAGCTGGGAGGAGGCGCTCCATCGCGCCGCCTCGGGTCTGAAGACGGTCCTCGACCGCGACGGCGGCAAGGCGATCGCGGGCTTCGGCTCGGCCAAGGGCTCGAACGAGGAGGCCTATCTCTTCCAGAAGCTGATCCGCCAGGGTTTTGGCACCAACAATGTCGACCATTGCACGCGGCTCTGCCACGCCTCCTCGGTGGCGGCGCTGATGGAGGGGCTGAATTCCGGCGCGGTGACCGCGCCGTTCACCGCCGCCGAGGACGCCGACTGCATCATCGTCATCGGCGCGCGCCCGACGGAGAACCATCCCGTCGCCGCCACCTACCTGAAGCAGGCGGCGAAGCGCGGCGCCGAGCTGATCCTGATCGACCCGCGCGGACAGGCTTCCGGCCTCGGCCGCCATGCGACCCGGGTGCTGCAGTTCAAGCCCGGCACCGACGTGGCGCTCCTGAACGGCATGCTCCACACCATCGTCGAGGAACGGCTCTACGACCTTCAATACGTGCAGGCCAACACCGAGGGCTTCGAGGACCTGAAGACGCGGATCGCCGCCTTTCCACCGGAGGCGATGGAGAAGGTCTGCAACATCCCGGCAGGCGTGATCCGCGAGGTCGCCCGAACCTATGCCCGCGCGCGCGCGTCAATCATCTTCTGGGGGATGGGCATCTCGCAGCATGTGCACGGCACCGACAACGCCCGCTGCCTGATCGCGCTCGCGCTTACGACCGGCCAGGTGGGAAGGCCGGGGACCGGCCTGCATCCGCTCAGGGGCCAGAACAACGTGCAGGGCGCCTCCGACGCGGGGCTCATCCCGATGGTGTTCCCCGACTACAAGTCAGTCGAGGACGCCGAGGTCCGCGCGATGTACGAGGATTTCTGGGGACGCGAGCTGGACCCGAAGCGCGGGCTGACGGTGGTGGAGATCATGAACGCCGCGCATGACGGCGTGATCAAGGGCATGTACATCCTCGGCGAGAACCCGGCGATGTCCGATCCCGATCTGGAGCATGTCCGCGGCGCGCTGGCGAAGCTTGAGCATCTCGTCGTGCAGGACCTCTTCCTCACCGAGACGGCGTGGCACGCCGACGTGGTGCTGCCGGCTTCCGCCCATGCGGAGAAATGGGGCACCTACACCAACACCAACCGCCAGGTGCAGCTCGGCCGGCCGGTGATCGATCCCCCAGGCGGAGCGCGGCAGGACTGGGCGCTCATTCAGGAGATCGCGCAGCGCATCGGCCTCGACTGGCGCTATTCGCATCCGCGCGACGTCTTCGCCGAAATGGCGGCCGTCATGCCGTCGCTGAAGAACATCACATGGGAGCGGCTCGAGCGGGAGGAATCCGTAACCTACCCCTGCGAGGCGCCGGATCGGCCGGGAAGCGAGATCATCTTCGCGGCGGGTTTCCCGACCAAGAGCGGGCGGGGGAAGATCGTGCCCGCCGACGTGACGCCGCCCGACGAGCTGCCCGACGAGCGCTACCCGATGGTGCTGACCACCGGACGACTGCTGGAGCACTGGCATACGGGCGCCATGACGCGGCGGGCGAGCGCGCTGAACGCGCTCGAGCCGGAGCCGATTGCTTGCCTGAACCGCCGCGACATGCAGCGGCTCGGCATCGCGGCGGGCGACCGGGTGCGGGTGGCGACGCGGCGCGGCGAGATCGCGCTCACCGCCCGCCTCGACCGCGACGTACCGGAAGGCATGGTCTTCATCCCCTTCTGCTTCGAGGAGGCGGCGGCGAACCTCCTCACCAATCCGCAGCTCGACCCGTTCGGGAAGATTCCGGAATTCAAGTTCTGCGCCGCGCGGGTCGAGCCGGAGCAAGCGCTGCAGGCCGCCGCCGAGTAGCGGCGCAGTAATCGCGACAGGAGGGGTGACACGCATGGCGATCAAGGATCTGGCCGTCGCCTATAATGGCAGCGGCAACGCCGATTCCGCCGTCGATCTCGCATTGCAGATGTGCAAAAAATACGGTGCGGCGCTGACCGGCATCTACGCCGTCAATCCGGTGCGCTTCGAAGGCGACGTAGCCCGCTGGATCAGCGACGATGTCATGCGTTCGCTGCGCGCGGCGGAAGCGGAGGTCACCAAGTCGATCGAGGCTGCGTTTCGCGAACGCGTCGGCCCGGCTGCGATCCCCGAAACGGAATTCGTCGCCGAGGAAGGCCAGGCGAACGCTGTTCTGGCCCGCCACGCGCGCTATCACGACCTGCTTCTGATGGGACAATTCTCCGCCCCCTCCGACGCCGGGCAGCCGGTCCGGGCGGAGGACCTGATCATGCGCACCGGCCGGCCCATCGTCATCGTGCCGCACGGCTACCGGGTGGCGACGTTCCAGGAATATGCGGTCGTCGGCTGGGACGGCAGCCGGCCCGCGGCGCGCGCGCTCTCCGACGCCATGCAGATTCTCGAGACGAAAAAACGCCTCGACATCGTCTCGGTGCGAGCCTCCAGCGCCGACAGGCCGCCGGGGCGCTCATCCGAGATCATCCGCCATCTGCAACGGCACGGCATCGACGCCCGGCATGTCGTCCTCTCGGCGTCGCGGGAAGGCATCGGCCCCACCCTCCTCCGCTATTGCAGTGAGCACACGCCGGACGTGCTGGTGATGGGCGCCTACAGCCACACCAAGCTCAGGGAAGACCTCTTCGGCGGGGTGACGCGGCACGTCATGGAGAAGATGACGGTCCCCGTTCTCATGTCCCATTAGGCGGCGGCTCCCCTCGGCAGGCGAACGACGGGACGCTTGTCGCGCGTTGCGCATCTGGTGTACAGTATACCTGTGAAACGTACCGCTGCGCGGCTCCACCGGAATCGCGACGGCGGACAGGGAGGGAGCGGAGGATGCAGACGCCGAACTTGTCGCCGAAGCTCCGGATTCAACCGCTCGATACCAGCCAGACCTTCCGCCACCTCGCCTACGAGACGCTGAAGCGGGCGATCACCGAGATGGACATCTACTCGCATCCCGAGGAGATCCGCCTCGACGAGCGGCGGCTGTCGGCGGACCTCGCCATCAGCCGGACGCCCGTCAGGGAGGCCATCACGCTACTCGAGCAGGAGGGATTCGTCCGCTCCAGCCCGCGACGCGGCATCTTCGTCGTCAGAAAGACGAAGGCCGAGATCCTGGAGATGATCGCGGTCTGGGCGGCGCTCGAAAGCCTGTCGGCGCGGCTTGCGACGAAGAACGCCACCGACGCGGAGCTAACGTCGCTGCGCGAGATGTTCTCCGGGTTCCGGAATGAGAAGCCGACTGACCATCTCAGCGAATATTCGGAGGCGAACATCGCCTTCCATATGACGATCATCCGGCTCGGCGGCTGCAAGCTCATCGCCGACATCATCGGCAACCTGTTCATCCACATGCGGGCCATCCGCAAGGTGACGATGGGGCAGGACAACCGGGCCGAGCGGTCAATCGTCGATCACATGAACATCATCGAGGCGCTGGTCGCGCGCGATGCGGAACGGGCGGAGCGCCTGGTGCGCGAGCACACGTTCGGGCTCTACGCGCACGTCGAGAAGCACGGAGATTTCCTGACCTGACTCGACGCTCAAGGTTTTAGGAGAGGAGATGGAATGTCAGCGATCGCGCAGAGCATCGAAGCAAAGGCAGCTCAGGCCGACGCACCGCAGGAGCTGACCGACGGCTTTCACCTCGTCATCGATGCGCTCAAGCTCAA
>DASWJZ010000260.1:0-8604 GCA_036396875.1 Propylenella sp.
GAAATCCGCCATGCGGAGCCTGCTCGAAAGGCGCGTGCCGCATAGCCCCGGCCCCGACCATCGTCCGATTGAGGAGCGACGTCGCCCGCGGCCCGGCTTGCGCTTCGCCGGGCTGGCAGCTCATTGTCGGAGGCAATGCGACCGGCGGCCCCTCAGGCGGCGACCCGCGAGCGGCTGGCGGCAAGCGCCTTCGTCGGGGTCGGTATCTCGATCTCGACCTCGAGCATTGAGACCGACTCGCCTCGGTCCATCTTGACCTGGACCTTATCGGTGTCGACCTGGATGTGCTTCTTGATGACGGCAAGGATTTCCTCGCGCAGGAGCGCCACCAGATCCGAGCCGCCGGCGATCGTTCGCTCATGGGCGAGCAGTATCTGCAGCCTGTCCCGCGCCACCGGAGCCGTGGCGCGCCGGCTGAAGAGGCTGAACAAATTCATGCGGCCCTCCGCGCGAACAGCTTTCCGAACAGGCTCCGCCTGTCGGTCGGGATGGTAAGCACCACGGTCTCGCCGGACAGCCGCCGTGCGGCGTCGGCATAGGCGCGCGCCGCCGCGCTCATCGGATTGGCGATGGTGACCGGCGACCCGAGGTTGGACGCTCTCAGCACTTCCTCGCTCTCGGGGATGATGCCGAGCAGCGGAATCGAAAGAATCTCGAGCACGTCCTCCGTCTTCAGCATTTCGCCGCGCTCGGCGCGCGCGGGATCGTAGCGCGTCAAGAGAAGGTGCTTGTCCATCCGGTCGCCCTTCTCGGCCTTGATCGTCTTGGAATCGAGCAGGCCGATGATGCGGTCGGAATCGCGCACCGACGAGACCTCCGGATTGGTGACGACGATGGCGACATCGGCGTGGCGCATGGCGAGCGTGGCGCCGCGCTCGATCCCGGCCGGGCTGTCGCAGATCACCCAGTCGAATCTCTCGCGCAGCTCCTCCATCACGCGGGCCACGCCCTCTTCGCTTAGCGCGTCCTTGTCGCGCGTCTGCGATGCGGGCAGCAACGAAAGCGTCTCGACGCGCTTGTCGCGGATGAGCGCCTGCGGAAGCTTGGCGTCGCCCTGCACGACATTGATGAGGTCGTAGACGACGCGTCTTTCGGCGCCCATGACAAGGTCGAGATTCCGCAGGCCAACGTCGAAATCGACGACGACGACGTTTTTCCCCGTCTGCGCGAGCGCCGCGCCCATTGCAGCCGTGGAGGTCGTCTTGCCGACGCCGCCCTTACCCGATGTTACGACCAGAACCTTGGCCATTGTCGACAATCCTCCTCAGCTAGTTCAGCGCCGCCATCGCCATCGTTTCGCCCTCCAGCCAGGCCTGGACCGCCCGGCTTCGATATTGCGGCTCCATCTCGTCGGCGGTGCGATAGAGACCGTCAATCGCGATCAGCTCGGCTTCGAGCTTGTTGCAGAAGATGCGTGCGCCCGCATTGCCGGTTGAACCTGCGATCGCCCGCCCCCGAAGGGTCCCGTAGATATGGATGGACCCGCCCGCCACCACTTCGGAGCCGGAGGCCACCGATCCCACGATCGTGACGTCCCCATGCGGGAAGATCACCGACTGGCCCGAGCGCACCGGACTGTTGTGCATCAGCGAGGCCGGCTTGGCCTGTGCCTGCGGCTCCGGCGCCGCAACGACAGGCGTCGCTCGCTCGGGGGCGGCGGATCTGGCGGAGGGGCTCGGCCTGGCGGCCGGCATTACCTGCGGAACATCGCCGAGACTGGTGGCGCGGCTGCCGCTCACCAGCGGCGGCATGCCGACGCCGAGGAACGACGCCTTCGTTCCCTCCACACCCATGATGCGGATGTCGCGCGCGCCGAGGTCTGCGATGAGTGCCGCCACCCCCGCCTTGTCGAGCGGCAGCGCCGAGAGATCGAGGATGATCGGCCGTCCAACGAAATAACCCGGCGAGCGCTTCGACCATTCGTCGAGCTCGTTGAGCCATTCGGCAAGTGGCGGCTCCGGCGCAAATACCAGGGCCATGAAGGAGCGGCCGCGGAAGCGAAGCGACTTGCGGGGTTGGACTGCGACGTTCACGGACAGCCTCGTTAACTGCTTCGTTACGATTTGAGGCTGCGATGGTTAAGTAGTCGTTAACACTGATTACTTTCCGAAAATCTTTGTGCTTCGCGGGGGGTGAAGAGAAGCAGTTTCAGCGTCGCCGTTGCATCCGTCGGGGGACGGCTTCAGAGCCAGCCCTGCAGTTCGCGCAGGACGACCGTGGTTATCACCCGCATGCCGGCCGCGGAATCGTTCAGGCAGGCGATATGGGTGAAGTCCTTTCCCCCGCTGTGGAGAAAAATCTCGCGATCCTGCACGGCGATCTCCTCCAGAGTCTCCAGGCAATCGGACGCGAAGCCGGGATTGATCACCGCGATCCGCTTCACGCCTTCCTTCGCCAGCCGCTCGACCGTCTTGTCGGTATAGGGCTTCAGCCATTCCTCCGGCCCGAAACGCGACTGGAAGGCTGTGATAAGACGGCCGCCGCGCCAGCCGAGCCGCTCGGCGAGGAGCCGAGACGTCTTCTGGCACTGGCAGTGATAGGGGTCGCCCTTCCTGAAATACGAGACGGGGACGCCGTGGTAGGAGGCGATCACCACCTCCGGCTCGAACTCGAGGTCGGCAATATGCTTCTCGATGCTCTCGGCCAACGCGTCGATATAGACGGGTTCGTCATGGTAGGGCGGGACGGTGCGCAGCGCCGGCTGCCAGCGCATCCCCTGCAACGCGTCGAAGGCCGCATCGTTGACCGTCGCTGTCGTGGTGGCGCTGTATTGCGGATAAAGCGGGAAGACGAGCACGCGCTCGCAGCCCGCGGCCATTAGCCCCCGCAGCCGCTCGTCGATGGTGGGCTTGCCGTAACGCATCGCCCAGTCCACCGTGACGACCTCCTCGCCCGCCAGCTCCGCCGCAAGCTTTTCGGCCTGCGAGCGGGTGAAGGTGCGGAGCGGCGATTCGTCCTGCTCGCGATTCCAGATGGCTTCGTAGAGCCTGCCGCTCTTCTTAGGCCGAGTCGAAAGGACGATCCCCTGCAGGATCGGCTGCCACACGATTCGCGGCCACTCGATGACGCGGCGATCCGACAGGAACTCGCTCAGATATCGCCGCATCGGCCAGTAGCCGGTGCCTTCCGGCGTCCCGAGATTGACGAGAAGAATGCCGACGCGGCCGGATTTGACCGGAGGATGATCCGGCGGTAGCCGCACCGAGCGCGCCTCCTCGCGGCGGGTCTCCAGCGTCGCAATCGTCGGTATCGGTTTCAGCACCACCCCCTTTTCCCTCGGGGACAAGATTATGGCGGCGGCGGCCATCGTCCAGCGCCGCGTTAGGGGCAAAGCGACGCGGCTATTCGAAGAGGAAGAGCCAGGCATAGGCGACGATCAGGGCGGGGATCGCCGAATAGAGCGTGGCGAGAAGCGCCGCGCGGGGCGCGAGCGCGATGGCGGGAAAGAGCGCGTCCCCGTCATTCGCGATGGCGTTGGCAAACTGCGCGGACAGCGGGATCGCGCCGGCGAGGACCTCAAGCGTGTCCTCTACATGGCCGCCTTCTGTGCCGCCATGGGCGGCGATCCGCTCTCGCGCGCCTACTACGACCGCAAGCGGCGCCAGGGAAAGCGCCACACCCAGGCCCTCATCTCCCTCGCCAGACGCCAGACAACCGTGCTCTGGTGCATGCTCAAGCAGCGCACCTTCTTCGACCACGATCATCGCAAAGCCGCTTGACATGCCCATTACTCAGCCGCTTCAGCCAGCGGCGCATCGCCCGACGCGCGGAACGCATCGAGCAGCCGCTCGCGCTCAGCCAGCGCCGGGCGCGCCTGCGCCTCCTTGACATGCCCGAAGCCGCGAATCTTTCGGGGATAGGCGGCGAGCGCCAGAGCCGTGGCGCCATTCTCGGCAGTAAGCTTGGCCTCGATAAGGTCCAGATCCGCCTCGTAGTCTTTGAGCAATTGCCGCTCCCGGCGCCGTTCAGCGGTGCGGCCGAACAGGTCGAGTGGCGAACCGCGCAGGAACCGAAGCCGGGCGAGCAACCTGAAGGCCCGCATCATCCACGGCCCGAAACTCTGCTTCTTCAGATGACCTGTGCGTTTGTCGCGGCGGGCGAGAAGCGGCGGCGCCAGATGGAATTCCAGCCGCTCCCAGCCGGCGAACTGATCGCGCAGCTGTCGCTCGAACGTTCCATCCGTAAAGAGCCGCGCGACCTCATACTCGTCTTTGATCGCCATCAGCTTGAAGAGCGAGTGCGCCACTTCCTCGGCGAGCGCGGTTTCGCCCGGCAAGTTGCGCCGTTCGGCCGCCGCGATGCGATCGATGCGCGTCCGATAGCGCGCCGCATAGGCAGCGTTCCGGTAGTCGGTCAGGAAGGCGACCCGGCGGGCCATGATCTCAGCCAAGGACGGGGCCGCCGACGACAGCTCTTCGGGCGACACGCCTGCCGCCCGCTGGGCTGCGGTCGGATCATGTGCGGCAAGCCTGCCCCACTCGAAGGCCGCCGCGTTCATCTCGGCCTCGACACCGTTCAGGCGGATCGCCTCGAGAATGGAGACGCGCGACAGCGGCAGGCCGCCCTGCTGCCAGGCGAAGCCCACCATGAACATGTTGGTCGCGATCGTGTCGCCGAGCAGTGCGGCGGCCAAGCGCTGCGCCTCGACGAAGTGCGCCCGCCCCGCGCCGGCGCGCTCCTCGATCGCCCGTTTCAGCCGCCGCGTCGGCAGGGAAAAATCCGCATCGCGGGTGAAATCGCCGGGATAGGTCTCGTGGAGGTTGACGAAGACGCGCGATTCGCCGGGGCGAATTGCAGTGAGCGCCTTCTTCGAACCGGCCACCACAATGTCGCAGGCGAGCACGATGTCGGCGTCCTCCGGCGCAATGCGGATCGAATGGATGTCATCCGCCCGCGGTGCGATCCGCATGTGCGTGGTGACGGCGCCCCCCTTCTGGGCAAGCCCCGCCATGTCTATGATGCCGACGCCGAGCCCGTCGAGATGCGCCGCCATGCCGAGCACGGCGCCGATCGTCACCACGCCGGTGCCGCCGACGCCGGTGATCAGGATTCCGGTCGTCCGGGCGGGCGGCGCAACGTCCGGCTCAGGCACGCGCGGCACGGCGCCCGCGCCGATTGCAACGCCCTCCTTCAACCGCGCCCCATGCACCGTGACGAAAGAGGGGCAAAAGCCTTCGAGGCAGGAGAAATCCTTGTTGCAGCTCGACTGGTCGATCGTGCGCTTGCGGCCGAACTCGGTCTCGAGCGGCTGGATGGAGACGCAGTTCGACTTCACGCCGCAATCGCCGCAGCCCTCGCAGACGAGCGAGTTGATGACGACCCTCTTGTCCGGATCGGGATAGAGGCCCCGCTTCCGACGGCGGCGCTTCTCGGCCGCGCAGGTCTGGTCGTAGATCAGGACGGTGAGGCCCTCGATGCCGCGCATCTCCTCCTGCACCTCTGCCAGCTCCGAGCGGTGATGGATGGTCATGCCCTTCGGCCATTCGGTGCCGCGCGGATATTTGTGCGGATCGTCGGAAACAAGCGCGATGCGCTTCGCGCCCTCCGCGGCGACCTGCCGGGCGATCTGAGCGACGGTCAGATTGCCTTCCACTTTCTGGCCGCCGGTCATGGCGACGGCATCGTTGTAGAGAACCTTGAAGGTGATATTGACGCCGGCCGCCGCCGCCGCACGAATCGCCAGAATGCCGGAATGGCTGTAGGTGCCGTCGCCGAGATTCTGGAAGACGTGATCGCGGGTTGAAAACGGCGCCTCACCGACCCAGTTCACGCCCTCCCCGCCCATCTGCGTGAAGCCTTCGGTCGCCCGGTCCATCCAAAGCACCATGTAGTGACAGCCGATGCCCGCGTATGCGCGGCTTCCTTCCGGCACCTGGGTCGAGATGTTGTGGGGGCACCCCGCGCAGAAATGCGGCGCGCGAACGCCGACATCCTCCGCCGACCTGAGCACGGCCTGTGCGTGCTCGAGCTGCTTCAGCCGCCCGGCGATTTCCGAATCGTCCGCATGCGCAAGGATGCGGCGCCCGATGATGATGGCGATCTGGTTGGCGTCGAGTGCACCCCAGGCGGGGAGCAGGACGCGATTCTCTTCGTCCTTCTTGCCGACCACCACCGGGGCATCGGCCCGGCCGTAGAGCTGCTCCTTGATCTGCGTCTCCACCAGCGACCGCTTCTCCTCGACCACCAGGATCGATCGAAGGCCGGTGGCGAAGCGATTGACGCCTTCCGGTTCGAGCGGCCACGGCGCGGCCACCTTGTAAAGCCTGAGGCCGAGATCGGCGGCGCGCGCCTCGTCGATGCCGAGAAGATCGAGCGCGCCGAGCGTGTCGAGCCAGCTCTTGCCGAGGGACACGATGCCGAGCCGGGGCCGGCGTCCGCCCGCCATGACGATCCGATCGAGCCCGTTGGCGCGCAGGAAGGCGAGCGCCGCCGGCTTCTTCCAGCGGTGCAGCAGCTCCTCCTTCTCGAGCGCATGGCGTCCGGAGCGGATGTTGAGCCCACCCCGCGGGATCGCGAATTCCGGACGGACCGTCCGCACGCGCTCGAGCGAGCCATCGACGACGGCAGTCGACTCGACTGAGTCCTTGACGCATTTGATCCCGACCCAGAGCCCGGCGAAACGCGAGAGTTCCCAGCCGATGAGCCCGTAGTCGATGATCTCCTGCACACCGGCCGGATTAAGGACCGGCATCATGGCGTCGATGAAGGCGAACTCCGACTGGTGCGCCGTGGTCGAGCTTTCGCAGGTATGGTCGTCGCCCATCAGAGCGATCACGCCGCCGTATTGCGACGTGCCGTCGAAATTGGCGTGACGAAAAGCGTCCCCCGTGCGGTCGACGCCCGGTCCCTTGCCGTACCAGATGCCGAAGACGCCGTCATAGCGCCCCTCGCCACGCAACTCGGCCTGCTGAGAACCCCAGATCGCGGTGGCGGCGAGGTCTTCGTTGAGCCCAGGCTGGAAAACGATGTTCTGCGCCTTCAGCAGCTTCTCGGCACGCCAGAACTGCTGGTCGAGGCCGCCGAGCGGCGAGCCGCGGTAGCCGCTCAAGAAGCCGGCCGTGTTCAAGCCGGCGCGGCGGTCGCGCTCCTTCTGCATCAGCGCAAGCCGGACGACCGCCTGCGTGCCGGATATGAAAACCCGGTCGGTCGCGAGATCGTATTTATCGTCGAGTGTAACGCCGCTGCGGGCCATGCAAGCTCCCTTGGCGCCGGGTCGGGCCGATGGCGAGTCGCCCGCAGGTTAGATTCTGGGAGCCAGTGGTTGAAAATTCTATCCTCTTTTGGCTCGCTGCCGGAAGAATTTACCGAGGCGCCGGACTGCCAAATGATATCATCGCCGGCGCCGCGGCACGCGGTGGAGCGGCCGCAGGCGGCGGTGAACTGCATGATCCTACGCTGGTGGCGGGCAAGGCGCAGACGGGCGACAGGGCTTCGGCGGGAGGCCGAAGCCTGGCGCGAGCGCCATGGCCCTCACGCGCGCGACCTCGCCGGATGGCGTTCGATGGACGCCTACCTGCTGGGCGATCTGGCCGAGCAGGAGCGCTGGAGCCGCATCCGCGAATTGATCGAGGAGCGTGAGCCGGATGACGATGAAGCGGCGAGCCGGTACATGCGCTGAGCGACGGCGAGCGGCCGCAGCCTACTGGAGCCCCGGGACCGGATTCCAAAGGGACGGCGGGAACGGCGTCGCGCTCTCATCGATGTTCTGCTGATAGCCTGGACCGATCGCGAGCGGCCGCTCCGGCAACACCGACTGGTCGAGATCGGATTTGTAGTCCTTCTCCAGCCGCTGCAATTCGGTGCCGTCAGCGGCCTTGAGCAGCACCACCACATGATAGGGCTTGTCCTTCTCGATCCCCCGCACACCCGGGGTCTGGAACTCGATGCGACCGCCGGCCCGCGCCGGCTTGTTGAGCAGGATAGGATCGCCGCCCGCCGGGTTCTCGAAGCTCACCTCGATCACCGCGCCCTCGGGCGGGTCCTTCCGCGGGACGAGGATGATGCCGTAGGTCGCCTCGGCGTTCCTGTAGTTGAAGATGAAGCCGCCCCCGGCCAGCTCCAGATACTGGCTGGTATCGACACAGGAAGCCGCGGCGAGCGACACGGAAAGGGCAAGGGCGGCTGCGAGACGACTCGGACGCATGGCCGCATGTTAGCGGCAGCGAAGGGGCGCTGCGCAATGCATTTTGTGTCCGCCGGCGCCGGGCTGCCCCGGCATGTTGCTCTGACGCTATCTCTTCGAAGGAACGTGCTCGGGCTTTCCCTTGCGGCTGCCCTTGGCGAACTCCTCAAGCTGCTCCTCGCTCATGGAGTCTGCCATGCTTCTCGATGCGCCTTTGAGCTTGCTCTTCGGCGTCTCGCCCCGCTTGGCGGCAAGCGCCGCGCCGGCGGCTTTCTGCTGCGCTTTGGACTTTGCGGGCATTGGTCCCTCCGCTTGGCCGTCGGCAAGGAAATGTTGCGCGTGCCGTAGGGTTCCGGGGCTGTTGTCCGGAACGCAGCAGGCTTAAAATGAAGGCGTGACGCCATGCGCCGGCCGCCCGACGCCTTCGACGGACGCTGAAATGAGCCCTTTGATCCTGGTCAGTGCCGATATCCGCGAGAGCG